>CAZVOE010000040.1:0-5006 GCA_964628935.1 uncultured Acidobacteriota bacterium
GAGCCCTTCCTGTCGGATTTCCCGGATCGGTACCGCGGCGAGATCGCCTACACCGACGCGGAAATCGCCCGGCTCCTTCGCGGCGTCGATGAACTCGGCCGGCGCGATCGCACCCTGATCGTGGTCGTGGCGGACCACGGGGAGGCGTTCGGCGAGCACGGGGAAACCCAGCACGGCCTATTCGTCTACGAGCCGACGGTCCGCGTCCCGCTCCTCGTCGCGTGGGACGGAAAGCTTCCCGCCGGGGCGGTCTTCGACGACGAGATCTCCCTCGTCGACCTGGCGCCGACCATCGCGTCTCTCGCGGGGGTCGGATTCTCGAACGCGACGCAGGGGAGGGATCTTTCTCCCCTCCTGCTTCGGGGAGAGACGCCCGAGGCGGGGGACGGGGTGCTGGTCGAGAACCTCCTCCCTCGGCTGGAGTTCGGCTGGAGCGAGTTGTACGCCTTGCGGAAAGGGAGTTGGAAGCTGATCGACGCGCCCCGGCCGGAGCTCTACGACCTCCGGGAGGACTCCGGCGAAACGCGCGATCTCGCCTCCGACCGTCCGGAAGAGGTGGAGACCGGGCGAGCGCTCGTACGGGAGTGGGTGGAGCGTCTGGAGAAGGAGGCGTCGGAGGGGGCGAGCCGTCCGGCGGACTCCGACGTGGTCGACCGGCTGCAGAGCTTGGGCTACGTCGGAGCCGTCGCTCCCCCCGATCCTGACGACGAGGACCGGGATTCGCTCCCCGACCCGAAGGACCGCGTCCGCGAGTTCCTCGATACGAAGCGCGCGACCGGTCTTCTCGCGGCGGGACGCTACGACGAGGCGATCGCCCTGATGGAGAAGATCCTCGCGGCGAACCCCGGGAACCTGTGGATCCGGCTCGAGTTGGGGCGCGCCTGGCAGTTGGCGGGAAACACGTCCCGGGCGGACGCGGTGTTCGAGGAAGTCCTGAAGCGGTTCCCCGACCACTGCGAGGCGCCGTACCGTCTCGGCGAGAACGCGCTCGTCGGACGGAACGATCGCGCCGAGGCCGAACGGCGATTCCGCCAGGCGCTCGCGTGCGATCCGAGGCGGATCGACGCGCTCGAACGCCTGAGCGCGCTGACCCTCGCCGCCGGAAACGTCACGGAGGCGCGTTCGCTCCTCGAGCGCGCGGTTGCGCTCGCCCCCGGGAACGCCGCGCTCCGGGTGCGCCTCGGAGACCTTCTCGACGATGGGGGAGCGTTCGAAGCGGCCGAAGCGCAGTTCCGAGCGGCGTTCGACCTCGATCCGGAGGGACCCGGGGCCGCGACGGGCCTCGGCACCGTCGCCCTGAAGCGAAAGGCGTACGGCGAAGCCGCGGAGTGGTTCGAGAAAGCGGTCGCCTCGGATCCGGACGACGCGGTCGCATGGGCGAATCTCGGAATCCTTGCGCTCAACCGGGGAGACCGGAGAAGCGCCGTGCCTCACCTCGAACGGGCCCTCGAGCTCGATCCGTCGCTCGAAAACGCCCGACGCGCGCTCGAGAAGGCGCGATGAGAGAAACGGGGACTGGCACCTTTTCCGCGAGCGTCCGCGGAAGAGGTGCCAGTCCCCATTTTTTCCTCCAGCGGAGAGTTTCCGGTTTTCTGGGTTTCGTCTGTTTCTTGTGGTTGGGCGCCCCCGTTGATGATCGCCCACACCATCACCTGAGCGGTTCCTCGCACGTCGTCCACGACCACGCCCACTTCGGGTTCCACGAGCACGAGAATACGGGTCACGCGCACGGCGAGGGCGTCGGTTCCGAGGAGGGGAGGGCCGATCCCTGGTCGCCCCCTGCGGACCGGGACGACCCCCGCAAGTCCGCGCGCTTCCTTCCGGGCACGGCGCCTTTGGGCGAGCTCCGCTTCGAGCACACGCAGGCGACTCCTCCGGAACGGACGCCCTCCGTTCGAACTCCGGCCGCTCCGGGTCGGCGAGGCCGCGCGCCGCTCGCCATCCGCCGTTCTCCCCGAGCCCCACCTTCCTGATCTCCGAGTCATCCACGAGACGAGATTCGGAGGAAACACCCGCGTGACGCGGGAGGGGGGATCTGTGTTTCCATTGACGAAACCGGCGGCCGCGTCGGTGGTGCTCGCCATGGCTTGCTCCGTCGGACTTCTTGCACAGGAAGAGCAGAGGGACGAGGAGCCTCTACCGGCTCCCGAAACACCGGAGGACGTGCAGGTCACCGCACGGGCGGACGATCTCGTCGGGATCGCGACCTCGGCGTCCGAGGGGGTCACCGGAAAAAAAGACCTCGAACGGCGTCCGCTCCTGCGTCCCGGGGAACTCGTCGAAACCGTCCCCGGTACGATCGCCACGCAGCACAGCGGTGGAGGAAAAGGGAATCAGTACTTCCTCCGCGGATTCAACCTCGACCACGGAACCGACTTCCGCGTGACGATCGACGGGATGCAGTTGAACCTCCCGACGCACGCGCACGGCCAGGGGTATGCGGACCTCAACTTCATCATCCCGGAGCTCGTCGAGCGCGCGCGGTTCCGGAAGGGACCCTACTGGGCCGAGGTCGGGGACTTTTCGGCGGCCGGATCGGTCGACTTCGACCTCGTCCGCGCGCTCGATCGGCCGATCGTCGATCTCGTCGCCGGGACCGACGATTACGCGCGCGCGATCGCCGCGGGCTCGCTCCCGTTGGGCGGCGGAACCGTCCTCGGCGCGGTCGAGTTCTCCCACTACGACAGCCCCTGGGAGCGACCCGACGACTTCCGTCGCTGGAACGGCCTCGTCCGCTGGGCGCGGGGCGAGGCCGATCGCGGGATCACGATCACCGCAATGGCGTACGACGGAGCGTGGGACGCAACCGACCAGATCCCGAAGCGCGCGGTGGCGCAGGGACTCGTCGGCCGTTTCGGCTCTCTCGACGAGGATCTCGGCGGGGAATCGGGCCGCTACAGCCTCTCCGCATCGTGGAAGACCCGGACGGGCGACTCGACGGCGACGCTTTCGGGGTATGTCCTCCGCTATTCCCTCGACCTTCTCTCGAACTTCACCTACTTCCTCGACGACCCGACGGAAGGCGACGAGTTCCTCCAGTCCGATCGTCGAACGGCGCTCGGTGCGAGCTTCGCACGAGGGTACATCGCGGGGCCGGGCGCACGTGCCGCGCGCTGGGGGTGGGGCGTCGAGGCGCGCGCGGACTTCATCGAGAACGGACTGTTCGACACGTCCGCCGGCGTTCCGCGAGACACCGTTCGTGCCGACGATGTTGCGCAGCTTCTCGGCGCGGCGTTCGTGGACGTGGAGATCGAGTGGCACGCCCGGATCCGGACCCGCGCCGGACTCCGTGGCGATGCGTTCCACGCGGACGTCTCGAGCGATCGGGCCGAGAACTCCGGGACCCGGTCGGACTTTCTGCTGAGCCCGAAGCTTTCGCTCGTCCTCGGCCCCTGGTCGCGAACCGAGGTTTACGTGAACCTCGGCGCCGGTTACCACAGCAACGACGCCCGCGGTGCGACGATCCGGGTCGATCCGCGTTCGGGAGAGCCCGCCGAACCGGTCGATCCCCTGGTGCGCGCGACCGGGGCCGACGTCGGGTTTCGCACCTCCGCCCTCGAGGGGCTCCAGACGAGCGTCACGCTCTTCGTTCTGGATCTCGACTCGGAACTGCTCTTCGTCGGCGACGCGGGCGGGACCGAGGCGGGTCGGCCAAGCCGACGGACGGGGATCGAGATCGCCAATGAAGAAAGGGGACTGGCACCTTTACTGGTTACCGGAAAAGGTGCCAGTCCCCTTATCCCTCCGGGAGTCAGTGACCAGGGTTGCACCCATCGTCACCGGCTTTGCAGCAATTGCCTGTTCCGCCCTTGAACTCGTTGTTGCAACCCTTGTCGCAGCTCGCTTGCGCCTTGTTCCCCTGCAGGTCGTCGCACGTCGCGGTCTTTCCGGAGCCCGTGCCTTGCGTCGAGCAGCTTCCATTCGTGTTGCCGGTCGTGACGTTGTACGACGATCCGCTTCCGCAGTTGAGCTGCGTCGATGCGCTCGTCTCGTAGCCCCAGTCGCCGCTCGCACATAGCCCGCGCATGGAGCTCGCGAGACATCCGGTCACGGTGTTGGCGGATGCGGCGTTCCCGGTGGAATCGGAACACGATACATCGAGGCTCTCGGGATCGAGCAGCGGAGTGACGATGCACTGGCCCCCGGGACCGCCGGTGTGCAAGGTGAAATCGACACCGTTCACGAGGATGATCGCTCGTTCCGCGAACGCGCTGCCATGGAACAGCAGGACGGCCGTTACGATGACGGATTCTCTCGCACGCATCTTCTGTCCTCCGGTTCGGTCCATTCCAACCCGAGTCCATCTTCGACTCAGTGGCACGTCTTTCCGACCTTGCAACCTTCTGTGGCGAGATTGCAGCAGCAGCCGGCGCCGGCGGAGTCTCCGCAGCCTTCCGTGCAGTTCGCCGAAGCAAAACTCGTTTGGCCCTGTTCCGGACCGGGTCCGGAGCACTCAAGGCTCCCTCCGTCCTGGCTCCCCTCGTTGCAGGTTTCACTTTGGGTTCCCGCGCTGACGTTGAACTTCGATCCGTTACCGCAGGTGAGAGTGGCCGCCGTGTCGACGCCGAGGTCCCAGACCCCGACCGCACAAAGCGCGCGCCCGAGTACTTGGATGCACCCCCTCCGACTGTCGAGGGTGGCGGCATTCCCGTCTTGGTCATCGCAGGTGACTGTGAAATCGGAACCCGACCCCGAGACATGGCAGAGTCCGGTCGTCGATGCGGTGTGGAGCGTCCAGGACTCCCCCCCCAGGTTCACGTAGGTCAGGGCGGCCTGCGCGCTTCCTGCACCCAAAGTCAGGAGAAGAAGCGTCACACAAGCAATCACGATTCGCGACATAGGCTGACCTCCATCTTGTGCCTGCACTCGTGCGGTCCAACCATCGAGATCCTCGCGCACAGTTGAACGGGACCGGGCAAGAAGCACGCCATCCGTGGTACTCGATTCATCGAGCGTTTCTCGGGGACGCAGGTGCAATCTTTGCGTCCCGCGGGGGGGGGGGGGGG
>CAZVOE010000040.1:5016-25137 GCA_964628935.1 uncultured Acidobacteriota bacterium
CCCCCCCCCCCAAGAATCTTCGACGAGGTCCCGGCACGAACGCGTCGCTTCGAGTTTCCTACCAATACTCCTCGACGTGCAGCGTTCCCGCCTCGCGCCCTTTGTCGGGGACGTAACCGCGCCCCACGAGCGTCGCCTTCGCTTCCCGGATCATGTCCGGGTTTCCGCAGAGGAAAATCTCGGTCCGCGCGGGGTCGAGACGGACTCCCGCCTCCTTCTCGACGATCCCCTGCTCGAGAAGCGCCTGCACGCGCCCCACCGCTCCCGCGAAGTGCGGGTCTCGCTCGGGCCGGGTGATCGAGGGGATGTAGGTCAGGTTCGGGCGGAGCCTCGAGAGGCTCTCGAGCTCGCCGCGGTAGCCGAGATCCCACGAGTAGCGCGCGCCGTGAAGGACGACGAAACGCCGCGCCGTTTCGCGAACGAGGATCGTCCGGAGCATCGAGACGTAGGGGGCCAATCCCGTGCCGGTCGCGACGAGCACGACCGCTCGCTCCGGGGACACGCGGTCGAGCGTGAACATCCCGGCAGCCTTCGGCCCCAGCCAGATCCGGCCGCCGCGGGGGAGGGCGAACAGGCGCGGCGTGAGGGTCCCGCTCGACACGAGGTTCACGAAGAACTCGACATACCTGCGCTCGAGGCTCGAGGAGGCGATGCTGTACGCGCGCCGGATCATCGTCCCGGCGGGGGTCGGAGGCTCCTCGGGGTCCGCCTCGGGGATCCTCGGCTCCCCGCCGAGCAGTCCGAGAACCGAGTACTGCCCCGGCTCGAAGTCGAAAAGCTCGGCATCGGGGCGCACCCGGAAGATCCGGAGGTGCGCGTGGAGGTCCTCGCGGCCGATCAGCGTGGCGTTGTAGCTCGACTCGGGCACGTCCCGGGGCCCTCCCCTGGGGCTCATGGTATCCCGATCGCAGCCTCGACCCCGTTTCGAAAGATGCGGATCCCGGCTCCTTCCTCCTGGACGTCCCCGTTCCGGAACCAGCGCGGGTGTTGGAACGGGTAGAGATACGCGTCCGGGTGCGGCATGAGGCCGAACAGCCGCCCCGACGGATCGCATACCCCGGCGACCGCCCCCGGCGAACCGTTGGGGTTGTACGGCCACTCCTGCGTCGGTTTCCCGTTCGGACCGAGGTACCGGCACGCGATCTGCCGACCCGCCTCGAGCCGCTCCCGCACATCGTCTTCGCAGAGGAATCTGCCCTCGCCGTGCCGCGCCGGGAGGTCCATCGTTTCGAGACCCCGGGTCCAGACGCACGGCGACGAGGGGTCGAAGGAGAGGGTCACCCAGGCGTCGCGGTAGCCGGGGCGCTCGTTCGGGGCGAGCGTCGCACGCGGCGTGCGGTAGTCGCCGTCGAGGCCCGGAACGAGTCCGAGGCGGGTCATCGTCTGGAAGCCGTTGCAGATCCCGAGGGCGAGCCCCCCTTTTTCGACGAATCGCAAGAGGTCGTCGTAGAGTCGCCAGCGGATCTTGTTCGCGAAGACGGTTCCCGCCCCGAGGTGGTCTCCGAACGCGAAGCCGCCGATGAAGGCGGCGAGGCGGTAGTCGGAGAGGCGGCGCCTCGCGGTCCCGTCGAGGAGGTCGAGCAAATGGACTCGCTCGGGGCGCGCCCCCGCCATCCGGAACGCAGCCTCGGTCTCCGCTTCGCAGTTGAGACCGAGACCCGTGATCACGAGGACGGCGACCGATTCAGACATCGGCGAGGGTCTCCTTCCACGCGCGGCCGAGCACGGAAAGATCGACGTCGAGAACCGTCCGCCCGCGCAGGCGGGCCCGGATCCGACGATCGCCGGCGACCCGACCCACGCGACGACAGGCCATGCCGCCGAAGCGGGACTCGAACGCGTCCGCGTTTTTTTCGGCCACCGTGACGACGAACCGCCCGCACGACTCCGAGAAGAGGGCGATCGCCGGCGGAAGGGAGGCGAGGTCGGGACAGACGTCGAGATCGAGATCGAGGCCGCGGCGCGCCGCGAGGGCCTTCCGCGCGAAGGCCCACGCGAGCCCGCCCCGGGACGGCGTCGCTGCGGAGCGGACGAGACGGTCCCGGATCGCCCTCTCGAGGACGCGATAGAGCGGCAGGGTTTCCTCGGGGTTCACGCACGGCGCCTTGTTCCCCACGTACGGCGCCGGCTTCCCGACCTCGGGGAGGAAACCGTCGCGCTCGCCGAGCCATCGGAAGTACTCGCTCCCCCCCGTCTCGTCGCGCGTCGTTCCGAGGAGATAGACGAGGTCCCCCTCCGCCCGCGGTTCGAGGGTCAGGGCGCTCCGCACGTCGTCGATCTGTCCGAGAGCCGACACGAGCAGGGTGGGCGGCACGCTGATCCGCACGCCCCCCAAGGTCGAGTCGTTCTTCATCGAGTCCTTACCCGAGACGAGCGGCGCCCCGTAGGCGACGCAGAGCTCGTGCAGGCCGCGGCAGGCGCGGACGAGCTGGGCGGCCTTGTACTCGCCGTCCGGGTTCGCGGGAGAGGCGACTGGATCGGGCCAACAGAAGTTGTCGAGGAGCGCGATCCGATCGAGTGCAGCGCCGGCGCAGATCTGCCGGCGCACGGCCTCGTCGACGACCGCGCGCGCCATGGCATGGGTGTCGATGTCCGACAGGAAGGGGTTCACCCCCTCGGAGAGGACATAGCCGCGGAAGGAGCCGTGCCTCGCGAGGAAGACGGTGGCCTCGGCGGGGACGTCGGCCCGAGAGCCGACCCAGGGTTTCACGACGGTGAGGCCCTTGACCTCGTGATCGTAGTGCCGCGCCTTCTCCTCCCCCGAGGCCAGATTGAGCCGGCGCGCCATCGCGATCAACGTTTCTCCGAGGTCGGCCGGCGGTTCGGACGCGGGCTCCGGCCAGACGTGCGGGACCCACCGCGCGGTCAGGTCGAGATCGGGTGCGCCGTCATGCAGGAACTTCATGTCGAGAAGGGCGACCGTTTCCTTTCCGTAGAGGACGTGGAAGAAGCCGTCGTCGGTGAATTCCCCGAGGTCGCTCGCTTCCACCTCGCGGCGCCGCGCGAGATCGAGGAACGCCTCGATTCGCTCCGGAGCGACCGCGACGGTCATCCGCTCCTGCGCTTCGGAGACGAGAATCTCCCACGGGGCGAGGCCGGCATACTTGAGCGGTGCCTTCTCGAGATCGAGCGAGGCGCCGCCCGGGACGCGCGCCATCTCTCCGACCGAGGAGGACAGTCCCCCCGCGCCGTTGTCGGTGATCGCGGTGTAGAGGCCGAGGTCCCGGGCTTCGAGGAGGAAATCGAACATCCGCTTCTGCGTGATCGGATCGCCGATCTGTACGGCCTGGATCGGCGCCGACTCGTCGAGCGCGGCGGAGGAGAAGGTCGCGCCGTGAATCCCGTCGGCGCCGATGCGGCCGCCGACCATCACGATCCGGTCGCCGGGCCGGGCTCCCTTTTCGTGGCCGGGCCTTCCCGCGACTTTCACGGGAAGCGCGCCGACCGTGCCGCAGAAGACGAGGGGTTTTCCGAGGAAGCGCCCGTCGAAGAGCTCCCATCCGCGCCCGTACGGGACGCCGCTCTGGTTCCCGCCGTCGATGACCCCTTGATGCACTCCGTCCCGGACGCGACGCGGGTGGAGGAGACCGGTGGGCAGCTTTCCCTCGAAGAAGGGGGAGGCGAAGCAGTAGCCCCACACGTTCGCGAGGAGGTCGGCCCCGAGGCCGGTCCCGAACGGATCGCGGTTGACGCCGACGATTCCGGTGATCGCCCCGCCGTAGGGGTCGAGGGCAGAAGGAGAGTTGTGGGTCTCGACCTTGTAGACGAGGTGGATCGCGTCATCGAACGCGACGACCCCGGCGTTGTCGTGGAAGACCGAGACGAGCCAGGGGAGACGGAGCGTCTCGGTCGTTCCCCGGATGAAGGTCCGGAAGAGGGAGCGAATCGTCTCGGGAGGCCGGCCCGGCTCGAGGTAGGTGATCGTCGAGTTGAAGATCTTGTGTTTGCAGTGCTCGCTCCACGTCTGGGCGATCGCCTCCATCTCGACGTCCGTCGGGGACGGACCGAGACCGGCGTCGCGGCGGCGCTCCCCTCGCGCGAGCGCCGCGAAGTGCTCCCGCACCGCGCGCATTTCCGCGAGGGAGAGCGCGAGCAGACGCTCTTTCGAGATCCGCTCGAGGTCGGCGTCGGTTCCGGTGAGGTCGACGGTCGCGACTGCGGGGCGCGCGTGCTCCCGGACGCGCGGAACCGAGAGGTCGGGGCCGGCCTTTCGCCAGTCGTCGTGGGAGCGGACGGTGACGTTCTGGATGACCGGGTTCGCGAGAAGCTCCGAGGCGATCCGGCCCGCTTCCTTCCCGTCGAGACCCTCGCACAGGTAGAGGGTCGAGGTGTAGACGGCGGCCCTCGGGTCGAGCGGGCGGCCGAGGGTGTCGCGCACGGCGACGAGCGCCGATCTCCCGACCGGGTCGGTCACCCCCGGCTTGTAGGCGACCTCGATCGCCTGGTCGAACGGGCCGTCTTCGAGGTGCCCGATCGCGCCGACATGAAGGATCGGGTCGGCGATTTCGTGGAGAACCCGGCGCGCCTCCTCTTCGTTCAGGTCGGCCTCGATCCGGTAGACGTCGCGGGTGCGGATCCGGCCGACCGGGATGCGAAGGAAGCTGCGGACCTTCCGGGCGATCCCCTCCCCGCGCGGATCGCGATGACCGGGCCGCAGGCCGATCTCGAGCCGGTGGACGGGAAGGACGTTCATGGCGCCCGTACCCTACCCCCGTTTTCGTTATCGATCCAATCGATTTGTTATATCTTGCCAATTGATGAAGTCAATGTTTTACTCGGCCTCCGACCTTCCCGCGCTCCGGGCGTTCGCGGCGGTCGCGCGGCTCGGCAGCGTGGGGCGTGCGGCGGCGGCGCTGGGGCGCACGCAACCGACTCTGAGCGCGCGCCTCGCGAAGCTCGAGACCGCCTGGGGGGTCCGGCTCTTCGTCCGGCGGGCGCGGGGAATGGCCCTCACCCCGGAGGGGGCGCGGCTCTTGCCGCTCGCGGAGACGGCGATCCGCGCGGTCGAGGCGCTCGACGCCGCAGCGGGACTTCCCCTGGGGGGACCTGGATCGCTCCGCGTGGGGGCGGGGGATGCGCTCGGCCGCGAGGTCCTCCCGAAGACGCTCGCGCGGCTCCTTCGGGAGACTCCGGACTTGTCCGTGCGCTTCCTCGAGGGTCCGGGGCCGCGGCTCCTCGACGCCCTGCGCGGAGGGGAGATCGATGTCGCGCTTCTCGTGGCCCCGGAGCCGGGCGGGCGGACCGAAGGCCTTTCGTTCGCGCCTCTCCTCGAGACACGCATCGAGGCGTTCTTCCCCGTGGGCGCGGCGCCGAGGCGGAGGACGATCTCGATCGAGGACCTTGGGCGGGAGCGGATCGTGGCGCTCCAGCCCGGGTCGGGGTTCCGCCGGCGTCTCCAGAGCCTTTTCGAAGAACGGGGGCTTCGCTTCGAACCGGCGGTGGAGGTGGGAAACCTCTCGCTCGTTCGGCGCTTCGTGTCCGCGGGGGCGGGGGTCGCGGCGGTTCCTGCGATCGCGTTTTCGGAGCGGGCGCCGGGGCCGAGAGTCGAACGGCGCGAGCTCGCGGACGTCCCGCGGATCGCCTACGTGAGCGCGGTGCGCTCGGACGCGCCGCTCCCCGAGCCCGCGGCGCGATTCCTCAAGAAACTCTAGGCGGGCTCGGGGTGCGGGGTCGATGCAGCGATATGGTCGTGCGACATTGGACTTGCGTCGGGGAAGACGTGTACAAACGTCCCGACCTCCCCAATTGGGAACGGCACGCGACGTCTCTTCCGCGTGCCGTTTTTTTTACCCCGTCAGGCGCTTGTAGAACACCACCGCGTCGTGCGGTGTGACCCCGTCCGGATCGAAAGCGAAGCCGGGGATCGTCCCCGCGTGGATCCACCCGAGCTTGCGGTAGAGGCGGTCCGCTTCCCCGCCGCGCTTCGCGTCGAGCGTGAGAAGCCGGTACCCTGCGCGTGCCGCTTCGTCCTCGATCGCGCGCATGAGGCGGGTCCCGAGCCCTGCGCCCCGCCGGCTTCGATCGACGAGCAACTTCGCGATCTCCCCTCGGTGCGGCTGGTTCGGCGCCCAGGCCGGGTGCATCTGCACCGTCCCGACGATCGCGCCCGCGTCGCGCGCGGCGAGGAAGATCGCGGAGGGATGGGCGTTCCGCAACGATCTCCGCCACCAATCTTCGGCCTGTTCGAGCGTGAGCGTGGCGAGAAAGCTCACCGCCGCCCCCGACGCGACGGCGTCCATGAGGAGCGCCGCGAGCGCGCGAACGTCGTCGTCCTTCACGCGCCGAGGGAGACGCTCGATCGCGGGAGTGGAATCGCGTTCCCGGGTGGTCGACATGGAGCGGAAGATACCGTGCTCGAGGTCTCCGGAAGGGGTGCCGCGATCCGAATTCACGGTGATATCTTCTTGGCCCCATGACAAACGCCGCGATCGGAACCCTTCCCCTTTCTCTGGCTCTGATCTTGGTCGTCCAGGCCGTCGAGGCTGCGCAGACGCCCGGGGGCTCGACGATGGGAGAAAACACCGCCAAGCCGACGATCTCCGTGACCGAGTGGCTCGTGCTCGGGCCCGCGCCCGTTCCGCTTCCCGCGTTCGCGGAGGAGAAACCGGGGGCGTACGGCCTCCCCGAGATGCTCGAAGACGTCCTCCTCGACGTGCGCGCGCTCGATCCCTCCGACGGGAAGGAGGGATGGCGGGCCGTGGAGACCGGGAGCGACGGGAGGGTCGCGATCGCGGCGCCGGCCGGGGAAACCAGGAATGTCCCGGAAGTGGCGTGGCTCGCGGCGCGGATCCGAACCGACCGGTTCCGCGAGATGACGCTCACGATCGAGGGGGAGCACCCGCGACGGGCGTGGCTCGACGGCGAACCGGTCGCATCCGGCGGGACCGGAAAGGCGGACGAGGGGAAAGAGCCGGAGAAGGTCTCGGGGAAGATCCAGATCCCCACCGGCACCCATCTCCTCGTCGTCCGCACGATCCGCGATCCCGCACGGCAAGAGGAGTGGAGCGTCGGTGCGAGCCTCGAGGCGAAGGACGAGAAGGCCGGTTTCGACGCTCTGTCGACCGACGTCTCCCCCGAGCGGGACCTCACGATCCACGACATCCTCGATCCCCCGCAGATCACCTCTCTCGCCATCTCTCCCGACGGGACGCAGGTCGCCACGACCCTATCGCGGATCGTTCCGGGAACCGACGACACCGAAACTTGGATCGAGCTCCGCTCGGCCTCGGACGGGAAGCTCCAGCAAAGCTGGCGCGGCGGCTTCGAGATGACCGGTGTCGGCTGGTCCCCCGTGGCGCGGACGCTCTCCTACGTGACCCAGGACCGCAAGGCGTCGAAGGACGGGAAGTCGTTTTCCACCCTGTGGATCGCGAATCTCGAAACCGGGGAATCCCGCCCGCTCCTCGAGCGGATCGAGAACTTCGCGGGGTACGTCTGGTCCCCCGCGGGCGACGCGATCGTTTACGCGGCGACCATCAAAGAGGAGAAGGACAAGCGCGGGGTGAAACTCCACCGCGGCGTCGCCGACCGGCAGGAAGGGTGGCGCGACCGGCAGGTCCTGCACCACGTGAGGATTTCCGACGGAGCTCGCAGGCGGCTGACCGCAGGAATGCTCTCCGTGGGCGGTCCCGTCTTTTCTCCGGACGGGGAGAAGATCGCCTTCCTCCGCCAGAAAGAGGATCTCAAGGCCCGCCCTTACACCGTGCAGGAGCTGTGGGAGCTGCGCCTCCCCTCGGGTGAGGCCAAGAAGCTCCTCGAGTCGGGATGGCTGACCGCGGTGGCGTGGTCGCCGGATGGGAGAAGACTCCTCGTCCTCGGGAGCCCGTCGACTTTCGGCGACGCGGGGAAGAACGTCCCCCCGGGGGTCGTGCCGAACGAGTACGACGGACAGCTCTATCTCTGGGACCCGGAGAGGAACGAGGTCGAGGCGATCACGCGCGAGTTCGACCCCGCGGTGACGGGAGCGGTCTGGAGCCGACGGGATGGGAACGTCTACTTCCGCGCCGCCGACCGGGACTTCGAACGCCTCTTCCGGTACGACGTCGCGTCTCGGCGGATCGAGATGCTCGAAACGGGCGTCGACGTGATCGAGGATTGGGCGTTCGCCGAGAACGCCGCCGTGGCGGCGGTGACCGGGACTTCGCCCTGGCAGCCGGAGACGCTCCGGCTCGTCGATCTCGCGTCGGGAGAATCGCGTTTCCTCGCGAAACCCTCGGGCGGATGGTTCGACGCGGTTCGCACCGGAGCGGTCGAACCTTTTCGCTTCACGACCTCGCAGGGTCGTGAGGTCGACGGGCGGGTTTACTTTCCTCCCGGATACGACGCCACGCGCCGGGACGCCTACCCCGCGATCGTCTACTACTACGGGGGGACGACTCCCGTCGAGCGCGACTTCGGCGGCCGCTATCCGAAGGAGTGGTGGGCCGCGAACGGATACGTCGTCTACGTGATCCAACCGACCGGCGCGACCGGGTACGGACAGGAGGCCTCGTCCGTTCACGTGAACGACTGGGGAGCGGTCACCGCGGCCGAGATCCTCGAGGGGACCGAGAAGTTCCTCGCGGCGCACCCCGCGGTGGACGGAAAGCGATTGGGTTGCATCGGCGCCTCTTACGGCGGCTTCATGACGATGACCCTCGTGACCAAGACCGATCGTTTCGCCGCGGCCGTGGCTCACGCCGGCATCTCCCAACTCGCGTCCTACTGGGGAGAAGGGTACTGGGGAGTCCCGTACAGCGCCGGGGCGACGGCCGATTCGTTTCCCTGGAACCGGCGGGACATCTACGTCGAAAGGAGCCCGCTCTACCACGCCGACAAGGTGAAAACGCCGGTGCTCCTCACGCACGGCGCCTCGGACACGAACGTGCCCGTCGGAGAGAGCGACCAGTTCTTCGCCGCACTCCGCCTCGTGGGGGCGCCGTCGGAGTTCCTCGAGATCGAGGGGCAGGACCACCTGATCCTCGACCACGCGAAGCGGATCGTCTGGTCGCGCTCGATCGTCGCCTGGTTCGACCGGTGGCTCAAAGGCCGGCCGGAGTGGTGGGAGGCGCTCCACCCCGCCCCGTAGCGCGGGGTTTCGGATCGGAGACGGCCGGCGCTCGCCTTCGGCTTGACCGGTACGGAGGCCTCGCGAGAGACTCCTCGCACGACCTCGATGCGAGGAGAGGCCCATGCGCCGCGATGGATCGATCCTTCTTCTCTTTCTGCTCCTGCCATCCCTCGCGTCCGCGCAGCAGGCCGACGGCATCGCGGTGCGCGTCCTCGATCCCGCGGGGGACAAGCCCCTCGCCCACGCAGGGGTCTCGTGCGCCGACCCGGCGGGTCCCGGCGCGACCGTGGGGGTGGACGGGCGCATCCCGGTCCTCGCGGCGTGCAAGAAAGTCCGGTGCTGGGCCGAAGGCTTCCTGGTGGGGGAGGCCGCGGTCGCGGGCCCATCGGTCGATTGCCGGGTGACCGCTGCGGCGCGGATCGAAGGGTTCGTCCGCGGCCTGACGTCGGCCGACGGGATGGAGGCGCGATTGTACGCGGTGGGGGGGAACACCCTCGCCGCGCGAGAGCCGCTCGTCGCGCCGTCGAAGAAGGACGAGCCCCCCCGGCTGGCGCTCGGACCGGTGGCGGCGGGTCGCTACCGCATCGAACTCGTCCGCCGGAAGGACGGGTGGACCTGCCGGTCCGACCTCGGACCCCTGGGGCACGGCTCCCACGCCGTGCTCGCCTCGTGGCGGCCGCCGAAAACCGTGAGGGGGAGGGTCGTCGGCGCGGACGGGCTTCCCGTCGCGTCGGTCGCCGTACGGATCTGGGGGAAATTCCCCGAAGACGCCCCCGCGGCGCAACGAATCCCGCGTCGCGCCGAGCCGATCGGGGCCTGGACGTGCGGTCCTTCCTCACCGCTCAAGGGAGGGACGGCGGCCGACGGGACGTTCGCGTTTCCCGCCGACCCCGAAGGATCGGTTCTCCTCGCCGCCGGGGGATGGGACGATCCTCTCGGCCTCGCCGCACGGTCGTTTCCGCGGCCCCCCGAAGAGATCGTGACCCTCCGCCTCGCGCGGCCGGTGCGTCTCGTCGCGCGCCTCGCCGATGAGGAAGACCGGCCGGTCGGCTGCCGGGGAGCGCTCACCGTCCGGGAGAGGGAATCGGCCTGGCTCTCGCGGCTCCTTCCCGGGGCGGCGCTCGAAGCGCCGTGCTCGGCGGAGGGTTCGCTCCGGCTCGGGCCGTTTCTTTCCTCGGAGTGGGATCTCTACGTCCGCCCGAAGCCCGGCCTTCCGCTGCGTGTGCGCGGGGATGCTCCGGAGGCGGGAACGACGGAGGACTTGGGGGTGCTCCGGGTGGAGCGAGGTGCTGCGGTCGCCGTCGAGGTCGTCGACCGTTCGGGGGCGCCGATCGAAGGGGCGCGCGTGCTCGGAAGCGGCTCCGCGGGGCTCGTCTTCAACGTCGAGGGGTTCACCGACGCTTCCGGGCGGGCGGAGCTCGCCGGGTTTCCGGAGTCGGGCCGCCTGCGTCTCGAGGTTTCGGCGGAGGGATACCGCACCGCGGTCCGGGACGATCTCGAACTCTCGGTCGGATCGGCGCGTATCGAGCTCGAGCGAGGCGTCATCCTCGAAGGTTCCGTCGAAGGGGAGTGGGGGGAGCCGGTCCCCGGGGCCGAGGTGCTCGCGCACGCCGATTCGGGGGCGCTCGCCTCTCGTACGGCCTCGACCGCGGAGGGGACATTCCGGATTGCCGACGCCGCGCCGGGATCGCTGCGCCTTGTCGCGAGCGCGGAGGGGTATCGGAGAGGGGAGCCGTTCGCGGTGACGGTCGAGGCGGGGGAGACGCGCTCCGGGCTGGTCCTGCCGCTCGGACGCGCGCGTGGACTTCGGGGGAAGGTTCTCGATCCGTCCGGAGCACCCCAGGTGGGGGCCACCGTGAGGCTGGTTCCGGACCAGGGGTCCGTCTCGGTCGATCGCGCGATCGCCGTCGCGGTGACCGGAGTGGGCGGGACGTTCGCGCTTCCCGCCGATCCGCAACCGCGGCAGTCCCTCGTCGCGACGGCGCCCGGGTTCGGGGCGGCCGTCGAGCCCGATGTCCTCGCGAAGGGAGACTCCGAGATTGTCCTGACGCTCGCCCCCGCGGGTGCGGTCGAGGCGAGGGTTCCCGTGGACCTGCCGCCCAGCCGGTGGGTCATGGTTCGGGACGGCCGCGGGGTGAGTCACTCCGCCGCCGTCTCCGGCCGCACGAGCGTCCACTTCTCCGACCTCGCTCCGGGGAAGGGACAAGCGGCCCTCCCGCCGGGAGCCGAGACGGCCGTCGAGATCGTCGCGGGGCGGACGACGGTCGTCGAGCTTCGCGACGGGCCCACCGTCGAGGGAACCGTCACCAAGGACGGACGCCCGCTGTCGAACTACGTCGTGGCCGTCTCCGAACTCAGGGAGGGGGGCATGGCGACCGACGGAGCCGTCGAGACCGACTCCCTCGGCCGGTGGCGCCTCGAGAACAAGAAGGCGGGGACCTACCTCTTCTCCGCGATCGGTGCGGAGGGGCGCGCGGACAGGAAGGTGGATCTCCCGCCGGAGGGAGTCGTTCGAGTCGATCTGGCCGTCTCGACCGTTCTCGTCGACGTCCTCGTCCGGGACGGGAAGACGGGAGAGCCCGTTCCAAACGCGTCGATCTTCCTCACGCCCGAAGGGGCGCAATGCAACGCGTCGATGACCAGCCGCTCGTGGGGGAACCTGTTCGATCTCGACATCGACGTGTCGGTGAGCGACGGCGGGTGCGGGTTCGGGAGCACGACGGCGTCGGGGCGCGCGCGAATCGCGCTTTCCCGTCCCGGCCCGCACGCGCTTCGGGTGGGAGCGAAGCGTTACGAGACCCTCGAGCGGGAGGTCGAGTTCCGGGAGGGAGCGAACGCGCTCTCGGTCGAGCTCCTGCCGACTCCGGGGCCACGCGTGCGCGTCACGATGCAGAGCGACCCGCCCGGGCTTCCCGGGACGCTCGAGTGCGTCACGGCGGGAGGGCAAAGCCGCCACAGCTACGGCGGCGTCTCCGGGGTGCAGGAGTGCCCCTTCGGGCCCGGTCCGGCGGAGGTGATCTTCCGCGTCGACGGGTACGGCATCGGTCGGAAGGAGATCGTCGTTCCCGAGGACGGCGACCTCGAGGTGACGGTCACGGCGGTTCGATGCGGGCAGCTCCTCGTGGCCCGGGGGGCCGGCTCGACGGGGAGACCGGCGGTCCGAGACGCGACCGGCCTCGACTGGGGAGGTGTGCTCTCCCGGACCGCCGGCGGGGCGATCCAGCCCGTGGAAACGCCCGAGCTGGGATCGGCGTGGCTCCTCCGGTACCTGCCGCCGGGAGCCTACGCCGTCGAGCTCGACGGGAAACCGCGCGGGACCGTCTTCATCGAAGCGGGGACGACGGCGACGATTCCGTGATCAGATGCCTCGCACCGATCCGGCCGACCAGGTGACGGAGATCGGCGTGCACACCGGCTGATCGGAGTCGCACACCTCGCGCGGGTCGATGAACTCGAGACTGCCGTCGGGGATCCCGTTCGCGTTGGCGTCGGCGGTCTCGTTGAAAAACGTCCGCACGCGGAAGGTGAGCGAGACGAGCTCGCG
Organism: uncultured Acidobacteriota bacterium; assembly: GCA_964628935.1. GTDB lineage: Bacteria > Acidobacteriota > Polarisedimenticolia > Polarisedimenticolales > DASRJG01 > CAYLHQ01. The sequence goes on from CAZVOE010000040.1 coordinate 17,610, forward strand.
GGTCCCGACGACGTCCACTCCGGGGATCGTGCCCCCGGCGTTCTGAACGCGGGTGGCGTTCACGATGACCTGACCCGGCACGGTCGTGGCGTCGGCGCGGAAGTCGAGGTTGGTGACCCCGCCGTCGCGGAGGAACGATCCGGCCGAGTTCAATCCCTGGTAGGCGACGAAGTCGGGATCGATCCGGATGCGGAACGCGGCCCCGAAGAAATCGGGAATATCGGTCGCGGAGATCTTGATCGTGAAGCTCGTGCCGCTCGCGCTTCCCGCGAGTTGGGCGATCGAACCGGGGGTCGCGGTCCCCGGGGTGAACGAGGCCACCGGTCCGACGGGAGCCGGATTGTCGTCTCCGCCTCCGCACGCGGTCGTTCCGAGCGCCAGAATCGCGATCGCCGCCAAGCCCCACCGTCCCATTCGGTCTCCTTTCGGTTCCATTCGAGCGTATGGGATGCGATTCATCGTCTTCTCCTGCCCGACCTTCAGGGACATGCCTGGCCGTAGAAGGCGGCCACGTACGAGAGGTCGTCGCCGTCCACGTCACCGTCGCGATCGCGATCGGCGGCCGGATTGAATCGGGCCGGCTGCGAAGAGATCGACGCGAACGACGACGCGATGCGCAGGACGTCGACGCCGTCCACGATCCCGTCGCCGCTCACGTCGGGGAACGTCCGCGGCGCGTTCAGCGTGTTCCCGAGATGGCCGAGGTTCACGATTCCCCCGTTCGGTTGCGGCTCCGACGTCAGACGTCCGAAACCGTCGCGGGGCCCCTCGAGCGGGTCTCCGGCGTCGATCGATGCGGAACACAGCAGGGGGACGTAGAACGCGCTCAACTCGGGATCGAAGCTCTGGTTGCCGGCCTGGCCGGTCCGGTCCCCGACGTTCGGGCCGTAAAGCGAACCGGCCACGTCATAGACGTCGTTGTAACGGACGGTGAGTGACCGCTGGTCCGCTCCGCCGACGAAGCCGCTCTCGAGTTCGATCTCCTCGTTCACGTAGAGGATCGAGTTCGAAACCTCGGTCACGGTCGATCCAAGGTTGAGGGAGGTGTCCTGGTAGGTGAACGCGTCGACATAGACGCCGGCGCCTCCCGGATCGACGGAGTTCGCGGCGACCGTGTTGAACTCGAGGGACGCCGTCGCGGTCGCGAGTCCCCTGGATTCGAGCAGCGTGTGCACCCCGCCACCCTCCGCGTCGCTGCCGAGGTTCGACGCGGTGTTGGTCACGACGAGGTTGTTCTCGAATCGCACCCTCGCGTCGGTCGCGAGGGTGGCGCCGCCGTCCGGCTGGGAGTCGGCGAGGACGTAAAGGCTCGCCCCGCCGCCGACCGTCGCGGCGGCATTGTTCTGGATCGTGTTGTTCTCGAACGAGATGTCCACGGTCGGCGTCAGGTTTCGCGCCTGGATGATCTCGGCGTAGACGCCTCCGCCTCCGCCGGGGACGAACGGGGACTGGACGGCGCCGGTGTGCGAATTCCCCGAGATCGAGTTCCCCTCGACGGCGAGAGTCGTCTTCGCGGTGGAATCGAGGTCGGCGTGCTGGGCGTAAACGTAGACGCCTCCTCCTCCGCCGTCGGCGATATTCGCCGTGACGGAGTTGTTCCGTACCCGCACCTCGTAACCCGGATCGCCGCTCGAAGCGGGGCCGGTCGTTCCGAGCACCTGCGCGATGACGCCCCCTCCGTACCCTTCGGCCCGATTGTTTCGGATCACGTTGTCGTCGACGTCGATGACCTCGCTTCCCGACGCTGGGTAGCCGTAGGTCGACACGTAGAGACCGCCCCCGTACGCGACCCCGCCCGAGGTGCCGAGGGTCGCCGAGTTCCCGTCGATCAAGTTCTTCGTGATGGTCACGCGCGACACGTCGGCCGGGTCGTACGAGTCGGTCAGGACGTAGAGCCCGCCGCCGTACCCACCGGCGTCGCTCTCCGCGGTGTTCGAGGCGATCGTGTTGGATTCGACCGTTACCGTTCCACCGGCGCCGTAGAAGGCGATGCCGCGCACCATGACCCCTCCTCCGAGCGCGGCCGCGTTGTTCTGGATGACGTTCTGCTTGATCGCGGACTCGCCGTCGATGTCCGTGACGTAGTAGCCGGTATAGACGTACACCCCGCCCCCCCGAAGGGCGGAGTTTCCCTCGATGACGTTGTTCGTGATCTGCACGGCGCCGTATCCGCGGACCCCTCCTCCTCCCTGGTTCCCCTTGATCGTGAATCCGCGGAGCACCGCCCGGTCCCCGAGTTCCACCACCGGGAGGAACACGATCTGTCCGCCGACGTCCACGAAGCAGTCGAGTCCCGTCGCATCGAGGATCGTCGTGTCCGACCGGCGGTTGACCTCGTAGTCCTCCGCGACGATCGTGAGATCGGCCGGGACCGGGGCCCCGGACCCGCCGTCCACGAAGAACGCGGTGACGCATTCGTTGTAGGTGCCGGGGGCGACTCGGATCGTCTCGCCGCCGACCGTCGAGTCGATCGCGCACTGGAGCGTCCGGCACGCCGTTGCCGAACTCCGACAGTTCGTCGAGACCGCGCAGTCGGCCGGGTCGGTCCCCGTCGGGGAGACGTACACGGTGGTCTGCGCCGCCGCCGCTCCCGTCAGCGCGAAGAGCAACGCGGCAAGAAGGAGTGGACGCATTTCGGGGGACCCTCCGCGGGGGTTGAACTCCAGGGGACCGGCGAACCTTTGAGATTATTCGTCCAGATCGGTATCCGTGCAATCTGGGGGAACGGCTGGCATTTTTTCCCGCGGGGACCCATCGTTCCTCCGGAATCGACGGCGGCTGGCTCCGCCGCGGAGGATTCGGAGGGGCCCCCGGCAGGGTGGGATGGACCCGCGCAGGGGGCCCCGTGAGCCGCTCAATCGACCTTCAGGATCGCGAGGAACGCGTCCTGCGGGATGTCCACCCGGCCGACCCGCTTCATCCGCTTCTTCCCTTCCTTCTGCTTTTCGAGGAGCTTCCGCTTGCGGGTGATGTCCCCGCCGTAGCACTTGGCCAGGACGTTCTTCCCCATCGACCGCACCGTCTCCCGGCAGAGGATCTTCCCCCCGATCGAGGCTTGGATGACCACCTCGAACAACTGGCGGGGGATGAGCTCCTTCATCTTGGCCGCGAGCGCCCGTCCTTTCGCTTCCGCCTTGTCGCGGTGGACGATGACCGAGAGGGCGTCGACGGGCTCGGAGTTCACGAGGAGGTCCATCTTGACGAGGCGGTCTTCTCGGTAGCCCGCGAAGTGGTAGTCGAGCGAGGCGTATCCGCGACTGACCGACTTCAACTTGTCGAAGAAGTCGAGCACGATCTCGTTGAGCGGGAGATCGTATTCGAGGAGCACCCGCGTTTTCGAAAGGTACGACAACTTTCGCTGAATCCCGCGCCGTTCGTCACACAACTTGAGGATTCCGCCGAGGTAGTCGGGTGGCGAGATGATGATCGCCGTGATGATCGGTTCCTCGATGATCTCGATGTGTTGCTGCGGGGGGAGTTTCGAGGGGTTGTGAACCTCGATCACCTCGCCCCTCGTCGTGGTCACGCGGTACGAGACCCCGGGGGCGGTGGTGATCAGGTCGAGATTGAACTCGCGCTCGAGACGCTCCTGGACGATCTCCATGTGGAGTAGGCCGAGGAAGCCGCAACGGAACCCGAAGCCGAGCGCGCCGGACGACTCGGGCTCGTAGGAGAACGACGAATCGTTGAGGCGCAGTTTCTCCATCGCGTCCCGGAGGTCCTCGTACTGCCCGGCGTCCGTCGGATACAAGCCCGCGAAGACCATCGGCTTGATCTCGCGGAAGCCCGGGAACGGCTCCGCGGTCGGGGTCTTCGCGTCGGTGACCGTGTCGCCCACCTGGCAGTCGGAGATCTTCTTGATGTTCGCGATCAGGAAGCCGACCTCGCCGACGGCGAGCTCCGTGCGGATCACCGCCTTGGGGGAAAAGATCCCCAGTTCCTCCACGTCGTAGACCCCTCCGGTCGCCATGAGGCGGATCCGTTGCCCTTTCCGGATCGTGCCGTCGACGACGCGGATCAGCATCACGACGCCACGGTACGGGTCGTACCAGGAGTCGAAGATCAACGCCTTGAGGGGGGCGTCGTACGACCCTCGCGGGGGAGGAACGAGCGAGACGATCGCTTCGAGGATCTCCGAGATGCCGATCCCCTCCTTCGCGGAGGCGGAGACGGCGTGCGCCGAGTCGATCCCGATGATGTTCTCGATCTGCTCTTTGGTGCGTTCGATGTCGGCTCCGGGGAGGTCGATCTTGTTGAGGACCGGGATCACCTCGAGCCCGGCCTCGACTGCGAGATAGGTGTTCGCGAGCGTCTGCGCCTCGACCCCCTGACTCGCGTCGACGACGAGGAGGGCCCCCTCGCAGGCCGCGAGGCTCCGGGAGACCTCGTAGTTGAAATCCACGTGGCCGGGGGTGTCGATGAGGTTGAGGATGTAGTCCTCGCCGTCGGCGGCCGTGTAGGCGAGGGTCACCGCGTGCGCTTTGATCGTGATCCCGCGTTCGCGCTCGAGGTCCATCGCGTCGAGGAGTTGGTCCTGCATCTCCCGGTCGGAGACCGCGCCCGTCCGCTGCAACAGCCGGTCGGAAAGGGTGGTCTTTCCGTGGTCGATGTGCGCGATGATCGAGAAATTGCGGATCCGTTTCGATTTCATGGGATGACCGCTCGAGGCGGCCGGGCAGTATAGCAACTAGTCGTCTTCGTCGAGGATGCGGGAGGCGGGGGTTTCGACATCGTCGTATTGCCCGGAACGGGCGGCCCAAAGAAAAACGAGCACCGCACCCAGGGCGAAGAGCAGAGAGGCCGGGAGGAGGATGAACATCACGCTCACGACGTCCCCTCCCCGGAAGACGGAAACATCCGCGATGCGGCCGTCGTCCCCACGACGGTGAGGGAGCTGAGCGGCATCAGGACCGCGGCGACGATCGGGTTGATGAGCCCCGCCATGGCGAGTCCCGCTCCGACGACGTTGTAGAGGAGCGAAAAGGCGAGGTTCCAGCGGATCGTGCGCATCGTCCGGCGCGCTCCCTCGAAGACCTCGAGAACCGGCGCGACGCCGCTGCGCGTGACGAAGACGTCGGCGGCTGCGAGCGCGGCCTCGGCGCCTCCGTGCACGGCGATCCCGACGTCGGCGGCGGCGAGGGCGACGGCGTCGTTCACGCCGTCCCCCACCATCACCACCGTCCGTCGCGCTGCCGCGTCGCGGACGATCCTCGACTTCTCCTCCGGTCCGATTTCCCCTCGGGCGTCGGCGGGCTCGATCCCGAGCGCGCGGCCGACGGCGGCGACGACATCGCGATGATCTCCCGAGAGGATCCCGACCTGCCACCCCGACCGGCGCAACCGCTCCACCGCCTGCGGTGCGTCCGGACGGATCGGATCCCCCAGCCCGGCCGCGGCGACGACGCGCCCGTCGACCGCCACCACCACGGGGGTGAGCGCGCGCGCGGTCCACTCCGAGAGGAGAGAAGACCGGCTCCCGTCGAACGGGCCGCATCGCGCTGCGACGAACGCCGGTGAGCCGACGACGATCGCACGGCCGTCGACGGTCCCCTCGAGGCCGCCCCCGTGTGTCTCGCGCACCTCTACGTCCCCGTCGACCTCCCCGCACGCCTCCACGATCGCGCGCGCCGCCGGATGGCTCGAGTGCCGTTCGGCGGCGGCGACGAGGCGCCAGGCTTCCGCGGGTCCCTCCCGTTCGACGAGCATGAGCCGCCCCTCGGTCAGCGTCCCCGTCTTGTCGAGCCAGATGCGGCCCGGCCGCGTCAACGCCTCGAGGACGTCTCCTCCCTTCACGAGGATTCCGGCGCGCGCCGCCTGACCGATCGAGAGGGTCGTCGCGAGCGGGGTCGAGAGCCCGAGCGCGCAAGGGCAGGTCACGATGAGTAAGGCGATTGCGTGGTCGAGGGCCGTCGATACACCGCGCGACGCCCAGAGGGCGAAGGTGGCGGCGGAGAGGACGAGGACGACCGCGACCAGAATCCCCGAGATCCGGTCGGCGAGGAGGACGATCGGCGCGCGGCGCGATGCGAACTCGTCCACGAGCCGCATGAGCCTCCCGACGCGGGTCTCTTCTCCCGCGGCGACGACCTCCACCTCGAGCCTCGAGGAGAGGTTCAATGTCCCCGCATGGACGAGGGAACCCGGTTCGACCTCGACGGGGCGCGACTCTCCGGTCAGCAGCGCGACGTTGACGGCGGAGGAGCCTGAAGAAACCCGGCCGTCCGCCGGAAAGAGGTCTCCGGGGAGGACCTCGACCGTCATGCCCGGCACGAGCGATTCGACCGGAACCGTCCTGGCCGTTCCGCCGTCGAGCAGTCGCGCCGAGGCAGGACACAGCGCCGCAAGGAGCTCCGCCGAATCGGCCGAGGTGCGCTGCTTCCTCATTTGGAGCCACCGCCCCGCGAGGAGTAGGAAGATCAGCATCGTCACCGATTCGAAGTAAACGGGGCCGCCGCCGCGAAGCGTGTTTCCGACGCCGTGGGCGAAACCGGCGACGATCCCGATCGCGATCGGAACGTCCATGTGGAGGGCCTTCGCCCGGAGGGCGCCGAGGGCGCCGCGGAAGAAGACGCCGCCGCCCCAAACGAGGGCGGGGATCGAGATGACGAGGCTCGTCCACCGAAAGAGCGCCTCGTACTCGGGCTCCATCCCGTGAAGGAGGCCGCCGTAGAGAGCGAAGGCGATTGCCATCGTGTTCCCCGCGGAGGCCCCGGAGATTCCGAGGCGCATCAACATCGAGCGTTCCGCCTTGCGCCGCACCGATTCCGCCGCTTCCCCCCGGAGGGGGTGCGGCGTGTAACCGAGTCGGTCGAGGCTCCGCGCGACGGCGGAAAGGGGGCTGCGCTCGGGGTCCCACGTGACGCGCACGCGGGAGCGGGGGAGATCGAGCCTCGCCTCGAGGACGCCCGGATCGAGGTCCGGAAGGCGTTCCACCAGCCAGACGCAGGCGGCGCAGTGGACGCCTTCGAGGAAGAACTCGGTCCGCGCGGCGCCGTCCGGAAGCGCCCGCACCGATCGTGCGGCGAAGGACGGGTCGTCGAACTCCTCGAACGATCGTCCCGTCACCCGCGCCGGACGGGCCGCGGTTCCGGACGATTCGCGCAGGGAGTAGTAGCGCGAGAGACCGTGGGCGAGGAGCGCTCCGTGGACCGCTTCGCATCCCTCGCAACAGAACGCCTCCGCTGCGGCCTCCGCGGGACGGCGCGCGGGCGGCACCGGTAGTCCACAGTGGACGCAGGAGAGCGAGGAGGGCGCCGCCTCAGCGACCGGCATGACAGGACGGTTCCTCGTGAGGAGGCGGTGACGCCGCCCGAAGGACGACGGTCGTCAGGCCGACCGCGACGAGCGCTGCGGCGCAAAGGGCGGGCGCGACGCGCCGGAGTCGGCCCGATGCCGCCTGCGCCAGCGCTCCGATCGCCACGAGCGCGGGGACCGTGCCCGCCCAGAAGACCGCCATGACCGCGGCGCCCGGCGCAGCGCCGCCGGTCCCCGCTGCGCCCGCGCCGTAGGCCCAGAGCCAACCGCACTG
>CAZVOE010000041.1:0-24972 GCA_964628935.1 uncultured Acidobacteriota bacterium
ATGAGGAACGAAGAAACAAGCATGATCAGCCGCTGTTTGTCAGCACCCTGCTAATCGCCGGGCTCCCGTACGAGGGTCACGAGCGCGTCGCGGTCGGTGAGGCGCTGGAGTTCCTCCACGCGATAGCCCATCGAAAGGTAACGGGCGACTTTGGGGTCGTGGGCAGGCTCCTCCCTGTACGAGAGCGGAACATGGAGTTGGACCCGGTCCGATGCCGGCATGATTCCCTCCGGAGACGCACGCTCCGTACGCTAACACACCGCGAGTTGACAGCCCCGGTGCCCTCGCGTACCTTCCCGAGGCGGAACACGTGGGGCCGGAAACGATCGTTCCGACCCCGGGAGGAAGAACGACGATGCTCGAAATGACAGACCGCGCCGTCTCCAAGGTGAAAGAGCTGCTCGCCGCGGAGAGCAAGGAAGGGTACGGCCTGCGCGTCGCGATCCACGGCGGTGGATGCTCGGGGTTCCAGTACGGGCTTACCTTCGAAAACCACGAGCGCGAAAACGACAACGTGTTGGAGTTGAACGGGCTCAAGGTGTTCGTGGACGCGATGTCCGGGATGTACCTCGACGGGGTGAAGATCGACTACGTCGAGACGCTCGAGGGCTCGGGCTTCAAGATCGACAACCCCAATTCGACCGGGACCTGCGGCTGCGGACACTCCTTCCAGGTCTGATCGACCGGCGGCCGACGATCGGAAGCCCCGCCCCGGCCGTCGCGGGGCGGGGCTTTTCGCATCCGCCGATTGACGCTCCGGAAATGGCCGGGATACCCTCCGCGCCGTGACGGTGCCTCCCGATCCAGCGGAACCGACCGGGCTCGCACCCTGGGCGCAGAGCGCGCGGTCGAGCCGTGGGCGGCGCTGGCCGGAAGCGGAGCACTCCTACCGCTCCCCCTACCAGCGCGACCGCGACCGCATCGTCCATAGCCGGGCGTTCCGGAGACTCGAATACAAGACCCAAGTCTTCGTGAACCACGAGGGGGACCACTACCGGACCCGCCTGACCCACAGCCTCGAGGTGAGCCAGATCGGCCGCACGGTCGCCCGAGCGCTCCGCCTGAACGAGGACCTCGTCGAATCGCTCGCGCTCGTCCACGATCTCGGACACACCCCCTTCGGTCATCTCGGCGAGGAGGTCCTCGACCGCGCGCTCGCGGAGCACGGCGGCTTCAACCACAACCGCCAGACGCTGCGGATCGTCGAATGGCTCGAGGAACGGTACGCCTCTTTCCCGGGTCTGAACCTCACCTGGGAGGCGCGCGAAGGAATCGCGAAACACTCGGGGCCGATCGACCCCTCGCGTGCTCCCGAGTTCGCGGAGTACGAGCCCGGGCGGCAGCCTCCGCTCGAGGCGCAGATTCTCGACCTGGTGGACGAGATCGCCTACAACCATCACGACATCGACGACGGCCTCGAGTCGGGGCTCCTCGACGCCGGCCTCCTCGCCCGCGAGGTCCCGCTCTTCGGGGAGGCTTACCGGACGGCGCGGTCCGACCTCCCGGCCGCCGACGATCGGCAGGTCCACGCCGCCGCCCTGCGTGCGCTCATCGACGAACTCGTGAGCGACCTCATCCGAACGACGGCCGAACGGGTGTCCGACGCCCGCGTGAGGGACGTCGAGGGCGTGCGCTCGCAGCGCGAGCCGCTCGCCGGACTTTCGGAGAGGGTGGCCGCGCGGAACCGTGAGCTCAAGGCGTTCCTGCGGGAGCGCCTCTACCGCCACCCTCGGATCGAGCGGATGAAGGACAAGGCGCGGAGGATCCTCGAAGCGCTCTTCGAGCGCTACCTCGAGAATCCGCGGCTGCTCTCCGAGGAGGTCCGCCGCCGGATGGAGAGCGATGGGGCCCATCGCGCCATCGCGGACTTCATCGCGGGGATGACCGACCGGTACGCCGCGGACGAGTACCGGCGGTTGTTCGATCCGACGGTCCGGGTCTAGGGCCGTTCGGCCCGGGGTTTCCCGATGCTAGGATGGCCGGTCGATCGAGGATGGGGGAGGTGGGGATGATGCCGGATCTCGAGCCCGGCCGGCTCCTGATCGCAGGGGAGTGGACCGAGGCCGCTTCGGGGAAACGGTTCGAGACGGTCAATCCCGCGGACGAGTCGGTCCTGACCACCGTCGCGGCCGCCGGGGCGGAGGACGTCGAGCGGGCCGTCGCGGCCGCCCGCAAGGCGCAAGACGAGGGGCCTTGGTCCCGAATGCCGGCCGCGGAGCGCGGCCGGATCCTTTGGAAGATGGCGGAGCGGATCCGCGAGCGTGCCTCCGAGATCGCCCTTCTCGAAACCCTCGACACCGGGAAGACCCTCTTCGATTCCGGAAAGATCGAAATCCCGATGGCCGCCTCGATCTTCGAGTTCTACGCGGGGGCCGCCGGGAAGACCGGGGGCAGGACGATCGGCAATCGCTCCGACGCGTTCCTGTTCACGGTCCGGGAACCGGTCGGGGTCGTCGCCGCGATCACTCCGTGGAACTTCCCCTTTCTGCTCGCTTCGTGGAAGGTCGCCGCAGCGCTCGCCGCCGGGTGCTCGGTCATCCTCAAGCCCGCGAGCCAGACCCCGTTGACCGCCCTCGAAATGGGGCGTGTGGGGCTCGAATGCGGGCTTCCCCCGGGTGTGCTCCAGGTTCTCCCCGGAAGCGGCTCGACGGTCGGCACGGCGCTCGTGCGACATCCGGGAATCGACAAGGTCGCGTTCACGGGGAGCACGAGCGTCGGGCGGGAGATCCTCCGGGAGTCCGCGGGGACACTCAAGCGTGTCACGCTCGAGCTCGGGGGGAAGTCTCCCAACGTGGTCTTCGCGGACGCCGACCTCGACGCGGCCGTTCGCGGTGCGTTCTCCGGGATCTTTTACAACAAGGGGGAGGTCTGCGCGGCCGGCTCGCGGCTCCTCGTGGAGCGGCCGGTCCACGAGGCGCTCGTCGCGAGCCTCGCCGAACGGGCCGAGGCGACCACGCTCGGCGACCCGCGGGAGAAGGGAACCCGGATGGGTCCCTTGATTTCGGCGGAGCAGATGCGGACGGTGCTCGGCTACATTGACTCGGGGAAGAAAGAGGGGGCGCGCCTCGTCGCGGGGGGGAGGCGCGCGGAAGAGGTGAACGGCGGTAGGGGATTCTTCGTCCGGCCGACCGTGTTCGACGCGGTGAGTCCGGAAATGACGATCGCGCGGGACGAGATCTTCGGGCCGGTCCTCGCGGTGCTCCCGTTCGACGGGCCTGAAGAGGCGGCCGCCCTCGCGAATGCGACCGTCTACGGGCTCGCCGCGGGGGTCTGGACCCGAGACGTCGGAAAGGCGCACCGCTTCGCGCGTTCCGTGCGGGCGGGGACCGTCTGGGTCAACACCTACAATCTGTACGACCCGGCGCTCCCGTTCGGAGGATTCGGCCACAGCGGCTTCGGCAGAGAGCTCGGGCTCGAAGCGCTCGACGCCTATCTCGAAACGAAGAGCGTCTGGATCCAGCTCTAGTTCCGGCCGGGAGGGGGTCTCGGAAAGGAACGGCGAACATGTCCGAAACGCGAATCCTCGTCGTGGACGACGACCCGGCGATCCGGGATCTCCTGCGCGAGGTCCTGGAGGGGGCCGGGTACGCGGTCGACACCGCTCCCGATGCGGAGTCGGCGCTCGGCCTCGTGCGGGAGACGATCTACGCAGCGGCGCTTTTCGACTTCGATCTCCCGGACATGGACGGCGTGATGCTGCACCGGAAGATCCGGGAGATGGATCCCGAGCTCGCTTCGGCGACCGTGTTCATGTCGGGAATGCTCCAGAAGGAGGAGCATCTCGAGTACTACCACGCCGCGTCCGGGGGATTTCTCGCAAAGCCGTTCGACGCGCACCGGGCCGTCACGGAGATCGCCCGGCTGGCGGGGCCCGCGAAGCGAGGAGGCGGCTAACGGCCCTCGGCCTTCGGGACGAGGCGCTGCGGACGGCTGAGCCTACCGAGCAAGACGTTCAGGGGGTTCGCCCGGCTGAGGAAGGGGATCGCGGGTCGCCGTCTCAGACCCATCGCCTGCAGGGCCCGGTAGATCTCCGGGTGCCCCGGAGCGAGGCCCGCTCCCCGGAGGAGCTGCTCGTGCGCCTCGCGCCGTCGTCCGGCCACGAGGAGCGCCCGCGCCATGTTGAGGTGGAGGTCGGCGTTGTACGACTCGAGCGGGAGCGCCTGGCGGCAGATTTCGATCCCGTCCCGAACGCGTTTCTCTTCGAGGGCGAGGCAGAGGCCGTAGTACGAAAGGTAGCGCGCCTGTGGACGCTTCGTTCCGTAGCGGCGCTCGAGTTCGATCGCCGTCTCGAACAGGGCCAGCGCCTCCCGCTTCCGGCCCGCGTGAAAGGCCTCGAGGCCGCGGCGGAATCGCGCCTCGGCGGACGGAACGAGCATCGCCGGCACCTCCGCAGGCGAATATCGGATGCGCGGCGGGGCGGTTCCACGCCGATTTTCGAGCGTCGGGCTACGGAAGCGTAACGCAGACCGCGCCGATCAACCGTTCGCACGTTCGACGAGCGTCCGGTTCCACTCGACCGCGTACTGGGCGCGGAGGCGGGTCAGCACCGACTGCACGAGGAGGTTCCGCCGTTGCTCGAGGAGTTCCTCCCTCAGCGAGGGCGCGGCCTCGCGGAAGCGTGCGGCGTCGAAGGCGTCGAGGCGCGTGATTCGATAGAGGAGCGCCCCTCCCTGGGCGGCGACCGCTCCCTCGTCTCCGACGGCGGCTCCGGGACCGAACACCGCGCGTTCGAGGTCGGCGGAGCGCCCTGCCCCCGGGACCGGCTGGCCGGGTGCAAGATCCCCCGACGACTTCACCTCGAGCGAGAGCCGCTTCGCGGCACCGGCGAGGTTCCCCGCCGCGGCGAGCGCGTTCCGAGCGGCTTCGAGCGCCGCCTTCTCCGCGCGATCGTTCAGGATGTCGGTCTTCACCTGGTCGAGGATCTCCGCCAGGGGGGGAACGGAGGGGGGGAGGGTCTCGACGACCGCGGCAAGGGCGATGCCGCGGGCGACCCGGCCGGGAGCCGCCACGGAGCCTTCCGCCGCGGAGAACACCGCCTGGAGGAACTCAGGGGAGGCGCCGAACTGCGGCGACGGCCGGTCGCGGGTCACGACCCACTCCTCGATCGCCCGCCCCCGCTCCTTCGCCGCTGCCTCGAGCTGCTCGACCGTCGCCACGGACCCCCTGAGTCGCTCCGCCTCCGCCTGGACCGTCTCGTCGGCCCGCCGTACCTGCAAGACCCGGCGGATCTGCTCCTGCACCTCGGCGAGCGGTGCCGTGCCCCCCTCCTGCGCCTCGGTGATCTTGAGGACATGGAATCCGAGGCTCGACTCGACGACCGGCGCGATTTCTCCGACGGCGGTGCCGAAGATTGCCTGGTCGAGCGCGGGCTCCCGCTGACCGCGCAGCATGAATCCGAGGTCCCCGCCCTTGGCGGCGGAATCCGGGTCCTGCGAGAGGGTACGGGCGAGGTTCGCGAAGTCCTCCCCCCCGCGGGCGCGCGCGGCGACCGATTCGGCGAGATCGCGCACCGCACGCCGGTCGGCCTCCTCCGAGCCTGCCGGGACTCGGAACAGGATCTGACTCGCGCGCCTCCTCTCCGGACGCTGGAACTGCGCGGAGTTGTCCCGGTAGTAGGCTTCGACATCCGCCTCCCCGATCTCGATCCCCTCGAGGATCGAATCGCGATCGAGGACCAACACCTTGAGGCGCCGGGCTTCTCCGCGCCGGTACCTGTCCTCGTGGGCACGGACCCAATTTTCCGCCTCGGCCGGACTGACCGAAGTCGGGACGTTGCGAGTCGTCGAGGAGAGGAAGGCGTAATCGATCTGAGCCCGCTCGTTCCGCGCGCGCCAGGTCGCTTCGAGCTCCTCGTCGCTGACCCTGGCGGGCTCGGAGACCAGGCGAAACCACTTCTCGACCGCGAGGTCCTCGGCTACCGCCTGCTCGTACGAGGTCTCGCTCCCCCAGAAGTTGCGCACGATCTGGAGGTACCGTTCCTTGCCGACGAAGTTCCCGGCGGCGTCGCGGAAGGTCGGATCGTCCGTGATGCGGCGCGCGACCTCCTCGTTCGTTGCGCCGAGGCCGAGCTTGGCGGCCTCCTCGAGGGCGATCGTGCGGTCGATCAGGGACTGGACCACCTGCTCCCCGAGCCGAATTTGAGGCTTGAGCTGCTCGTACTGGGGACCGAGGAGTCGCCGGTAGAAATCGTCCTGCCGGCGCGCCGCTCGGAGAAATTCATCTGCCGACACGACGCGGTCCCCGACCTTCGCGGCCCAACCATCGGTTGGCATCGCCGTGTCGTCCTCGATGAAGTAGTACCCGAGGTAGAGCACCATCGAGATGGCGACGAGCCACAGGACCCACTTCAGATGGCGGAGGTTCTCCCGGAACACGTTGAGCATGTGCAGGTTCTCCCCGAAAGGGCGAAGAGCGCGGAACTCTAACCCAGGCACGGGGTTGCGGCAAGCGGGGGCCGCGGCCAGCGGGACGCGATTTTCCGGGGTTTCGGTGGCCTCGGCCCCATCCAGGTGTTAGATTTCGGCCCCGCGCGCCACCGATCGCACGCAAAAGGGGCCGCCCTCCGACATGAACCGAACGCGCCCGAAATCGAGGATCTTGCTCGACTGGTTCACGATCAGTTACCGGAGCCTCGCCCTTTCCGGCCTCGCCGTCGTGGCGGTAGGCGCTATCGCGTCCTGGTGGTTCTTCTTCGCGCCCTCGGACGCCGCCCGCGAGGCCGAGGCGGCGCTCGAACGAGCGGGCGAACGGCTCGCCGAGGCGGCGAGCTACCCCTCCGAGCCCCGCGTCGACGGGTTTCGCGCCGGTGCCCGGACCGCCCTCGGGGAGGGCCGGACGGCCTTTGCGGCGCGCCGGTGGGAGGAGGCCCGGGTGGCGGCCCTCCGGTCGGAGAACCTCTCCCAGAAGGCGATCGACCTGAGCCGGGGCGCCTCCGGCGCCGAAGAGGAAGTTCGCCTGATCCGGGCCGAGGGCGACGTCCGAATCAAGCGCGCCGGGGACTTTTCGTGGGAGGTGCCCGACCGGAAAGGCAACGTCAGACTCCGCGTGGGGGACCAAATCAAGACCGCCGCGTCGGCGTCGGCGCAGATCATGTATTTCGACGGGACGATCACGAAGATCGAGCCCGGATCTCTTCTCGAGATCCGCCAGGTCTCCGAAGATCCCGGCACGAAGGTCCGCCGCGTCGAGGAGAGGCTGAACTGGGGCGAGGTCCTCGCCTCCACCCAAAAACGCAACGTGTCCGGGTCCTACCACGAGGTCAGCACGGAGGGAGCCACGGCGCGTTCGGAGGGGGGCGCCCGGTTCCGCGTGGCGGTCGACAAGGAGACCCAGGGAGCGGAGGTCGCGGTCTTCGGGGGCGAACTCAACGTGCGCTCGAAGAACCGGGCCGAGACGGTCGCCTCGGGGGAGAGGATCCGGGCGTCGGCCGACGGGCGGCTCACGCCGAAGGAGATCCTCCCGGGCGTCCCGCGACTTCTCGGGCCCTCCGACGAGAAACTCTTCGTTTTCGAAGATCCGGCATCCTCGACCACGACGCTTTCCTGGGAGAAAGTGCCGGGGGCCGCCCTCTACCGCCTTCAGATCTCGAGCGAGTTCCTCTTCTCGAACCTCCTGTACGCCGCGGATCGCAAGGAGACGAGCGTCGTGATCGAGGGGGTCGGCCCGGGGGAGTACTTCTGGCGGGTGGCGGCGGTGTCCCCGGACGGGGTGCTCGGCGCGTACAGCGATGCGCGCCGGTTCCGGGTGACCGCGCAGAGCATCCGGGACCGGCAGGACCGCGAGCCCCCGGTCCTCGAGATCACGGAAAGGATCCAGACCGGTGCGATGCTGATCTTGAACGGCCGCACCGAACCGGGGGCCCTCCTCTGGGTGGATAACGAAAAGGTGGACGTTTCCCAGGACGGTTCGTTTTACGCCGTCATCCGCCTCAAGCACGAGGGAGTGAACGAGATCGTGGTCAGCGCCCAGGACTCGGCGGGAAACGTGACCCGGGTGCCGCAGAAAGCGTACGTGGAATCGTACTGACGGGGTGAACCGATCATGTCCTGGAGCCCGAAAGCGCTGCTCTCGATGTTCTCGAACGACCTCGCGATCGATCTGGGGACCGCGAACTCGCTCGTCTACGTGAAAGGCCGCGGGATCGTCGTGAGCGAACCGTCGATCGTGGCGGTGAACCAGAAGACCGGCGAGGTCGAAGCGGTCGGGAAAGAAGCCAAGGAGATGCTCGGGCGCACCCCCGGCAACATCGTCGCGATCCGTCCCCTCAAGGACGGCGTCATCGCCGACTTCGAGCACACGGAGCGGATGCTCGACTACTTCATCAAGAAGGCCCACAACCGGTCGATCGGCGTGCGTCCGCGCATCGTCATCGGGGTGCCGAGCGAAATCACCCAGGTCGAGAAGCGTGCGGTGCGCGACTCGGCCTTGCGCGCGAAGGCGACCGAGGTCTACCTCGTGGAGCAGGCGATGATGGCGGCGATCGGTGCCGGCCTTCCGATCACGGAGCCGACGGGGAACATGGTGGTCGACATCGGCGGTGGAACGTCGGACGTCGCGGTGATCTCGATGGCGGGAATCGTCTACTCCCGGTCGGTCCGCGTCGCCGGGAACGAGATGGACGATTCGATCATCCAGTACATCAAGAAGAAGTACAACCTCCTCATCGGCGAGCGCACGGCCGAGGAGGTCAAGATGAAGCTCGGCTCTGCCTTTCCGCTCGACGAGGAACTCACTCTCGAGATCAAGGGTCGCGATTTGGTGGAAGGAGTGCCCAAGACGATCGTGGTCTCCGACGAGGAGATTCGGGAGGCGCTGTCCGAAACGGTGGCGACCATCATCGAGGCCGTGCGGGTTGCGCTCGAGCAGACCCCGCCCGAGCTGTCGGCCGACATCGTCGACCGGGGGATCGTTCTCACCGGAGGCGGCGCGCTCCTCAAGAACCTCGACAAGCGGCTCCGAGAGGAAACCGGCCTGCCGGTTTCGATCGCCGACGATCCGCTGACCTCCGTCGTGATGGGCACCGGGAAGATGCTGAGCGATTTCGACCTGCTCCGCCGCGTCGCCCTCGACTGAGGCGCGAGGGGGCGGCACCCCGGGGAACCCGATGACGGAAGGTCGCTGGAACGCCCTCCTTCTCGCGCTCCTCCTCTTCGCGCAACTCCTCCTCATGGCGGGAACGATCCGGGGAGCGGAGGGGGCGACCGTGCTCGAGGGAGGCCTGTCCGCGGCATCCAGGCCGGTCGTCGGCGCTGCGCGACGGGTGGGCGGCGCTCTCGGCGGCGGGGCGGGTTTCTTCCGTGAGCTCGGCGGGGCGAGGCGGGAGAACGCGCGCCTCCGCGCCGAGCTCGAGAAGGCGCGCGCGGAACGGGACCGGGCGCGGGAAGAGGCGGCGGAGCTTCCGCGTCTCAAGCGACTTCTCGAGATGCGGGAGACGCTCGTTCCGCGGTCGGTCGGCGCCCCGGTCGTGACGTCCTATCTCGGCGGCCAGGCGCGGAGCGTCGTCGTGGCGGCGGGAACGGAGCGGGGCGTGCGGCCCGACATGGCCGTCGTGGCCTGGGGGGGAGCGGTCGGGCGCGTCGTGGCCGCCAACGCCGGGTATGCGAAGGTGCGTCTGCTCACCGATCCGAACAGCGGTGTCGCGGGAATCGTCCAGCGGAGCCGGGCGGAGGGGATGGTGATGGGGCGGGGGGTGGAGTTGCTCGAGATGGCCTACGTCCCGCACTACGCCGACGTGCTCGTCGGGGACCGTGTCGTCACCTCAGGTCTCGACGGAGTGTTCCCCAAAGGATTCGGCATCGGAACCGTCGTCGAGGTCGGCGAAGCGGTGGGGGCGAGCAAGGGGATCCGCGTGCGCCCCGACGTCGCTTTCTCCTCCCTCGAGGAAGTGCTCGTCCTCCTCGAGCCGCGCGGGAGCGAGATCCTCGAACTCGGGGTCGAGGAGGGGGTCCGGTGAGGTGGCTCGCCGCGCTCGGGGCGCTCGCCGTCTGTCTCGCGGCTCAAGTCCTTCTGGGGCGGCTGCTCCCAGACGTCCAGCACCTCGTGGACCTCCTCGCACTCCCGATGGCGTGGTACGGACTCCGCGGGGCGCAGCGTTCCGCGATGCTCGCGGGGGCGGCCGGAGGCCTCCTCCACGACGTGTGGTTCGAGCCCGGCCTCGTCGGTGCCTCGGGCTTCTCGAAAACCCTCCTCGGGTGGGCGCTCGGCGCCCTCGGCGCCCGCTTCGACCTGAACGCCTTCTGGGCTCGATCGATCACGGGGGCCGCGCTCCCGGTTCTGGAGAGCCTCGTCTCCGCCGGCCTGAGGCGATTGTTCGACCAGGCGGTCGTGCCCTCGGCGGCGGGCGATCTCGCGGTTCGCGCGCTCGCCGGCGGGTTGCTCCTTCCGGTCGTTTTCGCCATTCTGGATCGTGTGCGGGCCGGCCGGTCGGGCGTCCCCGCCCGGCGCCGCCGTCCCTGACGGGACGGGGAGTAGGAACGGGTCGATCGGATGGATTATCGGGAGCGGTGGGAGCTCAAGGAGTACCAGAGCGAGAAGCGGCTCGGGCGCCGGGTCCACCTGCTCGAGGCGTGCATCGCGGTCCTGCTCCTCGCCTACCTTCTCGTCTTTTGGCACCTTCAAGTGACCCGCTCGGACGAATACCGAGTCCTCGCCGAGAACAACCGGCTGCGGCGAATCCCGGTACCGCCGAATCGGGGCGCGATCTTTGACAGGAACGGGCGGGTCCTGGCCTCGACCCGACCGGCCTTGAACCTCGTCGTTTCGAGGGAAGGGCTCACCGACCGGCAAGGTCAGTTGTCGCGACTCGAGTCGGTCCTCGGCCTCGAGCCCGACTCCCTCTCGGAGCGTCTCGAGGCGATGCGGGGCCGCCCCACCTTCGAGCCCCTCCTGGTCAAGGAGGATGCCTCTCTCGCGGAGCTCGCGCGCGTCGAAGCCCGCCGGGAGTGGTTCCCGTCGGTCGAGGTCGAGGAAGCGTCGCTGCGCGACTACCCGGAGGGTCCCGCGATCGCCCACGCCCTCGGCTACGTCGGCGAGGTCAATCCGCGGGAGCTCGAGCAGCTCGCGGGGCGAGCCGTCGAGCGAGGGGATATCGTCGGTAAGGCCGGACTCGAGGCGTCGTACGACGAGATTCTCCGTGGGCGACGCGGGTGGAAGCTCGTCACCGTGAACAATCTCGGGCGCCCGCTCGGAGAGTCCCGCATGGGTCGCGATCCGCTCGACGGCCGGCGTCTCGACCTCACCCTCGACGCGAGGATGCAGGCGGGGCTCGTCGAAGCCCTCGGCGAGGAGACCGGCGCCGGGATCTTCCTCGACGTCCGTACCGGCGAGGTCCTCGCCCTCGCCTCGACGCCCGCGTTCGACCCGAACCTGTTCGCGGGCCGCGTCGCCCCCGACGCGTGGCGGGCCATCGCCGAGGATCCGCGCCGCCCGCTCCACGATCGCGCGATCGGGAGCTTCTACGCGCCCGGGTCCACGTTCAAGATTCTGATGTCGGTCGTCGGGCTCGAGACCGGCGTGATCACTCCGGACACGGTGATCCACTGCAGCGGGAGCGCGAACCACTACGGCCGGCCTTTCCTTTGCTGGAAGAAGGGGGGGCACGGGGCCGTACGGTTGCACCAGGCCCTCGTCCACTCCTGCAACGTCTACTATTACGAGGTCGGTCGCCGGGCCGGGGTCGAGGCGATTCACAAGTACGGATCGATGTTCCACCTCGGACGCCTTACCGGGATCGATCTGCCCGGCGAGCGGGCGGGAATCCTCCCGTCCGACGCGTGGAAGCGGAAAGCGCGCGGCGAGCCGTGGTACCCCGGCGACACGATCTCGGTGTCGATCGGACAGGGGCTGCTCGCGGTGACACCTGCACAGATGGCGACCCTCGTCGCGGCGATCGCGAACGGAGGTGTGGTGGTGACTCCCCACCTGGTTCGGGACCGGAAGAGCCCGACGGAAAAGCTCGCGATCCGGCCGGAGACGCTCGCGGTGATCCGGGCGGCCCTCGCCGACGTGGTGGCGTTCGGCACCGGACGGCGCGCCGCTCTCGGCGCGCTTCCGGTCGCGGGGAAGACGGGCACGGCTCAGGTATTCAAGAAATCGGCGGGGATCGACGCCGACAAGCTGCCGAAGGAGGAGCGCGATCACGCCTGGTTCGTCGGATACGCTCCGGCGGACGACCCGGAGGTCGCGTTCGCGGTGGTCGTGGAGCACGGCGGTCACGGCGGAACGACGGCGGCCCCCGTCGCCCGGCACGTTCTCGAGATCTACTTCGCCGACCGGCTCCCGGCCCAGCGCCCGCCCGAGCTCGAGGCCGGCGGGAGGGGTCCCGTTGCTACAGCGTCGCTGGCTCGATAGCCTCGACGTGCCGTCGCTCGTCACCGC
The DNA here is from genome assembly GCA_964628935.1 of uncultured Acidobacteriota bacterium. Classification (GTDB taxonomy): domain Bacteria; phylum Acidobacteriota; class Polarisedimenticolia; order Polarisedimenticolales; family DASRJG01; genus CAYLHQ01. The sequence goes on from CAZVOE010000041.1 coordinate 12,376, forward strand.
GCTCGCGTTGACGGGGTTCGGCCTCCTCGCGATCGCCTCGGCAACCGCGGGAGATCCCGCCAAGGCCGACTTGTGGAAGACGCAGGTCCTCTGGATCGGGATCTCGTCGCTCGTCCTCGCCGTCGTCGTCGGCGTGGATTATCGCCTCTGGGCGGAGTTCTCCCCGATCCTGTACGCGCTCTCCTCCGTCCTCCTCGTCCTCACGCTGTTTTTCGGGGTGGAGGTCGGTGGGAACCGCTCGTGGCTCGCGCTCGGGCCGTTCCGTTTCCAACCTTCCGAACTCGCGAAATGGACGACGTGCCTCATGCTCGGGACGTACCTCTCCGAGCGGGTACGCGGCGGGCTCCGCCCCGGCCAGGCCCTCGTGATGGGGGGGATCGTCGGCCTTCCGATGGGGCTCGTCGCGCGGCAACCGGACATGGGGACGGCCGTCACTTTCGTGCCGATCTACCTCGCCGCGCTCCTCCTCGGGGGCCTCCGCTGGCGGTGGATCGTGGGAGCTCTCGTCCTCGCCGCGATCCTCGCTCCGATCGGTTGGGGCCAGCTCAAGGATTACCAGAAGGAGCGGATTCTGACCGTGTTCGACCCGGAGCGGGATCCGTCGGGCGTCGGCTACCAGGCGCGGCAGTCGAAGATCGCGATCGGGTCGGGGGGACTCGTGGGGAAGGGGATCTTCGCCGGCACCCAGAGCCGGCTGAACTTCCTCCCGGCGCAGCATACCGACTTCGTCCTCGCGGTGCTCGCGGAAGAGTTGGGGTTCCTGGGGATCGCGACGATCCTCGGGCTGTACTTCTACCTGCTCCACCGCGGGGTGGTCGCGGCGCGATCGTCGCGGGATCGGCTCGGCACCTACCTGAGCCTCCTCGTCGTGTCCTGGTTCACGGGCCAGATCGCCGTGAACGTCGGAATGGTCCTGGGCCTCCTCCCCACGATCGGCGTTCCCCTGCCACTCCTCTCCTACGGCGGCACCGCGATGATCGCGGTCATGGCCGGCGTCGGGATCCTGGTCGGGGTGCGGACTCGGCGCTTCGTCAACTGACCCGGCCGATCGGAAAGGCCTCTGGTAGACTCCGGAGACGCCGTTCGCACTCGACGGAAGGGGGTTCCGTATGGCGCCGGAAACCGCGGCGGTCCGCGACGACGAAGCGCTCTTCGAGAGGATCCTCTCGGAAGTCCAGAGGCCGCTTCGCTACATCGGCGGCGAGTGGAACGAGATCGTGAAGGACCACCGGGATGTCGACGTCACGTTCGCGCTCGCCTTCCCCGATGTCTACGAGATCGGAATGTCGCACCTCGGCTTCCGCATCCTCTACTCGATGCTGAACGCCCGGGCCGACACCGCCGCGGAGCGGGTCTTCTGTCCGTGGCCCGACATGGCCGACGCGCTCCGTCGGCGTCGGCGGCCCCTCTCGACCCTCGAAACCGGCACGCCGCTCCGAGACCTGGACGTGGTCGGCTTTTCGCTGCAGTACGAGATGACCTTCTCGAACGTCCTCGAGATGCTCGACCTCGCCGGAATCCCCCTTCGTGCGTCGGCCCGCGGAGACACGGATCCCCTCGTGGCCGCGGGAGGACCGGTCGTCTTCAACTGCGAACCGATCGCCGACTTTCTCGACGTCGTCCTCGTCGGGGACGCCGAGGAGCTCCTCCCGGAGTTTCTCGATGTCCTCGCGACGCTGAAGCGCGAGCGCGCGCCGCGGGGCGAGCGGATCCGGCGTCTCGCCCGGATCCCGGGCGTGTACGCGCCCGCCCTGTACCGTCTCGAGGACGACGGGGGGCTCCTCGTTCCGACCGGTGAGGGAGAAGGGCCGTTTCCCGTCCGGCGCCGCGTCGTCTACGACCTCGACCGCTTCCCGTTTCCGGACCGGATCCTCGTGCCCCACGCCGAGATCGTGCACGACCGCGTGTCCGTCGAGATCATGCGCGGATGTCCCGTGGGCTGTCGCTTCTGCCAGGCGGGCTACGTCTATCGCCCGACGCGGGAGCGGGACCCGAACCAGGTGCGGGACACGGTGATCCGCTCGATCCGGGCCACCGGATACGACGGGTTCTCCCTCGCCTCCCTCAACACCGGGGAGTACGGCGCGATCCAGCCGCTCCTGTTCGATCTGATGGACCGGTTCGAACCCGAGTCCGTTTCGGTCTCCCTCTCCTCGATGCACGCTTCGACGATGACCGAGGAACTCGCGAAGCAGGTGCGGCGCGTGCGGAAGTCGGGATTCACGATCGCGCCGGAGGCGGGCACCCAACGACTCCGGAACGTCATCAACAAGAACCTGACCGAAGAGCAAATCCTCCGAGCGTGCCGCCTGGCCTTCGAAGCGGGCTGGGATCTCATCAAGCTGTATTTCATGATCGGGTTGCCGACCGAAACCGACGCCGACGTGGACGGCCTCGTCGATCTCGCCCACGAAATCCTCGACGTCGGCCGGCGCACGGCGAAGGGACGCCGCCCGGAAGTGACACTCTCCGCGTCCTCGTTCGTCCCGAAACCGGTCACTCCGTTCCAGTGGCTCGGGCAGGAGCGACGGGAGGCTCTCCTTCGCAAGCAGGACCGGATCGCCGCCCGCGTACGCCGGGGGATCCGATTCAAGCACCACGAGTGCGAGACGACCTTCCTCGAGGCCGTCTTTTCCCGAGGGGATCGACGACTGGGGGCGGTGCTCGAGCGCGCATGGCGGTCCGCAGCCCGGTTCGACGGGTGGAGCGAACATTTCCGGAACGACCTCTGGATGGAGGCGTTCCGCGCGGAGGGGATCGACCCGGAGTCCTACGCTCACGGGGACTGGCCGACGTCGCGACGGCTCCCCTGGGACGCGATCGATCCCCTCGTGAACAGGAAGTGGCTCGCGCTGGAACTCAAGCGCGCGCTCGCCGAGGGGACACTCTCGATCTGCGGGCCCGCCGACTGCCACGGGTGCGCGCCGTTCGCCAAGGAGTGCGTGAAGGGGCTCGTCTCGATCACCACCGACCGCCCACTCGACCCCTCGGTGCCGCTGCTTTCGACTCCCTTCGCCCCCGGACCCGGGAGGCCGGCGGATCGGACCGGCGCTCCCGCGATCCCGAACCCGACGGACCGGTCCCCGTCGCGTCATCGGTACCGCGTCAAGTTCCGGAAACGAGGAAGGGTCCGCTTCCTGGGCCATCTCGACCTGATGCGGACCCTTCTCCGATCGCTCAGGCGGGCCCGGCTTCCGCTCCTCTACTCGCAGGGGTTCAACCCGAAGCCGCGCGTGCAGTTCGGCCCCGCCCTCTCGGTGGGGATCGAGTCGTTCGGGGAGTACTTCGACTTCGACACGTCGGCGCGCCTCGATCCGTCGGTCGCCGCACGGCGACTCGCCGATTCCCTTCCCCGCGGCCTCGACGTCGAGGACCTTCGGGAGATCCCTTGCGGATCGGCTTCGCTCGGCGAAACGGTCCGGGCCGCGAGGTACCGCGTCGAGGTCGATCCCAGTCTCGATGTCCGGGCGATCCGCGAGAGGTTTCTCGCGCGCGGCGCGTTCGAGTTGGAGCGACGGCGGCGGGACAGGCGCGTCCGCGTTGGCGTCGACCCGAGCGAGATCGGGATCGACTGCCTCGAGCCCGGCCGATTGGTCCTCACGATCCCCGCGGGCGGGCAGGAGGCGGTGGCATCGGTCGAGGAGATCCTCGGGGCGATGTTCGGGCCGGGAGGCGGCGTCCGCCGGATCGCGCGCGAGGACCTGCTGGTCCAATGCGGAGGACGTCTCGTCAGTCCGATGCACGCGCCCGCAGCGGGAGAGGGGATTGACCTCCGAACTGCTGTTTAGCCGCGGCGGCGGCCGCCTGTGGGCGGCGATCCGCGAGGGGGGGGAGGTCATCGAGCTCCGGGTCGAGCGCGAGCGGGAGACGTTCGCCGTCGGTCGGATCGTGAAGGGACGCGTCTCGCGCATTCTCCCGGGGATCCAGGCCGCGTTCCTCGAGGTCGGACAGGATCGCGAAGCATTCCTCCACGCGAGCGACCTCCTCGCGCCCGGTGAGCCGATTCCACAATCCGAAGCCGAACTCCCCCGGGTCGTCTCCCTCGAGGAGGACGTCGACGGAGATCCCATGGCGCCTCCGTTTTCCGAGCGAGCGCGGAGGGAATCGCATCCGCGCGACGTTCCGATCGAGGCGCGCCTCCGCGTCGGCGACGAACTGCTCGTGCAGATCGTGCGCGAGGCGATGGGGAACAAGGGGCCCCGCGCGTCCTGCTTCGCGAGCCTTCCGGGGAGGCACCTCGTCTACATGCCGCGTGTCGCCTACCGAGCGATCTCCCGGCGGATCGAGGATCCGGTCGAGCGGGAGCGACTCCGGTCGATCGTCGAGGGCCTTCCGGCTCCTTCGGGGGGGTTCATCGCCCGGACCGCGGCGGCCGGCGTCGCGGAGGACTCGATCCGTGCCGACGCCGCCTCCCTCGTCGAGGCGTGGGAAGGGATCGTGAGGACGGCCGCCGAAGCCCGCTCGCCGTCGCTCCTGCACGCCGATCACGATCTCGTGCTCCGGATGGTTCGCGATGCCGATCGCGATTCGGTCGAGAGAATCGTGACCGACGACGCCGAGATTCACGAGCGGATCCGTCTGTACCTCGAGCGCGTCGAGCCCTCCCTGGCCCACCGCGTCCGGTACCACGGAGGCCCCGATTCCCTCTTCGACGCCGCGGGGATCGCCGCCGACGTCGAACGCGCGCTCCGTCCACGCGTCTGGCTCCGGTCGGGCGGAACCGTCGTCCTCGAGCCGACCGAGGCCCTCGTGAGCATTGACGTCAACTCGGGGAAGTTCGCCGGAGCGCAGGGACCGGAGGAGACCGCGCTCCGAACCAATCTCGAGGCGGCCGAGGAGATCGCGCGTCAGCTCCGCTTGCGCGACCTCGGAGGGATCATCGTCATCGATTTCATCGACATGGAACGAGCGGAGAACCGGCGCCGGGTGCTCGAGGTGCTCGAGACGTCTCTCGCCCGTGACCGGGCCCGCACGAAGATCGTCGGATTGAGCGATCTCGGCCTCGTCCAGCTGACAAGGAAGCGGACGCGTGCGGGTTTCGCGCAGGCCCTGACGGAGCCGTGCCCGTGCTGTCGCGGACAGGGTCGGGTCAAGTGCCCGGAAGTCGTCGCGGGGGAGGCGCTCCGGGAGGCTGCGCGCCTCCTCCGCGCGCTCCCCCGCGCGCGGGCGACGGTCCGGGCCCATCCGGAGGTCGTCCGAGCCGTGAAGCGGCTCTTGCGGTCGGGGGAGCCCGGATGCGACTTCGCCGCCGGTGAGGTCGCACTCGAGGCCGACCCCGCCTCGTTTCCCGATCGATTCGATGTGAGCGTGCTCTGATCCTGCGCTCAGCGGCGACGCGCGAGACGCTCCCTGCGGCGCTCCGCCGCCTCCCTCGCGCGTTCGAACTCCGCGTCCTTTTCGAGTCGTAGCGGGGGCACCGCGCACGGCCGGCCGGAGTCGTCGATCGCAACCATCGTCACGAACGCCCGTGTGGTGAGTCGCCGGGTTCCCGCCCCCGGGTCCTCGGCATGCACCTCGACCTCGATTTCCATCGACGAGCCGAACGCCGCGTTGAGCCGCCCGTGGAGTACGAGGATGTCTCCGGTTCGTGCTCCGGAGCGGAAATCGACCGAATCGAGCGCGGCGGTGACGACCTCGGTCCGCGCATGGCGCATCGCCACCACGGCCGCGCACTTGTCCACGAGCGCGAGCACCCTTCCCCCGAAAATGTGCCCGCGAGGGTTCGTGTCCTCCGGGAGGACGATCTCGGTCATCTCGACCATCGAGGCGGCGACCCGTCGCCCCTCCTCGCGTCCGGTCGGCACGTGGACCTCCTCGCGATGACGTCGCTCGAAACAGAAAAAGGGCAGGCCCGATGGCCCGCCCTTCTTCGAAAGATCCGCGCGGAACGGGGATCTCAGCGGCCGCCGTTTTGGGCGACCGCCTCGGGCTCGGCCTTCTCCTTGGGGCAACCGGAGCCCTCGGCTGTGGCCGCGCCGGGGCAGGGCTTCTTGTCGGCGGGGACGCCTCCTTCGGCGATCTGCGCGGCCTTCGCCCCCGCGCAGCATCCAGTGCCCGACGCCGCAACGGCTCGCTCACACGGCTTTTTCTCTACGTCCGCGGCGTTCGCCGCGAGAGGCGCTCGTGCCTCCTTCGCGCAGCCTTGGGCCTCCGCGACGGCCGGCTTTTCCTTGGCTGCCTTGTCGCACGCGGAGGCGGCGGGGGATGCAACGACGGCGACCACGAGGGTTGCCGCGGACAGCAGAGCGCACCTGCACATCATCTTCACGAGCGTCCTCCTCGAATCTCGACGGCTACCACACGGCGCCGCCCGGTGCCTCCGGGCGGACCCTCTCGAAGCCGCGGGAGTATACGGTGGGAGGGGTGCGGGAGCAAGGTACGCTCGGCCAGGGGGCGGCGCGTTGACAAGCGGGCCTCCATGCTCCACAATGAGGCTGTTGAGAATCATTCGCAACTAGGAGGCGCGGGGGCACATGAGTGAACGAGCGGCCCGCAACGGGCCGTCGACCCCGGTGGAACGCTCCGCGGACGGGAGCATCCTCCTGATCGGCAATCCGAACGTCGGGAAGAGCGCCCTCTTCGGCGCGCTGACGGGCAATTACGTCAACGTCGCCAACTACCCCGGAACGACGGTGGAGTTGACCCGCGGCGTCGTCGCAATCAACGGTTTCCGCCTTCCGATCATCGACACGCCGGGCACGAACACCTTTGACCCGACCTCCGACGACGAGCGCGTCGCGCGCGACATTCTCCTCGACGGCGCCGCGCACGGCGTCCTCGCCGTCGGCGATGCGAAGAACCCGGAGCGGGCTCTTCTCCTCGGCCTCCAGCTCGCCGAGATGGAGATTCCGTTCGTGCTCGCGCTCAATATGATGGACGAGGCCAGGGCTCGAGGCATCCACCTCGACACCCGATCCATCGCGGCGGCGCTCGGAGTGGAGGTCGTTCCCACGGTCGCGGTCCGCGGCGAAGGGGTCGACGAAATCCGCCGCGCGATGGAACGCCCCGCGCGAGGCCGAGCGGCCATCGCGTATCCGGACCGGATCGAGCAGGCAGTCCGCGAGATCGTGCCGCTCCTTCCTCCCAGCGCGGTCTCCCCACGCTCCCTCGCCCTCATGGTTCTGGGGGGGGAGCGCACCCTTCTCGATTCGCTGCGAGCGAGGATGCCGCCGAACTCGTGGTCTGCCCTCGAATCCGCTCGAGCGTCGTGCCGGGCGGCGTTCGACAAGCCGCTCGGCTACGTCCTGAACGAGGCCCGTGTTCGTGCGGCGTGGCGACTCGCCGAGACGAGCGCGAAGTCTTCCGATCGGGCGCCCTCGGCGGCGCGGAGATTCTCCGAGCGCCTCGAGGCCATGACCACCCACCCGATTCTCGGACTCCCGTTTCTCGCCGCCGCTCTCTACGTCGCGTACCTTTTCGTCGGGGTTTTCGGAGCCGGAACGCTCGTGGGACTCCTCGAGGAGGATCTCTTCGGCGGCGTCGTCAATCCTTGGGCGATCGAGGCGGCGGACCGGTTCCTCCCGTGGACTTGGCTCCGTGACATGCTGGTCGGCGAGTACGGGCTCCTCACCATGGCCCTCACGTACGCCCTCGCCCTCGTACTACCGATCGTCGGGACCTTCTTCATCGCGTTCGGGGTGCTCGAAGATTCGGGCTACCTGCCGCGCCTCGCGGTCATGGTCAACCGCGTCTTCAAGCACATGGGGCTCAACGGCAAGGCGGTTCTTCCGATGGTCCTCGGACTCGGCTGCGACACGATGGCGACGCTCACGACGCGCATCCTCGAGACCCGCAAGGAACGGCTGATCGTGATCCTCCTGCTCGCTCTCGGCGTGCCCTGTTCGGCTCAATTGACCGTCGTGATGACGATGCTCGCGGCGATGTCGCCGGCGGCGACGCTCGTCTGGATCGGGATCGTGGCGGGGTCGATTGTCCTCGTCGGAGCCCTCGCCGCGCGGGTGATTCCGGGGCGAGGGAGCGACTTCGTGCTCGAACTTCCGCCCATCCGTGTTCCGCGCCCCGGGAACATCCTGGTCAAGACCCTCGCGCGGATCGAGTGGTACCTCAAGGAAGCGGTTCCGCTGTTCCTCCTCGGCACGCTCCTCCTGTTCCTGGCGGATCGTTTCCGGATCCTCGAAATGGCCGAACGGGCGTTCGAGCCGGTGCTGAACGGACTTCTCGGCCTCCCGAAGGAAAGCGCGGGGGCCTTCCTCGTCGGATTCCTCCGCCGCGACTTCGGGACCGCGGGCCTCTACCACATGGCGCAGGAGGGAACCCTCGACACCGTGGGTGCGCTCGTCGCCGTCGTCACGGTGACGCTGTTCATTCCGTGCATCGCGAACTTCTTCATGATGATCAAGGAGCGTGGTTGGAAAACGGGGGTGGCGATCGCCGCTTTCATCTTCCCCTTCGCCCTCCTCGTGGGGACCATTCTGAACGCGGTCCTGCGCGGGCTCGGCGTGACTTTCCCGTGAGGGGCCCCGTCTCGGCGCCCGAAACCGTGCCGTTCGTTCCGCTCTCCGGGAGCGCGCAGGGAGCGACAGTCTTCCGATGCGCGCTCTGCGGCGCCCGCTTCACGCATGGCGAGATGGCTTGTGCGTCGTGTCCGCTCCACGCGGGTTGCGCGGTCGTGAAGTGCCCTGAATGCGGTTACCAGTTTCCGCGCACCTCGCGCCTCGTGGAATGGGCTCGGGCGATCGCCCGTCGGGTCGGATGGCGGAGACGGGGGTGAGCGGCACCTCGCCCCCCAGAGCGCGGCCGATCGCGCGACTGTCCGCCGGACAATCGGGACGCATCGTGAGGATCGACATGTCGGACCCCCAACGCCTCGTCCGCCTGTCCGCCCTCGGAATCGTACCGGGCGCAGTGCTCACCCTGCTGCAGAGGCGACCCGCGACGATCGTGAAGGTCGCGCAGACCACGATCGCACTCGACCCGGACGTCGCGCTGGAGATCTGGGTCGAGCCGCCCGCCTGACGCGGCTACGTTCATTGCCCGGCCGGAAGGGCCCCGCTTATAATCGAAAGCGGACCCTCTTGAACGCGGCGCCAGGAGGTGGCGATGACCGCTCGAAGCGTCCTCAACGCGATTCTCTCGGTAATGGTCGGCGTGTCGGCGGCGCACGCCCAGGCGACGTTCGAGATCGTGGGGAAGATCACCGACGCCGAAGGAAACGGTCTCGCAGACGTACGCGTCGCGGCGTGGAACACCGCGTTTCCGGAGATGCGGCGCGACACCACGTCGGGCAAGAAGGGGAACTTCTTCCTGTCCGGCCTCCTCTACGACCAGCAGAAGCGCGAGTGGGAGTTCTCGTTCGAAACCGACGGACTCGTCCCGAGGACGATGAAGGTCGTGGCCAGGATGGGCGACCGCACGATCTACAACGAGTTCGAGAGGGCGTTCACCCCCGGGCAGTCGTCGTTCCGAATGCAGGTCATGGGGATCGGCGAGATCCGAATCGATGTCACGATGGGCGAGCCGGGCTCGACGGCGGTTCCCGGAGCTCCCGACGCGGCCGCAGCGGGAGAGGGACCGCTCGACCCGTGGGTGGTCGGCAATCAGAAGGTCACCGCGGGCGATCTCCCGGGCTCGGTCGAGTGGCTCGAGAAGGCGGTCGAGGCGGCGCCCGAGGACGCCGAGCGGCGGGAATTCCTCGCCCGGGTATTGCTGAAGCTCGATCGTTCGTCCGAGGCCCTGAACCAAGCCCGAAAGGCGACCCGGGCGCAGCCGAACCGCCTCTCGGCCCAGCTGCTTCTCGCCGACATTCACGCGTCCCGGGGCGAGACGCAGTTCGCTTACGACGCGATCGTAGAGGCGCGCACGCTCGAACCGTCGAACCCGGACGTTCTGCAACGCGTTGCCTGGCTCGCCACCGACCTCGGGAAGACCGAAGAGGCGATCGCCGCGTACGAGGCGATCGTGGCGGTGAAGCCGGATGACCCGGAGTCGTGGCTCGCCCTGGGCGACCTCTACAACCGCGCGGGAATGCCGGACAAGGCCTCGGCGGCGTTCGAACGCGTGACGGAACTCGACCCCGCGAACGCCTACAAGACGTTCTTCAACATCGGCGCGCTCATCGAGAACCGGCCGAACTTGACCGCCGCGGACAACCGGAAGGCGATCGAGGCCTTCCGCAAATCGGTCGAGATCAATCCGCAATACGGTGCGGGTTGGAGACACTTGGCGTACTCGCAACTTCGGGCGGGGGATCTCGCCGGAGCCCGGTTCTCTTTCGAGCGCTACCTAGAGGTCGATCCGAAGGCGAAAGACGCCCAAGAGATCCGCGACACGATCAAGAGCCTTCCGGCCCCGAAGAAGTAGGGTGGGCCGGGTGGGAGGCGATCAGATCCTCCACTCTCCGGCACAGGAGGTGGCCGGCGAAGATGTGCACTTCCTGGATTCGCGCGGTTTCCCGAATCGGGACGACGAGCGGAAGTTCGGCGATGGACACGGCCGCGCCCCCGTCGCGACCGAGAAACGCTGCGGTTCGAAGGCCCCGCTCGCGCGCCGCGCGCAGTCCGCGGAGAACGTTCGGCGAGTTGCCGCTCGTCGTGATCCCGATCGCGACGTCTCCCGCTCGCCCGTGAGCCTCGACCTGGCGGGCGAAGATCTCGTCGAACGACGCGTCGTTCCCGATGCTCGTCACGACCGACGGATCGGTCGTGAGCGCGAGCGCGGCCAAGGCGCGGCGGTCCCGGTCGAAACGGTTCACGAATTCCGCTGCGAGGTGCTGCGCGTCCGCTGCGCTGCCGCCGTTTCCGAAGAGGAGCACGCGCCCGCCGGCGACGAGGCTCTCCGCGCACCAGCCGGCCAGTCGATCGACGTCGTCGAGATGGCGCGCGAGAAACGCGTCGAGCGCCCTGCCGTGCTCCTCGCGCGCGGACGCGACCCACGTCTTGAAGTCGGTCGTCACGGTTCGCCTCCGCCTCGCGCGAGAGTATCCCGGCGCGCGAGCACGCCTGTCAAGGAACGGAGGGTGGCCGGGGCATGAGCGCCTGGGTCCTCGACGACCGAGACGGTCTTCTCCTCGCGCTGTGTCGTCCGCTCGCCGAAGTGGGCGGAATCGGCCACGCCTTCGCGACCCGTCGCGGAGAAGGGGAGTCGGATCTCGATGCCGGGAGCGCCGACGCGTCGGACGAGCGAACGGCGCGGCTTCGGCTCCGCGTGGCCCGCGCGGCGGGTCTCGGGGGGCTGGAACCCATCGTGCTCCGGCAGGTGCACGGCGTGGCCGTCGTGGACGTCGATCGAGGCCCGGGTCCGGTCGAGGGGGACGCGGCGGTCTGGTCGGGGCGTTCGCCCCGCTACGCCGCGGCGGTACGGACCGCCGACTGCGTCCCGCTCCTTCTCGTCCGTTCCGACGGAGAGGCCGGAGCGGCGGTGCACGGCGGCTGGCGCGGGATCACGGCGGGAATCCTCGACACCGTGCTTCGGGACCTCGAGGCGCGGGGAGTCGCGGCGTCGAGCCTGATCGCCGCGGTCGGGCCCGCGATCGGGCCGTGCTGCTACGAGGTGGGGGACGAGGTGGTCCAGGCGCTCGACGCGGTGCTGCCGCCGGGAGGCGGGCGCCGGGTCGTGCGGCGGGACGCTCCGGAGGGACGGGCGAGAGTCGACCTCAAGGCCGCCGTCGCGCTCATCCTCGGAGCGATCGGGGTCCCCTGGGCGAGGATCCACGTCGCGCCGTGGTGCACGGGGTGCCGCCGGGACCTCTTCCACTCGTTCCGGAGGGATGGCGCGCACGCCGGCCGAATGCTCGCGACGATCGGCCCCCGCCGTCCTTGACGCCAACCTTCGCTTGGGACAAAATCCCGCGTTTGGGCCAAGGTTTGCCGTAGGGTCCGGCCCCCGGAGGAGCGCGCGATGCTCGAGTCGACCGGATTGCTCGCCCAGGCGACCCCCGCGGGACCGCAAGGGGCGGGCGGCTTCCTCCCGACCATGATCATGTTCGGACTCATCTTCCTGATCTTCTACTTCCTCCTGATCCTCCCGGCTCGCAGGCGGCAAAAGAAGCATCAGGAAATGCTCGACAATCTCAAGGCGGGGGACCGCGTCATCACGAGCGGCGGCCTTTACGGGACGGTCGTCGCTCTCGACGGCTCCAAGGTCGTACTGCGGGTCGCCGACCAGGTCAAGATGGAGTTCGCCCGCGCCGCCGTGGCCGGCCTGCAGGAGTCCCCGGAGAAGTAGCGGGACCGGCCTTTCGTCCATCCCATCGGAGAACCCTCGAACATGCCGACCGCCGTCAAGTGGAGAGTCCCCCTCATCCTCGGAGTCCTCGCGCTCGCGGTCTGGTTGTGTTGGCCGCTCGAAGAGAAGATCAACCTCGGGTTGGATCTCCAGGGGGGATCTCACCTCGTGATGCAGGTCGACACGGACTCGGCCGTTCGCAACGAGGTCAACCTCGCGATTAGCCGGATCGGCCAGCTTCTCAAGGAGCGGGGGATCGCCTACGCGGGGATTTCGAGCCCCGATCTCGGCGAGATCGAGATCACCGGCGCCGACCCCGCGCGGACCGAGGAACTCCGGCGGGCGGTCGAGGACGTCGTCGGGGCCTGGTCGGTCTCGGCGTCGGCGGGTTCGGTGCGCGTCGTCCTCCCGATG
>CAZVOE010000042.1:0-10990 GCA_964628935.1 uncultured Acidobacteriota bacterium
GCCGAGCGCGGGAGGCGCGCGGCTCTCGAGCGGGAGGCCGCCTCGGGGGCCGCGGACGAGTCGCGACGCGAACTCGCCTCGCTCTACGCCGGTCGCGGCGAGTGGGCCGCCGCGGCGGCGCAGCTCCCCGCCACCGCGCAACCGCCCGCGGGGGCCCGCGAGCGACTCGCCTTCGCCCTCCTCCAAGACGGACGGTTTCGGGAGGCGGCGACGACGTACGCGGAACTCTCGCGCGTCGAGGGGCGCGGCGACCTCGATCTCAACCGCGGGGTCGCCCTCGCGCGACTCGGCGACGCCGAGGGCGCCGCGGAGGCTTTCTCCGCGGCCCTCGCGGCCGACCCCCGCCTCGCCGTGGCGCGGGCGTACCGCGCGAACGCGCTCTTACGCCTCGGCCGAATCGACCTGGCGATCGAGGAGTACCGGGCGTTCCTCGAATCGGACCCCTCGGGTGAGGACGGCCAGCGCGTGCGCCGCGTGCTCGACCGCCTCGCTCCCGGGACGGCGGCGCCTCCGCCGGTCCCGGCGGTCCTCACGGGTCCGGTCCGTCCGGCCCCGTCCCCTCCCCCGTCGGAGAAGGAACCGTGATCGCGCGCCGCGCCGCCGCCGCGGTGACTCTCGGCGCGATTCTCTCTCTCGCGATGCCGTCCCCGGCGCAGGAAGGGGAGCGGCGCCGCGGCTTCGAGATCCGGGTCACGGCCCCGAAGAACGGCGAGGTCGTCTTGGGGCGCGTGAAGATCACTGCGGAAGTCCGCCTCGAGCGCCCCTCCGATCTCGACCGTGTGGAGTTTTCGGTCGACGATCGGGTGATCTTCGTGGACCGGGAGGCCCCGTACGAGGCGCTCTTCGACTTCGGCGAGGAGAGCCGATCGTGGATCGTCCGGGCCGCCGCGTTCCTCAGGGAGGACGAACTCTCCGTGAGCGATACCGTGGTCACGCGCAAGATCGAGATCTCCTTCTTCGAGGAGGTCAACCGTGTCCTGATGTGGGCCACGGTGGTCGACCGCGAGGACCGCCCGGTCTCCGAGCGCCTCGAGGCGACGGACTTCCGCGTCTTCGAGGACGGCGTCGAGGTCCCTCTCGCCGAGTTCAGTCTCGAAGACCGCCCGATCGCCGTCGCGATGCTCCTCGACTCCTCGGGATCGATGCGGGACCAGACGAAGGAACTCCACCGGGCGGCCGCGTCGTTCGTCCGCACCCTGCGCGACGAAGACCGGGCGCTCGTCATCGACTTCGACGACAAGGTCTTCCTCCTCCAGGACCTCACCTCCGATCGCGCCGCGCTCGAGACCGCGGTCACGAGCACCGAAGCCCTCGGCGGGACCGCGATCTACGACGCGCTCCATGCGGCCTACCGCAAACTGCGCGAGATCGACGGCCGGAAGGCGATCGTCCTTTTCTCCGACGGTGACGACACCTCGAGCCAGTTCCCCTACGAGCGCATCCTCGAGGAGGCGAAGAGCGAGGACGTCCTGATCTACTCGATCGGGCTCGGTGGCGGGAACCTCCGGAAGGGCCCGCTCGAGGAACTCGCCGAGGTCACCGGGGGACGGGCGTTCTTCGTGGACGAGGCGTCGGAGCTGACCGAAGCCTACGCGCGCATCGCGGAGGAACTGCGCCGGCAGTACTTCCTTTCGTACTCGAGCCCGAACACGGTCTTCGACGGGCGTTGGATCGAGATCGAGGTTCGGGTGACGGGGACCGGGCGCAAAGTGCGCACGCGTGAAGGTTACTTCGCGGTGCGGCCCGGGGAGTCGAGGGAGGAAGCGCAGGAGCGCGCGAAAGAGGCGAAAAAGAAGTGATTCAACGCGCCGGCACGAAGCCGGGGGGAGCGATCGCGCGCTCTTTCGGCATCAGGTCCTCGATGGCCACCTGGAAATTCGCGGGCTGCGCCACCAATCGCACTCGGAGGTCGACGTCCTCCCTCAGGTCGACGGTGGCTCGGAGCGGAATGGCCCCCGGATCGAGCACTTCGACTCGCCACCGCCCGGCCGGCAGGTCGGAGACCTCCACCCTGCCGCTCGCGTCGACTCGCGTCTCCCGGGGGTCGACGGAGCCGTCGGCTCGGACGAACCGGACCTCGGCGCCGGTGGCCGGTTCGCCGCCCGGGCCGGTGACGGTCCCCGCGATCCGGATCGTCCCGCTGGCCGGCTTCTCCACGGCCTCGGGGGCGCGCGTCGCCATCGGGTCGTCCGGCGTGAGGATCGCCTCGACGATCCCGCGATAAGGGGCCTTCAGGGCGACGCCGGTCTGCTCGAAGGGCCGGAGTCCCTCCCTGCGGATCACGACCCGGTAGGACCCGTCCGGAAGGTCCAGAACGCGGAACGCTCCGGTTTGCTCGGAGGCGGTGATCCAAACCGGCCCCGGATCGGTCTCGGACCGGACGAGGACGACGGCCCCCACGACCGGGCGGTTCCGGCCCAGGGTGACCTTCCCCTCGATCTGCGCGGCAGGGGTGCTCGCCTCGACGGGCGAGAAGGCCGAGACGGCCCACGCGAGGAGAAACGTCGCGAGCGGCGTCGTTCGGAACACGCGCGAATTGTACCGGCGACCCATCCGAGGGGCCATGCGGCCTTGCCCCGGCGCCTCCGAGCGGCGAGAATCGTCCGCCCCCGGGGCGGTTAGCTCAGCCGGTAGAGCGCCTGCCTTACACGCAGGATGTCGGCGGTTCGAGTCCGTCACCGCCCACCGTGGTCTAGGATGCGCCCGATGCTCTCCAGGTTCTCGACCCGCGCCGCCCATCGCAAGCTCGCCGCGCTCCCGTTCCGTTCGGGCCTCGGCGATTCCGCCTGGCTCCTCTACGGCCTCGCGCGCTCGCTCAAACCGGAGGTGTGCGTCGAGATCGGCTCGGCGCGAGGGAAGTCGGCTTGTCACGTCGGCCTGGCGCTCCGCGAGAACGGCCGCGGGAAGCTCTGGGCGATCGACCCGCACCGGCCGACCGATTGGAACGACGCCGACTCCGTCGACACGTTCGAAACGCTCCGCCGGAACCTGCGCAGCGTCGGGATCGAGGGCTGGGTCGAAGTGGTCCGCGAGGACTCGTCCGTGGCCGCGGCTCAATGGTCGCGGCCGATCGACCTCCTCTTCATCGACGGAGACCACAGTTACGGCGGAGTGAAGGCCGACTGGAACGCGTTCGCGCCGTTCGTCCGTCCCTTCGGATTCGTCGTCTTCCACGACACCCTCTGGGACCTCCGCCCCGACTCCCGATACGCCCGGGCGGACATGGGCGTACCCCGCTTCGTCGAAGAGCTCCGAAGGGAGGGATACCCGGTCTTGACGGTGGATCGGGATTACGGGGTGAGCCTCGTGCAGCCCGTCCGACACGGGCGGCCGCTCGCTCCCGAGGCCCCCTGACGTGCGCCTCCTGGGGTGGTTGCCGGGGCGGCGCCGGAGACGTTGGCCGAGCGAGACGTCGAAGTGCCGGGCCCGGCTCGCTCCCTATTGCACCGGGTACGGCGTCGATCTCGGATTCGGCGGAGATCCGATCGTCGATCACGCCATCCGGGTCGATTTCCCGCGTCCCTACTCCGGCGTGGGGAAGGCCTGCGTCCAGCTCGGGGGGGACGCGTCGCGTCTTCCGTGGTTCGCCGACGGCGTCCTCGATTTCGTGTATTCCTCCCACCTCCTCGAAGACTTCGAGGACACGGAGGCCACGCTCCGCGAGTGGCTCCGCGTGCTCAAGCCCGGAGGGAGGCTCGTCCTGTTTTGCCCCGACGAACGGGTCTACCGGGCCCACTGCGACCGGACCGGTCAGCCGTACAACGAGCACCACAAGCACGCGGACTTCTCGCTCGACAAGGTGAAACGGATCCTCGCGCGGATCGGCGGCACTCGTGTCCTGCACGAGAACCCGCTCGTCGACGTGTACTCGTGGGAGATCGTGGTGGAGAAACTCGGGGACGTTCCTCGGGACTCGCCAAGACCGTGAAACGAGAGGCGGGGGCGCCGCGGGGGATGCGGTGCGCCTCGCGTTTCCCCCCGACGCCCGGACGACGAGGGAACCTCCGGCGCCTTCCGTGACGTTTGAGTTTCGTTCCGCCCCCGCCGTTCCGGCGATTCACCCACCCCGCGGGGACCGCGCCGGTCCCCCTACGGTTCGCCCCGTTGACGAGCCTCGAGGATTCTCCCCAGCCTTTCGACCACGTGCTCCGGCTCGATCGCGGTGAGGCACCTCCGTTCGTAGTCGCATCGGTTCCACTGCCAGCAGGGAGCGCAAGGGACTTCGGTGTAGAGGTTCTCGTTTTCGGGATAGCCGCTCTGCCACGGAGCCTCGCGTCCGCCGAAGACGATGACCGAGGGGCAGTCGACCGCGCGAGCGAGGTGCATGAGGAACCCGACGAGCCCGACGAAGCAGATCGAACGGGACAAAATCGCGGCGCTGCGTCGAAGGGGAACGCCGCGAGCGTCGATCACCCCGTCGAGGAGAGGGTCTCCCGGCGCGCCGAGTTGAACGATGGGATGGTCGCGCCGCAGCCGCGACACGACCTCCTGCATTCGCGCGACCCCCCACTCCTTGTTCCGCATGGGCATCCGCGCGCCGAGGCCCGTGCTCTGCACGGCGATCTGCCCGTGCGCGAGTAGCCCCTCGGCCCGCTCGTCCTCCCCGAGGAAGATCCACGGCCGCAGGGCGATCGGACCGGAGATCCCGACCGCGCGGGCCATGCAGACGAGGATGTGGGCGTCCGGCGGCCGGCTCCGGTCGGTCGCCGGATCGTACGGCGCATAGTCGGGGTAGACGACGCGCCCCCCCGCGAGCCGCACGAGGCGACGCACGGTCCTCCGATACGGAACGACGAGATCGACGTCGGGGCTCCGATCGAAGAGGGACGGATAGTCGGTCTGCATCCAGAGCGGGCCGACGCCCCTCGCCCGCAGCTCGTGGAGGATCGCGCTGCACAGGAGCGAGTCTCCCGGAGACCGCCCGTAGCGGAGGAGGATGGCCGGTCGCGCTCCGCGCGCGATCCGCACCGCGCACTCGAGAAGCGTCGCGCTCACGCCCCCTTCTTCTCCAGACGCCTCTGGAAGCGGGCGGAGGCCCGGGCCCGTTCGAGGCGGCGCACGCGTCCGTACACGGACGGTGCGAGATGGCTGACGAGAAGGTACCGCCAGGCCTTTTCGAAGGTCGGCATCTCCCGGATCGCGCTCCGGAGCGCCCGTCGGGCCTCCGCGACCTCCTCGGGCCTGCCGCCCGAAGCCGCGAGGATCTCCCGCCCGTAGCGGACCCAGCTCTTCGCAGCGGCCCGCCGGACCAGACTCGACTCCCTCCCGCAGAACTCCGGCTGCTCGCGCCGAATTCGCTCGATCAGTCGAATCCAGTCCCACGCGTCGAGTCGGATGTTCCCGCTGATGTTCCCCGCGTGGAAGCGCCGGAGGATCACCGGCTCCGGCTGGAGGACCATCCGAACGTGGAACGACCACGGGATCCACATCGCGCAGTCGACCGCGCAGCGGATCGACTCGTCGAACCCGCCGAGCTTCCGCACCCACTCGCGACGGATGACGGGGGGACGGCCCGAGCCGACGCCGGTGTCCTTCGAGATCAGTCCCTCCGGGGTGAACCAGATCCCGGGGGTCTTCTTCGAGTGGACCCGGCCGCGGTTCCCTCGCTCGTCGATCTCGAACTCGGCGGAGGCGACCGCCCCCGCCTCGGGGTGTCGCCGGAACGTTTCCATGACCCGCTCGAGCCAGACGGGAAGACACACGTCGTCGGAGTCGAGGAAGGCGAGGAACTCCCCTCTCGATTCCAGGATCCCGCGGTTCCTCGCTCCCGCGAGGCCGCGGTTCTCCTGGCGAACGTAACGGATCCGGTCGCGGAACGGATCGAGCACCGCCGGCGTCGAGTCGGTCGAGCCGTCGTCGACGACGATCACCTCGACGGGGGAGTGGGTCTGCCGGACCGCTCCCTCGACCGCCTCGGCCACCAGGTCGGCGCGGTTGTAGGTCGGAATGACGACGCTCACCGACTCGGGCCCGAGCGTGGCGTCCGGAAGGTCGCTCCAGGCGATCGGGGTGTGCATCCTCGCGCCAGACTACCACCCGCCCCCTTGTGGCGGTTGGGTCCCGTGCTAGAATCCGTCGGTTCCGGGCGCGGAGCCGTAGTGCAGTTGGTTAGCACACCGGACTGTCACTCCGGAGGTCGCGGGTTCGAGCCCCGTCGGCTCCGCCACGCTTTCCGGGGATCGGGGTATGCCTCGATCCGCCACACCGTGATGTCCTTCCCTCCATGGTGGGTCCTCGCCCGGCGGAAGATCGGGCGCAGGCTCCGCTCACGCCACGCCGCGTCGAGTTGCTCCACCGTCTCGTCGTGGTCGACGAGGACCTCGATTCCCCGGCGCTCGAGATAGGACTCCTGAGCTTCTCCCGACCGGATCCGGTCGGCGATTTCGTCGTTGATGAGGCCGTCGAGGTTCACGACAGGGAGTCCCGAGTACCAGCCGTAGATCCCCGAGTTCCACGCGGCGGCCACCGTCCCGGGCGGGAGGTGGTCGCGCATCCAGAGCGCGGTCGCGAGCATGTCCTCCTGGTAGGCGTTGCGCCCCCGCACGAACTTGACCGAAAGGTAGCCGACCGACTCGACGCCGATGAGGACGAGCGCGAGAGCGAGCAGCCCCTTCACCTTTTTCCCCCGCCGTTCGAACCAACGGCCGAGCGCAGCCGCGGCGAGCAGGGTGAGACCGACGAGCGCGGGTGCGAAGTACCAGCCCCACAGCTTCGGAAGGAGGAGGGCGTACGCCGCCCCGGCGAGGAGGGGAACGAGCCAGAACCCGTGCGCGAGGGCGCGTCCCCCGGGAAGCGACGTCGCCATCGCCGAAGCGACGACGGGGATTCCCCACTTCAGCGCCGGCACCTTCACGAACCCCTTCGTCACCCACGCCGCGAGGAGCGAGAGAGTGATCGCGACCGCCCCCTCCTCCGCGTTCATCGCCTCCCGCCAGAGGGTCTTCGTGTCGGCGCTCCCCTGGATCCATCGGCCGGTCCAACCGTGCGCCCAGACGAGCCAGAGCGCGAACGGCACGAGGGCGACGGCTCCGAAGGCGAGCGAACGCACGAGCCGGCGGCGGACATTCCCCTCCCCCGTCGACGCGAGCCAGAGCGCCGCGAGCGCAACGACGAGCAGTCCGTCCGTGCGTGCGACGACCGCAAGGCCGGCCGCCCCGGCGGCCAAGAGCACCGAGTTCCACGAGCCCACGCGAGCGACCCTCGCCAACGCCCACGCGAGCGACGCGAGGAGCGCCGCGTACAGCGATCCCTCCATTCCCGTCGCCACCAGCAGGACGGCGTGGGGGTTCGCGAGCCAGAGGGAAGCGGCGACCCATCCCGCGCGCGCTCCCCAGAGAGCCCGCGCCGCGAAGCCGAGAGGGACCGCGGTCGCGAGAAAGAGGAATGTCCCCAGTCCGAGCGCCCACGCAACGCTCGGACGCAGGGAGAGGAGGAACATCCAGAGCGGATGGAAGCCGGTCGTCCGGGTGATCGTATCGAAGGTGGGGCCGCGCCCCTCGGAGACGTGCTTCGCCACCGAGAGGTAGTAGTACGCGTCGTCCGAGACAAACCGCACCGCGCGTTCGGGCGGCCCGAACACGACCGGCAAGAGGACCAGAAGGGCGACGGCGGCGCTCCCGCAGATCCAGACGATCGGCTTCGCGATCATGGCGGGAACGGATCGAGACGCGGGCTCAAGCACGTTCGCTCTGTATCCACCCGAGGGACGGGAGACCGACCGCCGCGATCCCCACGATCGAAGCGACGGTCGTCACCGCGCGAGCGCAGAGCCCGCGGTCCGCCGCGAGCGACTGAACCCGAGGAGCGAGAGGGAGGGTGGTGGTCCCGGAGGGACTTCGAACGTCCCCGTCGCGACCCCGGCGAACCGCCCCGCGGTCCATCCCGCCGTGGGGAGAGACGCGCCGGGGGCGCCGACCTCGCCAGGGGTGAGGCATCCAGCCTTCGCGGCGAGAGCGGCGAGGAAGCTCGTCGAGGAGAGGACGATGGCCAAAGGTCGCGCCATGGTCGCCACCTTACTCCAAACCCACCTCCAGTGCGCACTCGCTGTGAGCGCATTTCGGGCGTCCGTGGTAGTTTCGCCCGTGGAGGTGCCCATGCGTATCGTCGCCGTCGCCGCCGTTCTCTCGCTCGCCGTCGCCCCCGCCCTCGCCGCGGAGCCCGATGGCAAGGCCCTGTACGAGGCCAAGTGCGCCATGTGCCACGGCAAGGACGGGGTCGCGAAGCCGCTCGCCAAAGGCTCCGGGAACTTCAACGACGCGGCCTGGCAGAAGGCCAACTCGGCCGAGGCGATCGAGAAGGTGACGACCGAGGGGAAAGGGAAGATGAAGGGGTACGCCGGGAAGCTCACGGCGGAGGAGATCAAGGCGATCGCCGCCCACGTGAAAACCCTGGGATGATCCTCGTCCAGTATCCCGGTCTCGAGCGGGGCGGGACCTTGTCGCCGCCGTGCGCCAAGGTGCAGATGGCCCTGCGTTTCAAGGGCCTGGAATTCGAGGTCAAGAACCTCCACTCCCCGCTGGAAGCCAAACGGTACAACCCTCGCGGTCGCGTTCCGGTTCTTCTCATCGGCGACGAGCGCGTCGTCGACAGCACCGACATCCTGACCGAGATCGACCGGCGCTGGCCCGATCCGCCGCTTCTCCCCTCCGACCCCGGGGACCGCGCCCGGGCGAAGATCCTCGAGGACTGGGCCGACGAGGTCCTCTACTTCTACGGCCTCTATTCCCGCTGGCTGATCCCGGAGAACTTCGAGCGGATGCGCACGAAGGTCCTCTCCCGCCAGCCGATTCCGATCCGTTTTGTCCTTCCGACCTTCGCGCTCCGCGAAGTCCGGAAGCGCGCGCGTGGCCAGGGGGTCGGGCTCAAGGACGAGGCGACCGTCCGCCGAGAGATCGAGGAGTGCCTCGACGCGATCGAGACGCTCCTCGCCCGATCCGCCGCGCTCGTCGGGGAACGGATCACCCGCGCCGACCTCTCGGTCGCGGCCGTCCTCGACCAGTGGATGCTCGACGCGCTCACCCCGCAACTCGCGGGCTCGATCCGGGCGCGACCGAGGACGGTCGCGTGGCTCGACCGAGTGCACGCGGTTGCCCCGAGCGCGGCCCGCTGAGGCCGCACGCGGCCTCTCCTGGTATATTTTCGGCGACTTTCGCGCCTCGGGGGCTTCATGCGTCTGCGCGTCCGGATCCCACTCTTCCCCGCTCTCGTGCTTCTGACCCTCGCTCCGGCTTGGGCCGCGGGTCGCGGCGAACCCGGGGACGTCCGCCCGGTGCGCGTCGAACTCTCCGACCGCCTCGCCGACCTCCAGACCTTGACCGACCTCGACATGGACGTCGACGGAGTGTTCGGAACCTGGGCGCTCGTCCACGCGCTCGACGAGGAGGTTCAAAAGCTCCGGAACCTCGGCTTCGTCGTGAACGCCCTGCCGGAGGAGCCGATCCCGCGCGAGGCGCCCGACGCGCAGCCCTCCTACCACACGTACGAAACGCTGACGCAAGACCTTCAGCAGATCGCCGCCGACCATCCGGACCTCGCGAGGCTCTTCACGATCGGGAAGTCGGTCCAGGGCCGCGAGCTGTGGGTCATGAAGATCAGCGACCATCCCGACCTCGAGGAGGACGAGCCGGAGGTTCGCTACATCGCCGCGATGCACGGCGACGAGGTGGTCGGAAAGGAGATGTGCGTTTACCTCCTCGACCTTCTGACCGATTCCTACGGGACCGACGCGAGGATCACGAACCTCGTCGATTCGACGGAGATCTGGATCCTCCCCTCCATGAACCCGGACGGGACCGCCGCCGCGCGCCGCTACAACGCGAACAACTACGACCTCAACCGCAACTTCCCGGACCAGTTCACCGACCCCAACGACACGACGGCGGGCAGACAGATCGAGACGGCGCACGTGATGAACTGGACATCGGGGAGCTCGTTCGTCCATTCGGCGAACTTCCACGGCGGGGCGCTCGTGGCGAACTATCCCTACGACGGAACGGCGAGCGGCGCTTCGGTTTACTCCTGGTCCCCTGACGACGGTGTGTTCCGCTCGATCTCCCGCGCCTACGCCGACCTCAACCCGGCGATGTACGCGAGCAATTCCGACCCCTCCTTCGACCGGGGGATCTGCAACGGCGCCGACTGGTACAACGTCCGGGGCGGGATGCAGGACTGGGCGTATGTCTGGCGCGGGGAGAAGGACGTCACCCTCGAAGTCTCGACCGTCAAGTGGCCGCCGGCCGACCAGCTTTCGGCCTTCTGGGACGACAACCGGGAGGCGATGCTCGCCTACCTCGAGCGCGTTCACGCCGGAGTGCGAGGCGTCGTGACCGACTCGTCGACCGGACTCCCGGTCGCGGCGACGGTGCGCGTCGTCGGCAACGACCGGGTCGGTTTCACCGACCCCGAAGTCGGCGACTACCACCGGCTCTTGCTCCCGGGCCGCTACGACTTCGAGTTCTCGGCGACGGGGTACGAAACTCGTCTCGTTCGCGACGTCCTCGTCGAGCCGGCCTCGCCGCCGACCCGGATCGACGTCGCCCTCGACCCGCTCGCGCTCGACCTCGATCCGGTGGCGGCGGTCGTGCTCGACGGCGCGAACGGGTCTCTCGACCCCGGCGAGACCGCGGACCTCGACATCACGCTCCGGAACTTCGGCGAGAGCGCGAGCGGAATCACCGCCCGGCTCGAACCGATCGGTTGGTTCGCGACCGCGACCCGGATCGAGGCCGCCTACCCGGACCTGGCCCCCGGCGCCTCCGCACCGTCGGCCGCCCCGCACCACGCCGTTCGGGTCGATCCCGCGACCCCGGCCGGACACAAGCTCGGCTTCGTCCTCCGCTGGTCCGCGGTCGAGGGCTCGGGGGTGAGCGACCCGATTTTTCTACCGGCGGGCGAGCCGGAGTGCACGATCGTCGACGCCTCGGGGCTTCCCCTCCCGATCGGCGACCGGCAGACGACGACGAGCACGCTCGTGTTTCCAGCGGTCGCGGAC
>CAZVOE010000042.1:11000-17758 GCA_964628935.1 uncultured Acidobacteriota bacterium
GTACATCGCCTCCGTCCATGCCCGCGTCTACGTGATCCACCCGTACAAGGGGGACCTGCACATTCAGGTCGTCTCTCCGTCGGGCACGCCGGTCCAGCTCCACGCGCGGTCGGGGGGCTCGGCCGACGACATTCACGCATGGTACGACGACGACGTGGCCCCGGCGGAACCGCTGTCCCGCCTCGTGGGAGAGAACGCGGCGGGGACCTGGACCCTCGAGGTGAGGGACGGCGTCCCGTACAACACCGGAGCGCTGTCGGGTTGGTCCCTCCGCGTGTGCGGGCGGCCGTTCGAGTCTTCGACCCCCGAGATGAAGATCCGCGACGTCGCGCGCACCGCGGCCGGCACGTCGGTGACGTGGTGGCCTTACCCCGGGCTCGCCTCGTACCGGGTCTACCGCGCGACGGAGCCGGGCCCGCGGGCCGGCTTCACCGACGTGACCCCATTCGACCCGGATGCGACCGATACCGCCTTCGAGGACGACACCGACGCGCCGCTCGTCCTCTGGCTCGTCACCGGCGTGGGACCCGCCGGCGAGGGGCCTCGCTGACGCCGCGTTGATTCTGGAGGGAACATGGACCGCCCGACCCAAGGCCAGGAAGACGACTGGTTCCGCAAGCACGAAGAGATGCTCCTCGAATCGGCCCGCGAGAAACGGCTCGCGCGGGAGCAGGAACGGATCGCGAGGGAATCGGAGGCCGAGCGAAAGCGCCTCCGGGAAGCGCACTGGATGAAGTGCCCGAAATGCGGCCACGACCTCAAGACGGAGTCCTACTCCGGGGTCGAGATCGACCGCTGCACCTTCTGCGAGGGAATCTGGATGGACGCCGGCGAGCTCGAGGAGCTCTTCCAGAAGCGCCAGCAGGAGCGACAGAGCATCGTCCGCAAGCTTCTTCGCATCTAGGGGACGTTTCTAGGGGACGTTCGTCCTCGATCGGGCCGTCTCGAGGTTCGCGAGGATCTCCGGGTCGTTCGGGGCGCGCGCGAGGGCGGCCTCGAAGCACGCGGCGGCCTCACGCATCCTTCCCGCCTCCGCGTGCATCACGCCGAGGTTGTTCCAAGGGGCCGGGTTCGTGGGGTCGAGCGACGCCGCCATGCGGTACGCCTCCTCGGCCGCGGCCTCCCAACCCAGCCCCTCGTACGCCGCGCCGAGGCGGAAGTGCGCCTCTGCGGAGCCGGGCTTCATGGCGAGCACCCCCTGGAGGGTCACCACGGCCTTCTTCCAGAGACCCATCGAAACGTAGTGCGCCCCCTTCGCGAGGTCGCGGTCGACGAGCGTCGGATCGAGCCGGACCGCCGCCCGCAGTTCCGCCTTCCCTTCGTCGACCCGGTTGGCGTGGAGCAGGGCGAAGCCGTGGTTCTGGCGTGCGATCGCGTTGTCCGGATGTCGATTCGCGGCGTCGGCCCAGAGGGAGAGAGAGTCGTGCCACACGGGATTCCGCGTCCACGTGAGGGCTCCGAAGAGAACGACGGTGGCCGTGCCGAGAAGCACCGCGAGGCGCTGCGAACGGACGGCCTGGAACCCGACCGCCACGGCGAGCACCGCTCCCGCGGACGGAAGGTACAGGTAGCGTTCGGCGAACGCCGCGGTGATTCCCTGGTTGAGGCCGCGCAAGTAGAGCGCGGGCACGAGAGTCACCGTGAAAAGGACGATCGCGAACGTGACCGCCGGCGCACGGTGTCGAAGCGTCCACCCCCCCCAGCCGAGGAACCCTGCGACGATGAGCCCCCCGATCCCCCGCGGGTCCACGACCCCGGTCGGAGGATCGAAGGGAATCCAGAACCCGAGGTCTATGGGCGCGACCGTCTTCCACACGTAGGAGAGGAGGAGCGCGAGCGCAGACGCCGCCCATTCGGCCGGGCCCAGGCCCTCGACCGCGGCGACCGGCGCGGCCCCGCCGAGGGCGGGAACCCGCAGGGCGAAGTAAACGGCGAGCGCCGCGGCGCACGGTGCCGCGCGACCCGCCCAGACCCGAGGCTCGCGCGAAGGCCGGAACAGGAGATCATGGACGAAGAGGACCGCGGGGAGCACGACCGCCGGCTCCTTGAAGAGCATCGCCGCGAGGAACGCCGCCCCGGCGAGCCCCCTCGAAGACGCACTTTCCCCCGCCTTCCCGGTGTGGAGCACGACCGAGGCCAGGGCGAACATCGCAGCGCCGAGATCGGCCGCTCCCGCCACCCAGTTGACGGGCTCCGTGTGGATCGGGTGGACGGCGAACAGGAGCGCGGCGAAGAGGGCGGCGCCCTTTTCGACGAAACGTCCGACGAACAAGAGCACCAGGACACTGCAGACGACATGGAGGAACACGTTCGCCGCGTGGAAGGCCGTTGCGGATAGCCCGAAGCCGGAGTGCACGAGGGCGTAGAGCGCGTACATCCCCGGACGGTAGTAGCTCGATTGCCGCCCCTCGAAGTCCCAGACCCCCTCCGAGAAGATCGCGGGAAGACTCGCGAGGCTCGTGATGCGCGGGTTGTCGACGACCTGGTGGAGATCGTCCACCACGAACCCGTGGCCGAGGGAGTTCGCGTAGATCGCCGCCGCAACGATCGACACGATCGCGATATCGAGAGCCGGGGTCCGCCCGCGCATCGCGAGCAGTGTAGGGGACAATCCGTTTTTTGTTCTAAAGACGCAAGGCCGACTCCGCCCTTGTGTCCCCAGGACAAGAAGCGGAATGTCCCCTAAGCCAGAGCCCTCACCCGGCTCTTTCCGGCCTCGTCGAGATCGGCACGCGCGAGGGCCGCCGAGGCGGCGGCACGCGCGACGGCCGGGTCCACTTCGGCGGCGGTTTCCGCGATCTTGACGAGGAGAGTCGCCGTCGGTGCCTTGCCCGCGACGAGCAGCGCCCGGCGCAGCGCGTCCGAGGCTTCCTTGCGCGCACCCCGCTCCACGTAAGCCCCCGCGAGTCGGACGAGGGCACGCCCCTCGAGCGTGGCGGTCGGGACCTTCGCCCTCAGCTCGTCCCAATGGACGAGCGCGGCGTCGAGCTGTCCGGTCTTCACCTCGTGCTCGATGGCCCTCGCGAAGGCCGCCGCGGCCTCCCTCTCGCGCCCGACTTCCTGCGCCGTCGCGAAGAAGGCGACGGCGGCGTCGACGCTCGCGGGGTTTCTTCGAACTTCTTCCGCGAGGAGGTCGAAGGCTCCCTGCGCGTTCCCCGCTCCGGCCGCTTCGAGCGCGGCCTCGACCGCCTCGTTCTTCACGAGCACCTTGTTCGTCTTCGCCTCGATCGCCGCGGCGATCCACCGCTCCTCGACCTCGTACCGCTTGAAGCCGAAGGCGACGGCGGCGCCGAAGGCGAACCCTCCCGCGTGGGCGAGATAGGCGACCTTGTCTCCCGGGCCCTCGTTCGACGCGAGCATCGCGAGGAAGATCTGCTGTGCGAACCAGAGGCCGAGCATGAACCAGGCGGGAGCCCAGAACGTCCCGCGGACCCCCCCGAGTCCGATCATGTAGAAGAACTCCACCTTCGTCCGCGCGTAGCGGACCGCGAACGCCCCCATCACCCCCGCGATCGCACCGGAGGCCCCGACGAGCGGCTCGGTCAGATCGGAGTGCGCCACGACGAAGGTCACAGCCGCGACGATCCCCGCGAGGGCGTAGAAGCCGGCGAAGATCGGACGCCCCCAGACGTCCTCGAGGAAGGGAGCGCAGAGGTAGAGGATGAAGAGGTTCCCGAGGAGGTGCAGCCAGCCGGCGTGAAGGAACATGTGCGTGATCAGGGTGACGGGCCCGACGTCGGAAGGGACGAGCCCCCACCGGAAGAACGGATGGTCCGGGGCTTCGTTCTTGGCCTCGTCGCAGAGACGGTCGAGTTCCTTCTGCTCCGCCGCGACCGTGGCGGCGTCGGGCTTCTCGCTGAAGGTCTTGAGCCCCTCCTGGAAGGTCTCCCGCATCTCTCTCGTGGCGACGCCGTGCATCGCCCGCTCGATGTCGGGATCCATGCGGAGGTAGGGCCGCTCCATCCAGTACTCGATCGCCCGCTCGTGGGATTCCAGAGCGTCCCACTCGGTACGGCTCCCTCCGAACCCCGTGAGCAGGAAGGCGAGGACGCACAGCCCCAGGACGCCGAAGGTCACCCACGGCCAGCGCCGGGTCCCCTCCTCCTCGTGCCCGATCGGAAGCAGGATCACGGTCCCCTCCCCGCCCCGGCCCGGGGCGTTCTGGGGGGAAAATAGGCACGGGGAAAGGAAATGCACGGAAACGCGGAAAAGGCCCTCGTCGAACTCGCCGAGTTTCACCGGGAGGTCGACCGGGAGGCGGCCGCCCTCGCCGCCCGCCATTCCGGGCGGCTCCGATGCGGCCCCCGCTGCGCCGGTTGCTGCCTCGACGGCCTGACCGTCCTCCCCGTCGAGGCCGAACGGATCCGGCGGGGGGCACCCGAGGTCCTACGGGAGCGGCCCTTCCCCGACGGGGGGTGCGCCTTTCTCGACCCCGCGGGGCGCTGCCGCGTCTACCCCTTCCGCCCGTACGTCTGCCGCACCCAGGGGCTCCCGCTCCGGTGGTTCGAGGAGGACGAGCGCCAGGAGGTGCGGGAGCGGCGCGACGTCTGCCTCCTCAACCTCCCCGGTCCTCCCCTCGACGCCCTCGATGACGAGGATGTCTGGACGATCGGCCCGCACGAGGAACGCCTCGTCGAGATCCAGGAGCGGTTTGGGGGGAGCGCGGAGCGTGTGAGGCTCAGGGGGATGTTCGAGGGGTCATGATCGGATCTACTCCCCGTACATCTCCGTGAGGACACGACGAAGCTCGGCGGCCTGGTCGGCGTTCAGTGCACCGATCCGCTCCCCCAGCCGGGACTTGCTGACCGTGCGAATCTGATCGGCCGCGATCTCCGCGGGACGACCCGCGCACCGAACCTGGACCCGGGAGCGCCAGCGCGGGTGGGTCCTCGTGGTCAGCGGGCAGACCGTGACGGTGTCGAGCACTCGATTCAGGACATCGGGGCTCACGATCACCGCGGGCCGCCTCTTCGCCATCTCGGCGCCCCGGGTCGGGTCGAGATCGGTCCATCGGATCTCGTAGCGCTTCATTTTCGTTTGCGAGGAGCGCGACGCGCCCGCGGCTCCGCTCCGCGGTCCGCGATCGACCACTCGCGGCCGGCGTCCCACGGAACGGCCTCGAGACCGTCGCCGACGGCGGCATCCCACCCGCTCCAGTCTTCGTGGCTCTCCGCCATCTCCCGCGCGGTCTCCTCCCACGAGAGCTTCTCGACGGCCGGCCCGGCGGGTCGTAGAAGGATGCCGTCGCTCCGCTCCTCCATGACGACCGTTTCCCCGATGCGATACCGCTCCAGGGACTCGGCCGGCAGGCGAACCCCTCGCGAGTTCCCGATCCGGGCGACCTTCAGGATTCTCGTCGGCACGTGATTACTGTAATTACAATCGGCGGACGATGCCAGCGGGCGGATCCTCGCTTGGGGCGGCCTCGCGGAAACTCAATCGTGATCGGGAGTCGTCCGGGCTCCCGACGCTCGCGGCACTCGCCCGCGCGGCCGATTGCACGGCTCACGGTTCCTCGGCGGCCTCGCGGAGTTCCGCGGCCGATCCGCCGTGGGCGATGCGCCCTTTGTCCACGATCCAGATCTCGTCCTCCGTGGCGACGATCAGCGGAACTCCTGTCTGGAGATTGAGGAATACGTGCGTTTCGAACGGGATCGGCGAGAGGATCTGTGTCACGGCGAGGCCGACCGCGTCCCGAGGGGGCGCGTCCATCTCGAGGCAGGACGCGGAGAGTGGGCGCATCTCCTTCACCTCCGATCCGTCCGCGGCGACGTGAGCACGGAAGTGCCCCCCGATCACGACCTTCCCGGGAGCACTCGTGGCGCTGAGGAGGTAAACGATCCAGCCGCTTCGCTCGCCGTCGGGGAGAACGACGGTGTTGGAGTCTTCCGTGCACCGACGGGGCATGGCTTCGATCGCGGCCTGGCGGGCCCGGAACATCCCGACCTCGCGATCGGGAAGCGCCTCGGGCGGGTCGAGGCGAACGAGCGCCCCCGCAAGACCCGCCGGGGAATCCGGGAAGGGAATCTCGTACTTCGCGCGAAGACTCTCCCCGTACTTCGCGACGAATCGCACGACCCAGACCCCGTCCCGCTCGACGTTGATCCAGCCCGCCAGATCGGGCTCGTCCCGGAGATCGACGGCAGCGAGTAGGACGTCGGTGGCTTTCCAGGCGAGCTGGTCCTGCTCGTAGATCCGCCGCCCGAGCGATTCCGCCTCTCGAATCTCCCTCTCGTGCCGGGCCGCGGCAGATGGGACCTCCGGGACTTCCGGCGTGTGGGGATCGCCGGTTTGGAGAAGAGCGAAGACGCCGAGAAGAGCGACCTCCAGGATCATGGATCGACCCTCCTATGCGACGAGCCGGCGCTCGCCGGCCTCTCCGTACTCCGCCTCCACCGCGATCGCCTCTTCGCCCTCTGGGGTGACGTTCCACATCTCGAGCCGGAACCCAGCACCTTCGCGCGGCGAAACGACGATCCGCCAGCCCCAGTCGGGACCGGGCGGAGCCGGGTACGAGCCGTGGACCGAGATCCTGCCCCCGCCTCCGGACGAGCCTCGACACGCCATGGCGGCTTTCCCCATGTGCCACGAATCGACCCAGTGCGCGGTGACCGAGCCTTCCTCGTCACCCCGGCCGAACAGCACGGAGCCGTCCTGCGGCACCCCCTGGTGCGCCCACGTGTAATCGAGCCGCACGAAGTTCCCGCCCGCCGCCGGCGACACGGTCCAGGGCCGCATCGACTGGGCGCGCCGCTACG
>CAZVOE010000042.1:17768-23833 GCA_964628935.1 uncultured Acidobacteriota bacterium
CGTGGACCCGGCGGCGCTCGAACGCGAGTCGTCGGGCTCTCCCGTCGTCGGATCGTGGAGCCGATTCCGTCCGTGCCAGGTTCCCACGCGGGACAGCAGGGTCTCGAGGGCGTCCATCGGCACCTCCTCGCAATCCGGGGAGACTACGCGAGGCCGCGCCTTCAGGGAAGGGTGTCGCAGGCGTCGAGGAACGACCGGACCTGCTCCCCGCGCTTTCCCGTCTCGGCGGCCTCGCGCATCGCCTCGACGAGGCCGAGGCTGCTCCACGCCTCGCGGACCCGGCGCTGGGTTTCCCTCCAGTCCTCGACGCTGCACGTCTGCTGGTTCCGGATGCGGTTCGAAAGTTCCTCGTCCGCTTCGAGGCGGGCGACGAGGCAGCGATCGACCTCGGGGCTTCGCAGGAGCTTCGAGATCCTCGCGCTTGCCTCCGGGTCGATGCCTTCGACCTCGGGTTGCCAGACCAGTCGGAGGGAATCACTCGCCGGGTCGGGACCGCAGGCGACGGCGAGGAGGGAGAGGTAGTCGGGCGCGGAACCGTGCGCGCCCCGGGCAGAGGCGGCCGCGAGCACGACCGAGAGCACCGCGCCGAGGCTGGCGTTCATTCGCCAACCGCGAGACCGATCATGCCGCGCCTCCTACCGCTTCGCGAACAGGCCGGCGAAGCCCATGAAGGCGAGCGAGAGGATGCCGGCGATGAAGAACGACATCGACAGCCCCCGCACCGTCTTCGGAATCGACGCCAGGACGTTCTCTTCGCGGATCCCGGCCATGATGACGAGCGCCAGGGCGAGGCCGATCCCCGCGCCCAAAGCGTACACGATTCCCTCGACGAACCCGTATCCTCGGTTCGTCTGGAACAGGGCGAGGGCGAGAATCGCGCAGTTCGTCGTGATGAGCGGGAGGTAGATCCCCAGGGCCCGAAAGAGCGCGGGGCTCGTCTTCTTGATCAGCATCTCGACGAACTGCACCGTCGAGGCGATCACGACGATGAACGCCATGAGGCGGAGGAACGGGGCGTGGGTCAGGACGAAGGTGTTCAGGATCCACGTCGCGATCGCGGTGATCGTCATCACGAAGACGTTCGCGGCCCCGAGGCGAAGCGCGGTGTCGATCCGGTTCGTGACCCCCATGAAGGGACAGAGGCCCAGGAAGTAGGCGAGCGTGAAATTGTTGATCACGCAGGCCGACGCGAAGATGTAAACGAGGTCGGTCACGGCGCCTCCCGACTCCTCGCGGCGCGCTCCTGGTGATGGGCGACGATCGCGAGGAGCGCCCCCATCACGAGGAATCCTCCCGGCGGCAGGATCATGATCACCCACGGCTCGAACCAGTCGCCGAAGACCCGCACCCCGAGGAGCGTGCCGTTGCCGAGCAGCTCGCGGACGGTCGAAATCAGCGCCATCGCGATCGTGAGCCCGCCGGACATGCCGACCGCGTCCGCGACCGACAGCGCGACCGGGTTCTTCCCCGCGAACGCCTCCTGCCGGCCGAGGATGATGCAGTTCACGACGATGAGCGCGATGAAGGCGCCGAGCGCCTTGTGGGCGTCCGGAAGATAGGCGGCGAGGGCGAGATCGACCACCGTGACGTAGGTCGCGATGACGATGATGTAGACGGTGATCCGGATCTGCCTGGGAATGAAACGGCGGAGCAGAGAGACCAGGAACGACGAGCCGATCAGCACGGCGGCGGTCGCGGCCCCCATCACGAGCCCGTTCCGAAGGGAGTTCGTGACCGCGAGGGTGGGGCAGAGCCCGAGAGCCGCCACGAGAACGGGGTTCTCCTTCCAAAAGCCCTTGACCAGCTCTCTCCGGAGCCGGCTATCGGTCTTCGGCGCCACCGTTCGCCTCCGCCTTCGCTCCTCCGCCGGATGCGAGCACCGGATCCCAGCGCTTCCGGCTCTCGTTCAGGATCCGCACGACCGCCTCCGACGAGATCGTCGCCCCCGTGATGCAGTCGACCTCGTTCTCCCTCGTCTTCTTCCCGCGCTTCACGGAGACGATCTCCGGGTCGACCGCGAGCGCCGCGAAGTTCGCGAGGAACTTCGGGTCGAACGCGATCTTGTCGCCGAGCCCCGGAGTCTCCCGACTGTCGAGAACCTCCATCCCGATGACGAGGCGGCGCGTGGGGTCGAACCCGTAGAGCACCTTGATCGTGTCCATGAACCCGGGCCCCTCCCCCGGGATCGCGTACCCGATCCTGCGCCCTTCGGCGTCCTCCCCGAGGAAGGTCGTCGGCTCCGCGGGAAGCACCCCCTCCGGCCCGTCGTACGGAACCAAGACGCCGTCCCGGATCACCAGCATCGTGACCGTCTCGGTCCCCGGGAGAACGCGGAACACCGCCGCCCGCATCGCCTCGTACTGGTTCCTGAGGATCCGAGGCTGGGTCTCGAGGAAGGCGAGGACGAGCATGGTCCCCGAGATCGCCCCGAAGACGACGAGCGTCGCCACGATGCGGAGCGCCGTCGGCTCCCTCTCGATCCGGACCTCATCCACCGAAGCGCCTCGGCTGCGTCAGACGGTTGATCAGGGGGGTCGCCGCGTTCATCAGGAGGATCGAATACATGACCCCTTCGGGAAGTCCGCCGAAGACCCGGATCAAGACGACGAGGACCCCGACTCCGAGGCCGAAGAGCCACATCCCTTTGGGAGTGATCGGGGTCGTCACCGGGTCGGTCACCATGAACACCGCTCCGAACAGGAGCCCTCCCGACAGGAGCATGAAGACCGCGTCGGGGCATTTCGCGGGAAGGAAGAGGTGGAGGACCTGCGAGAGCGCCGCCACCGTGAGAAGCGTCGCGACGGGAAGTCTCCAGTCGAACACCTTGCGCGCCGCGAGCCACACGCCGCAGAGGAGAAGGACGAGCGCGGAAGTCTCGCCGAGCGACCCCGCGATGTTCCCCGTGAAGAGCCGGTCCCACGGCGTGATCTCCCCAGAGAACTTCGCGAGGCCCAAGGGAGTCGCGGTGGTGACCGTGTCGACGGTCCCGCGCCCGAGGGGCACGGCGAGCACCGAGGAGCCCGCCTGCAGGAGATCGCTCCCGGGCGCGGTCCAGGTCGTGAGGGCGGTGGGGAAGGCCGCCTGGAGGAAGGCGCGTCCGACGAGGGCGGGGTTGAAGAGGTTCTGGCCGAGCCCCCCCCAGATCGTCTTCCCGAGCAGGATCCCCATCACGCCTCCCAGGAACGCCATCCAAAGCGGGATGGCAGGCGGGAGGGTCAGGCCGAGGAGAACCCCCGTGAGGAGCGCCGTCCCGTCGGCGAGCGAGCCGAGCCCCTCGCGCGTTCCCCGGAAAAGCGCCTCCGCCCCGACCGCCCCCGCGGAGGATGCGAGGATCACGAGGGGGGCGGCGAGGCCGAAGAACCAGGTCGCCGCTGCGGCGACGGGGACCAACGCGACGAGGACCTCGGCCATGAGGCGCCGCGTGGAGAGCCCGCTCTTCAAGAAGGGCGCGGTGGCGAGGGTCAGGTCGGACACGCGACCGCTCAAGACGCGTTCCCCCGCGCGCGGACCGTCGCCTTCCCCACGCGCATCCACTGCACGAGGGGGATGTTCGAGGGACAGACGAACGAGCAGGAGGCGCACTCGCAGCAGTCCATGACGTGGTGTCCGGCGAGCCTCTCCGCGTCGTCGTGCTTCGCGAGCGCGGCGAGCCGCGACGGGTTCAAGAACATGGGACAGGCCTCGAGACACCGGCCGCATCGGATGCACGGGTCTTCGTGAAACGCCTCCGCCGGTTCCCGTAGGGCGAGGAGCCCCGAGGCTCCTTTGAGGATCGGGGCGTCGAGATCCTTCTGAGCGAGGCCCATCATGGGGCCGCCGAGGATCACCTGGCGCGTGGCCGGGTGAAGGCCGCCACAGTGCGCGAGGACCTTCGCGATCGGAGTCCCGACGGGGACCAGGAGGTTCGCGGGCCGGCGCACTCCGTCCCCGCTCACCGTCACGACCCGTTCGATGAGGGGCTTCCCGTGCTCGAGGAGCTCGGTCAGTGCGACCGCCGTTCCGATGTTGTGGACGACGACTTCGAGATCGATCGGGAGCTTCCCGCTCGGCACTTCCCGGTGGAGGATCGCGTCGATCAGGAACTTCTCGGCCCCCTGCGGATACTTGACCTCCAAGGGAACGACGGCGATCGACCCGTCGCCTCCTGCCGCGCGCCGGATCGCGTCGACGGCGTCCGGCTTGTTCTTCTCGATCCCGACGTAGCCCCGCTCGGCGCCGACCACTCGCAGCATCGTACGGAGGCCGCGGACCACCTCGTGCGGCCGCTCGACCATCACCCGGTGGTCGCAGGTCAAGTAGGGCTCGCACTCGCAGCCGTTCAGGATCACGAAGCGCGCGTGCTTTCCCGCCGGCACCTGGAGCTTCACGTGGCTCGGGAAGGCGGCGCCGCCGAGCCCGACGAGCCCCGCTTCCTGCACCATTCGAACGATCTCGGCGGGGGACAGGGTTTCCGATCCCGGAGGCGGCGCCGTCTCGAATCGCTGGGTGTCGAACGGATCGATCTCGAGGACGATCGCGGGCATGCGGCGACCGTTCGGATGCGGCCTGAGCTCGATCGCGCGGACGGTCCCCGTCACCGGGGCGTGGAGCGCCGTCGAGACCCAGCCGTCGGGGGCGGCGATCATCTGCCCGCGCCGGACCCGCATGCCGGGCCCCACGAGGGGGCGCGAGGGGGCCCCCGTGTGCTGCGAGAGCGGAAGGACGTACTCGCGGACGAAGGGCATCCGCTCGATCGCGAGCCCCGCGGTGATCTCCTTGTGGTCGTCCGGGTGGACGCCGTGCCGGAACGTCGCCCTCCGAAAAAAGGGGACTGGCACCTTTTCCGCGAGACCCTTCAAGACCGTTCCCCCTTCCGGTAGCCCGCGAGCGCGAGGAGCCTCTCGCGAAGCCACGCGGCGTCGAGAGACGGCGTGGGGACGGGCACCTCGACGACCTTCACCTCGACGTGGGGCTTCACCGCCCCGGCCCACTCCCGGAGGATCCGCCACCGCTCGGCGATCTCGCGATCGACGGCCTGCGCATTTCGCGGATCCTCCTCCCATCGCGACGGGGTCCACGGGTTTCCGTCCTCCCCGGCGACCCACGCCTCGCCCGGTTCCGGGTTTCCGGCGAGACTCAGCCGGCTGGCGAAATCCTCTCCGGCCGCCGGATCGTAGCGGACGAGCGGCGCGATGCGCGCCCGGAGCGCCTCGCGCGCGCGGGAGACGGTCGCATCCGAGGCGAAGCCGTGCCGCTTCGGCGTAGGAGCGAGCACGCGGACGAACGCGGGAGCGCGTGCGCGAACCGCGGCCGCGACCGCCCGTGCGAGGTGGGCCCCCTCCGAGACGGAGGTGGAGGCGACGAACCCCGTCCGCCGTGCGAGAGCCGGAAGGATCGGGTCGCCTCCCGGATCGAGCGGGTGGCCGTCGTCGAGGAGGACCACCTTCACCGGGAGGCCGCAATCGAGGGCGCGGAGCATTCCGTCGAGCGACGCGGGGTGGATCCCGCTCCTCGCGGCGACGACGAAGACGGGAGCGCAGGCCGCCGCCTCGTCGTCGTCGAGGGCCGGCCAGGAAAGTTCGTCGAGCGCCCGTTCCCGCGCGGGAAAGTCGGACGGCGCCTCGAGAACGAGCCGGGCGCGGCGGACGATCTTGGCCTCTTCGACGGCGCGCGCTGCGAGGGTCTCCGCGAGGCCGATCGCGGCGGTCGGAGCCGTCGCGGCGGACTCGACCGTCGACGGGACCCCGAAGGGGTTCGCGGGCCACAGGCACGCCCATCCGAGGCCGGCGCGCACGACGACGAGACCGAATCGGGCGCGCCCGGTCCCGTGTTCTCCCTCGAGCAGGACCCGGCGCAGCGCCGCGACCTCGTGCGCCGACGCGGCGAGACGGCGGAGGCGCTCGCCATCGACCGCGTGCCGCTCCCCCGCGCCTTCGAGGCGGGCGAGGATCTCCGCCGCGGAGGCGGCCCTCGCCCCGGCTCCACGGAGCGCCTCCTCGAGCGCGACGAGATCCGCCGGCGTCGCCGCGTCCGCCATCGCGTCCCGGATTCTGGAGCGGAGCGCCTCTTAGAGCCGGGCCAGCACC
>CAZVOE010000043.1:0-23802 GCA_964628935.1 uncultured Acidobacteriota bacterium
CATGAGGAACGAAGAAACAAGCATGATCAGCCGCTGTTTGTCAGCACCCTGTTAGGCGAAGAGGAACTCGGGTCGATTGAAAAGGTCGTCCAACTGCATGGGGTCGCGGGGGAGCGATACCACCCACAGGGAATGGCAGGGCTTGACAGCGAGCGTCGCAGTCAGGGATAACGCCTCCAAGGACCGCTTGCGAAGGACGGTCCGCCGCGCGGCCCGTCGGGGAACCGGAACGTCGGACGGCGACGGACCCCACGGGAGTCCGACGATGGCGAAGCAAGAACGCGGCACGGTTCTGTTGGTCCATTGGGACGAAGCCGAGGCGCGTGCCCTGGCCGCGAGCCTGCGCGGGAACGGGTGGCGAGTCGCCCTTTGGAAGCCAACGCTGAAGCTGAGCGACATCAAGAAGAACCCCCCGACAGCCGTCGCCATCTCGCTGCGGCGCCTGCCCTCGCACGGCCGGGAAGTTGCGGATGCTCTCTGGTACACGAAGTGGGGGCGAGCGATTCCGATCGCGTTCTTCGACGGCACCCCGGACAAAGAAAGCGACTTGCGGAAGAAGTTCCCGGCGGCGTCCTTCACGACGTGGGAGAGGCTCCCCGCCGAACTGCAGCGGCTCGCCGTTCATGGAGATGACGCATGAAGTGGAGGCTCGTGCTTTCCCTGGCGGGATTCGGCGTCGCGATGGGCGTGGCGTCGGTCCTCGGCATGACCCGTGGGATCGAGGCGTGGCTCTGGCTGGCGATCGCGCTGATCTGCGGAACGCTCCTCGCCGTGCGGGTGGAGTCGAAGCCCTGGTTTCACGGTTTCTGCGTGGGACTGATCGGCGGCGGGGTCGCACCACTGATTCAGTTCCTCTTTTTCTCGACCTACCTCGCGAACAATCCCGAGATCCGGCGCGACATGGCGCAGATTCCGGACGGTCTCGACCCTCGGTACTTCGTCTTGCTGCTCGCGCCGGTTGCCGGACTCCTCAGCGGAGTGGTTCTCGGTACCGGCACCTGGGCCGCGGCGAGACTCGTGACGCGTCGCGGCGGCACGCAATGACGTTGGGTGTCATGAAGCGCGTCATTCTGGAGAACCTCTCCCGTCTTCGGAGCGGAACACGGGGAGGACCTCGAGCCCGGTAACACCTCTTCGGTCCCGCTTGCGTCCCCTTGTTTCGCGTCAAACGGGACACAGGAGACAGGCGAATGAACAAGGTCACGCCGTTCCTCATGTTCAACGACCAGCTCGAAGCGGCCATGGAGTTCTACACCGCGACCTTCCCGAACTCCGAGATCCGGAAAGTCGCCCGCACCGGCAACGACGGACCGATCCACGCCGCCGAGTTCGTCGTCGGAGGTCAAGTCTTCATGGGCTACAACGGCGGCTCGTACTTCGCTTTCTCCGAAGGGTTCTCGCTCTACGTGGACTGCGAGGACCAGGCCGAAGTGGACGAATACTGGGACAAACTGGTCCAGGCCGGGGCGAAGCCTTCCGCGTGCGGCTGGATCAAGGATCCGTTCGGCCTCTCGTGGCAGATCGTTCCGAGGCGCTTCACGGAACTCATCGCCGACGAGAATCCCGAGAAGGTGCGAGCGGTTATGGATGCAATGATGACAATGGAGAAACTCGACGTGGCGGCGCTGGAGAGGGCCTATGACGCCGCCTGACAGACGAGATGCCGGCGACGATCGAACGCGAGGAACGACACCCCCAGCCCGCGTCGCTCGAAGCGATGTCCCGCGGGCCTTCGCCGTCGCCTTCACCGGCTTCGGCCTCGGCGTCGGGGGAGCCGCGTAGCGCTTTTCGCCGCAACCGAAGCGGGGAGATCGCGCATGACGATCGCCATCCTCGACGTCCACTACGAGGCCGAACGCGCACGCGCGGCTTGCGTCGTCGCCGACGCCTGGAAGGCGACGACCCCGCACTCGACGCTCGTGCGGGAAGTCGACGCGGTCGAGCCGTACGAGCCGGGGAACTTCTACCGGCGCGAGCTTCCGTGCCTTCTCGCGGTGCTCGATCTCCTGCCCTCCCCTCCGGAGGCGGTCGTCGTCGATGGGTACGTCTGGCTCGGCGCGCGTGAGCGGCCCGGCCTCGGAGCGCGGCTGCACGAGGCGCTCGGTGGGCGTGTCCCGGTCGTCGGGATCGCGAAGTCGGCGTTCGCGGGGATCGAGGAATCCGCCGAGGTCGTGGCGGTCCAGCGCGGGAACTCGAGGAAGCCGTTGTTCGTGACCGCTGCCGGGATGGACGCGAGGACGGCCGCGCGGCACGTCCACGCGATGGCCGGAAGTCACCGCGTTCCGTCCCTGGCTCGGCTCGCCGACCGGACCGCACGGTGCGGATGGCGAGGGGGGCCGTGAGGCCGGACGCGCCGCGCGGCGGTCCGGGACGACCGGGGCCACGGTCCGTTGTTCGACCCATCGGGCTCGCGGGTCGGTCCATTTCCTCGCCGACATCCACGCCCGAAAATCGGTGGAGCGGAAACGGTGGCGACGGGTAGAGTCGGGACATGAACACGAACGAACTTCCGCCCGTCCCGGAGATGGAACGCGCCTACCTCCGGAACGACCCCGCCTACGAGGGGCTGTTCTTCCTCGGGGTCCGCACGACCGGGATCTTCTGCCGTCCCACCTGCCCCGCGAGGAAGCCGCTCCCCCGGAACGTCGAGTACTTCGCCGACCCGAAGTCGGCCTTGAACGCGGGCTACCGCCCCTGCAAGCGTTGCCGCCCCCTCGAGCAGGACGACCAGCCCCCTTGGGCGGCGGCCCTCCTCGAGGCGATCGAGCGCGATCCTCTCGTGCGGATCCGGGACGGCGACCTCCGCGCGCGGGGGATCGACCCGGCGACCGCGCGGCGCCACTTCCGGAAGCGCTACGGGATGACGTTCCAGGCGTACGCGCGGGCCCGGCGCCTGACCGGCGTCTTCACGCGCATCCGAGAGGGAGGAACGGTGGACGACGCGGTGTTCGAGAGCGGGTACGAGTCCCACAGCGGCTTCCGTGAAGCGTTCACGCGCCTGTTCGGAGAGACCCCGGCGCGCGCGAAGGACCGCGCGTGCGTGAAGCTCTCGTGGTTTCCGAGCCCCCTCGGGCCCCTCGTGGCCGGGGCGACGGACGACGGCGTCTGCCTGCTCGAGTTCACCGAGCGGCGGATGCTCGAAACGCAGTTCGCCGCAATCGGGAAGCGTTTCGGCGGGGCGGTCCTACCCGGAACGAACGCGCATCTCGAGGCGCTGCGCGTGGAGCTCGACCGGTACTTCGAGGGCTCGCTGCGGGCCTTCTCCGTACCGCTCCGCTTTCCCGGAACGCCGTTCCAGGAGACGGTCTGGCGCGCCCTTCTCGAGATCCCGTACGGCGAGACCCGCTCGTACAAGGAACTCGCGGCGGCCATCGGCGATCCCGGCGCGGTTCGAGCGGTCGGCCGCGCCAACGGACAGAACCGGATCGCGATCGTGATTCCCTGCCACCGGGTCGTGAACGCCGATGGCGGCCTCGGCGGGTACGGAGGCGGGCTCCACCGGAAGCGGTATCTTCTGGACCTGGAGTTCCGCGGTCGGGAGAGCGCCGGTTGAGCCAGCGGATCCTATTCGCCGTTCTCGTCCTTCTCCCGGGGCTCGCGTGCTCCGACCCCGACCCCGCCTCCCCCGCCCCTCGCGCCTTCACGTTCGCCGTCCGCGGCCTTTCCGAAACCGAAGGACGCTTCGTCGCCGTGACTTCCGACCCCGGCGTGCTCCGGGTCGTCGACGCGCAGCTCGCACTTCCTTTCGGCGAGCGCTCCCTCCACATCCACGGTCCCGTCGCGGATGGGGACGGCGGCCACAACGCGCCATGGCATTGGCATTTCGTCCCCGGCGCCTGGCAGTTGGTCGAAGCGAGCATCGAGCTTTGCGACGGCACGCCCGCGATGGTCGAGGAAGACCCCGCCGCGTGGATGGAGAAGGCCGGCGCGTTCTGCCCGTGGGGGTCGTACGTCGTCGGGGAACGGTAGGCGCCGGCCCCGCCGATCCCCTATACTCCCGCACACCCGATCGAGAGGAGGAATGCGCGATGGAGAAGAAGATCCTTGCCGTCTTCGGTGCGACCGGGGCCCAGGGGGGCGGCCTCGTCCGGGCCGTTCAGGCCGACGCGGATGGCCCTTTCCGGGCCCGCGCCCTCACCCGCAACCCGAACTCCGAAAAGGCGAAAGCGCTGGCGGCGCTCGGGGCGGAGGTGGTCGCGACCGACCTCGACGACCCTGCGAGCGTCGAGCGCGCCCTCGCGGGCGCCCACGGCGCCTTCTGCGTGACCTTCTTCTGGGACCATTTCTCCCCGGACAAGGAGCTCGCGCAAGCGCGCACGATGGCGGCCGCCGCGGCGAAGGCCGGGGTGAAGCATGCGATCTGGTCGACGCTCGAGGACACGCGCCGCTGGGTTCCGGTTTCGGACGGGAGGATGCCGACGCTGATGGGGAAGTACAAGGTGCCCCACTTCGACGCGAAGGGAGAGGCGAATGCGTTTTTCACCGCAGCGGGGGTTCCGACGACTTTCCTGCACACGTCGTTCTACTGGGACAACCTGATCCACTTCGGCATGGGTCCCAAGCCGGGTCGGGACGGCGTCCTCACGTTCATGCTCCCGATGGGGGACAAGAAGCTCCCCGGGATCGCGGCGGAGGACATCGGACGCTCGGCGTACGGGATCTTCCGGCGCGGTGCGGAACTCGCCGGAAAGTCGGTGGGGATCGCGGGAGAGCACCTCACGGGTGCGCAGATGGCCGCCTCCCTCGCGAAAGCGCTCGGCCGGGAGGTTCGCTACGAGGCCGTTCCCTTCGACGTCTATCGCGGCTTCGGCTTCCCCGGTGCGGACGACCTCGGGAACATGTTCCAGTTCAAGCACGACTTCGAGGCCGACTTCTGCGGGATGCGCGACATCGCCTTCTCCCGCTCGGTGAACCCCGCGCTCCAGACCTTCGACGCATGGCTCGCGGCGAACGCCGACCGCGTCCCGATCGCGTGATCCGGCCTTTTTCGGGTTACGATTCCGCGCGTTCGGGCGCCGCTGGCGCCCGGTAGGGGGGTCGATCATGCCTCTGTCAAAGCGCGTCAGCGCGGAGTTCCTCGGCACGTTCTGGCTGGTTCTCGGTGGGTGTGGAAGCGCGGTGCTCGCCGGCTCGTTCCCGGACCTGGGAATCGGATTCCACGGCGTCGCGGTCGCCTTCGGGCTCACCGTCCTCACCATGGCCTTCGCGATCGGTCACATCTCCGGATGCCACCTGAACCCGGCGGTGTCGGTGGGGCTCGCCGCCGGCGGCCGCTTCTCCTGGAACGACGTCGTCCCGTACGTCGTGGCGCAGGTCGTCGGGGCCGTGGCCGCCGCAGGAGTCCTCTACCTGATCGCGAGCGGCAAGGCGGGATTCGAGCTCGGCAGGTTCGCCGCCAACGGGTACGGGGAGCACTCCCCCGGCGGGTACTCCTTCCTCGCGGGGTTGGTCTGCGAGGTCGTGATGACCTTCTTCTTCCTGATCGTCATCCTCGGATCCACCGACGAACGGGCGCCGAAGGGGTTCGCGCCGGTCGCGATCGGGCTCTGCCTCACCCTGATCCACCTGATCAGCATCCCGGTGACCGCCACTTCGGTGAACCCGGCCCGGAGCACGGGGCCGGCGCTGTTCGTCGGGGGTTGGGCGCTCGCGCAGCTCTGGATGTTCTGGGTCGCTCCGATCGCCGGGGCCGCGTTCGCCGGCGTCGCCTACAAGTGGCTCGGCTCGAAGTCCTGAAGCCGCGTTGAACGAGGGGACCCCGGCTTCCCCCGCCCCGATACCGCGCAGGATCGCGGCGTACGCCGCCGACTGCAGCCTGCTCTTCGCGGGGCTGATCGTCCTGCAGCTCGCGCTCCTCCCGGTGAACCCGGCGGCCGCCTCGATCCGCGAGGGGGGGATTCCCGGGGCGTGGATTCTCCACGGCTGGGTCGCGGCGACCGTGACCCTTCCCTTCTGGCTCTACTTCACGCTTTGCTTCGCGTCGAGGCGGGGGGCGACGCCGGGAATGCGCCTGTTCGGCGCGCGGCTCGTGGCGTGGGACGGCGGGACGGTCTCGCGCGGAAGGGCCGCCGCGCGCGCGGCGATCCTTCTCGTTCCGTTCGAATGGAACCACGCGGTGCTCTTCCACCTCGGGCCGCGCGGCGGAGAACCGGAGCCGATCTTCTTCCAGGGGCTCGCGACGGTCGGAGCGCTTCTCGCGGTCTACCTCGGAAGCGCGCTCCTCGACCCCCTGCGCCGGTCGATCCACGACCGCGTTGCGGGAACCCTCGTGCTCGCCGCGGAGCCGGCGGGGATCTTCGGCTGATCGGACCGTTCACTCCACCGGCCACAGGGCGATCGACGACCCGACCCAGGAGAGGCCGCGGTTGTGGTCCACTCCGTGCATCTTCCCTCGGGAGAGCCGCGCGAGGTTGATCGCGAGGCGGAGATCGCGCGAACCGTCGGCACGCAGGAACATCAGCCGGATCTCCCCCTTCACCCCCGACCCGTCGGGAGCGATGAGGGCGGGAGCGTAGTCGACCTTCTCCTGGAGGATCCAGTTCCCGCGCTCGGCGGGGGGGATCGCGGCGATCGCCTCGGGGGTCAGGTCGACCACCACGCCGCTCCCGGCGTACGAGAAGAGGGGCTTCAAGACGAAGCGGTCGAGGTCTTCGGGAAGACGGTCGACGTCCGACAGGTAACGCGTCGGCGGCGCGCACGGGAGATGGATCCGCGGAAGGGCGTGCTTCGACCAGATCCAGTACCAGTTCGGGTGCGCCACCCAGGTGACGTCGAGATCGTCCTGCCAGGACCAGGGAAGCGCGATCCGCGATCGCGCGACGTCGTCGAACACGATCCGGTTGAAGATCCTGCGGACCGGAATCCAACCGGCGCGCGAGGGGGCGAGGAGGCGCCGGCCCTCCTTGCGCACCTCGGTCGCGCAGACCGTCCGCACGCCGAGCAGATCCTCGATCACGTGGAAATCGGCTCTTGTCTTTTGACGTTCGGGGTCGAGCTCGAGGAGAACGACCTGAAGCGGGTCCTCGTCCGCGACCACGGTCCGGCGGAGGAGATCGAGATACCCCTCCCGGTCGAGCCCGCCGAACAGCGGCGTCCAGCGCGCGGGCATGCCGGGGATCGACGCGAGCACCTCTCCCCAGATCTCCCCCTGGACGAGCTCCATGCCGTAGAGCGACGAGAAGGCCTGCAACTCGACGAGCCTCGGCTCGAGCGCGCCGCCGGCCCCCCGCACGATCGCGAGGTCGATCGCGAGGAAATGCGGGAGCGGATCGGTTCGTGGGACGCGATAGGCGGCCGGGATCGCGGCCTCGCCCGCCTCCCGGACCTCCGGGCGCGCGATCTCCGCGAGGATTTCGACCGCGGCGCGCTCGCACCGCTCCCTCAGGTCGCGTGGGAGGATCAAGGGCAGCTCGGCGAGACGGAAACCGAAGGCAGGCTCGCGGCAGCGCCGGGCCATCTCGCGGGCGACGGTCGCGTACACCGCGGGGGAGTAATGCCGGTTGAAGCGCTCGACGAGTCCGGGGTCCATCGGCGTCTACGGCCCGCGCTCGCCGCTCCTCACGCGAGCGCGTCGAGATCGACGAGGAAACGGCTGTCCCGCATGACCGGCTCGCCGTCGAGTTCCACCGTGAAGCGCCGTCCGACGACGTCGATGTGGCTCGATGACCGCCAATTCGCCCCGGTGTGTTCGGAGTAGGGGTGACCGAAGGCGATGTGGAGGCCTGGGATCTTCTCGTCTTGGAGGATCTGTCCGATCACGTCCTTCACCCAGACGTTCGTCCCGAGCGCGAGCTCGCCGACGCGGTCCGAGTTCTCGTCGGCCGCGACGTAGCGGAGGAACGCCTCGACGATCTCCCGCGAGTCGCACTCGACGTGGGCGATGCGGGAATTCTCGATCTCGACCTTGAGCGGGGTCTCCGCCATGTCGCCGAAACGGGACGCCATCCAATCCCCCAGAACGCCGTCGACGACGTACGTACCATCGACCCGCGCAGGGGCGGTGAACACTTCCCCCCCGGGGAGGTTCCCCCACTTCTCCCGGGAGATGATCCCGGACGTCTTGATCCATTGGATCCGCGGATCGAAGGTCGCGAGGAGATCGGTGCCGGCGGGGGTGCGGGCGGTCAGCACCTCGGTTGCGCGCATCTTCGGGAGGAGCCAACGGCAGAGGGCGTCGACCTTGTGGAAATCGGCGCGCATGCCCTCGCGCATGATGCGTGAGGAGATGTTGACCATGTGAGCGTGCCGGATCTGCCTCCGGTTCACGATCTGGGTCAATTCGATGCGGGCCTGGAGTTCTCCCGGAAGC
Organism: uncultured Acidobacteriota bacterium; assembly: GCA_964628935.1. Lineage (GTDB taxonomy): Bacteria > Acidobacteriota > Polarisedimenticolia > Polarisedimenticolales > DASRJG01 > CAYLHQ01. Next base: position 8,309 of record CAZVOE010000043.1, read on the forward strand.
GCGGCGGCCGCGTAGAGGCTGACGTCCGCTCGTTCGAGGGCCGCCGCGACCGGCTCCGGGAGCCCCGTCATCGGCCGGGTGACGAGGTCTTCGAGGACGAAGGCTCGGAGGTCGGCTCCCGACGCGACCGCATGCGCGGCGAGCGCCGAGCCGATCCCCATGGCTTCGCGGTCGGTGATGAGAACCAGGCGTTCGCCCTCGGCGACTCCGAGACAGACCTCCACCGCGTTTCTCGCCCCCTCGTCGAACGCCGGCTCGTGCGCGAGGTCGAGCAGGGCGCGCTCCGTCTCTCCGATCAAGTATGCCTCCCCACGATGCGACGCGTCACGAGACGCCGAGCCCGTGCTCGGTTTCCCCGACGACGAAATCCATGACCGCCTTCATGTCTTCGGTCCGCTTCCAGACCGCGAGCTGTCGTTCGGCCCCCGTTCCGCGCGCGGCGATCTCTCTCGCACGGCCGACCGCCTCGCGCGCCCCCAGTTCGTCGACGACGTCGTCGACGAACTCGAGCAGCTCGTCGAGGAGCGTGGCGAAATCGATCTCCGCCTGCTTTCCGTAGTCGATCAGCCGTGCCCGCGGGCCGTACCGGGCGGCTCGCCACTTGTTCTCCATGATGAGCGACCGGCGGTAGGGACGGAACGTCAGGTTGCGGGCCCGGAGGAGGACGAGCTTCGCGGTGATCGCCTGGAAGAGTGCGGCGAGCGTGACCGTCTCCTCCGCCCGGAGCGGGATGTCGCAGATCCGGTACTCGATCGTCTCGTAGCGATGGTGGGGGCGAACGTCCCACCAGATCTGGCCACCGTCGAGGATGCAGTTGGTCTTCACGAGGAGGTTCACGTAGTCGCTGTACTCCCCCCACGAGGAGAAGAAGTCGGGGATGTTCGTCCGGGGAAACTTGTCGAAGACCTTGCAGCGATAGGAAAGCCAGCCGGTGTCGCGGCCGAGCCAGAACGGTGAGTTCACCGAGAGGGCCAGGATGTGCGGGAGGAAATACCGCGCCTGGTTCATGACCGAGATCTGCAGCTCGCGGTCTTCGACCCCGATGTGGACGTGCAGGCCGAAGATCAGGTTCGCCCGCGCGACCATCTGGAAGTCCTGCACGAGCTTCTCGTACCGCGGGTTGTAGGTGAGGGCGACGTCGGCCCAGTGGGTGAAGGGATGGGTCCCGGCCGCGGCGATCCGCAGTCCGTTCGCCCGCGCGTGTCTCGCGAGAAGGGCGCGGGTCTCGAAGACCTCGCGCGCCGCGCTCGCGACGTCGGGACAAACCCGCGTGCCGACCTCGACGACCGGCTGGTGGAGCTCCGGTTTCAGCCGGCCCTCGAAGCCGTCCCCTCCCTTGTGGAAGATCTCGGCGATATGGGAGCGGAGCTCGCGGGTCTCCGGGTCGATGACCTGGAACTCCTCCTCGATGCCGACGGTCAGGCTCGGCCTGCGCACCGGATCACACCCGGGCGGGGCGCCGCGCGTGCCGCGGCCAGCTCCCGGTGACCTCGAGCGGCTTCGGGTCGAGCGCGCGGTCGATCAGGAGGTCGGCGACGGCGTCGAGGATCCAATCGAAGTTCGCCTGTCCCACCGAGAACAGGTCGCAGTCCGGCGCGGGGTTCATGAAGTCGATCGCGTACGGAATGCCGTCCCGGACCGCGAACTCGAGGGTGTTGAGGTCGTACCCCAACGCGCGGCAAAGGCTCCGGGCGTGGGTCTCGATGCGCTCGACGAGGGCCGCGTCCGACACCTCGCGATCCCGGACGTAGCGTTTCTCGAACGGCGCCCGCGGGTCGTAGAGCATCACGCGGACGCGTTCGCGCCCGACGCAGTAGCAGCGGAAGTACTCGGTGAACTCGATCGCCTCTTGCGCCATCATCGTCAGGGTGTGGGTCTGGTCGTACGCCCGGAAGAACGAATCTCGATCGTTGACCTTGTAGACGTCCTTCCACCCGCCGCCGTGGGCCGGTTTCAGGTAGATCGGAAATCCGAGATGCTCGAAGACGCGGTCCCAGTCGACCGGATACTCGAGATTCGTGAACGAGTCGGCGCTCGTGTTCGGAGGGTGTTCCTTGTGGGGCAGGAGAACCGTCTTCGGAACGGCCACCCCTTCCGCCAGGGCGAGCACGTTGTCGAGGAACTTGTCGTCGGCGGAGGCCCAGATGGGGTTGTTGACCACCTGGACCCCGGAGGCGGCCGCCGCCTTGAGGATCGTCCGGTAGAACGGAACCTCGTGGCTGATCCGGTCGAGGATGACGTCGTAGGCGAGGGGGAGGTCCTGGCGCACCGCGCCGGTCTTGACCGGCGCCGCCACGACCTTCCCGTTCGCCCTGCGGTTGATCTCCTCGGCGAGGGCCGGGGGGAACGAGCGCTCCATCCCGAACAAGATTCCGACGCGTTTGGGCAAACCGACCTCCCGGGACTCCCCTAGAATGACGCGTCACTATATACGGGGCGAAAAGGCCGCGGTAGCGTGGGGCAAAAGGGAGGCGAATGGTCCGGGAACATCACCGCTGGCAGAGCCCGGCGCTCGGGCGTCCGATGGACCTGCTGTGGTACGGCAACCGCGGCCGACCGATTCTCGCGTTTCCGACCTCCCTGGGCGCCTGCACCCAGAACGAAGAGATGGGGCTGATCGAGGCCCTCCGCCCGAAGATCGACGGCGGGGAGGTCCAGGTCTGCTGCGTCGACGCGATCGACGGCGAGGCCTGGTACAACGAGCGGGCGCCGGGGGAGTGGAGACTCCGGAGGTACCAGCAGTTCGAGCGCTACCTGACCGACGAAGTCCTCCCCCTGATTCGCATCAAGGCGGAGCGGGAAGACCTGATCCTTTTCGGGGCTTCGTTCGGGGCTTACCACGCGATGACCTTCGCGTTCCGCCATCCGGAGCTCGCCTCGCGCGTCGTCGCCTTCTCGGGCCTGTTCGAAATCGAGCGGTTCCTTTCGGGGTGGTGGAGCGACGACTGCTACTTCCTCTCCCCCGCCGCATGCGCGCCGAACTTCCATCCGCACGACGCGGACCGATTGCGCCACATCGGATTCGTGGTCGCGACCGGCGAACACGACCATCTCGCGAACCACAATCGCTGGTTCGCGGAAGTGCTCCGCGGGAAGGGGCTCAACGTTCACGCCGAGATCTGGCCCGGGGTTTTCGGTCATGACTGGCCGTTCTGGGCCCGGCACCTTCCGCGATTCGTCCCGTGAGCGGGCTCGCGATCGAGATCCTCGACGACGTCGCGGCGGCGGAGGCGGCGACCGCCCCGCCGGACGACCTCCTGGCACTCGTCCTGTTCGGCACCGGCGGGTGGGCCGAGTCGGCCCCCGTCTTCCGCCTTCCCCTCGCGCGGCTCGGCGCCGCCGCGGGCGAGGCATGGCGCGGGATCGGCCCGGTCCGCCGCGAACGGGCCGGCGGGATCCGGTCCGCGGCCGACGGGTTCCACTGGTTCGCCTCGATCGACGTCGAAACCGCGGGAGATCGCGTCGAGGACGTTGCGCGGGGGGCCTATGAGCGACTGCTGCGCGCGGCGGAGCGGGCCGGCTTCCCGCACGTCCTTCGCGCGTGGAACGCGTTGGCCCACATCAACCGCTTCGAGGCCGGCGAGGAGCGTTACCGCCTCTTCTGCAAGGGGCGGGCGGAAGCCTACGCCGGCGTGTGGGGGGAGGGCTTCGAACGGCGCCTGCCGTCGTGCTCCGCGGTGGGGAGCCAGACGGGGGGCCTCTCGGTCCAGCTCCTCGCCGCATCGCGGCCGGGTGCGAGCATCGAGAACCCGAGGCAAGTCAGCGCCTACCGCTACCCGGAACTCTACGGTCCCAAGAGCCCTTCCTTCGCGCGGGGCCTCGTCGCGCCCGTCGAGGCGGGCGGATGGATCTTCGTGTCGGGGACGGCGAGCATCGTCGGGCACGAGAGCGTTCATCGGGGCGATCCGGTCGCCCAGACGGAAGAGACGATGCGGAACGTCGAGGAAGTCCTCGACGAGGGGGGTTGCCCCGGGGCCGGCGGGCCGCTCGGCACCCGGCTCCACGCCCTTCGCGTCTACGTGCGGCGGCGCGAGGACCTCCCGGCGATCCGCGAGACCCTCGACCGAATTCTCGGTTCCCCCGTTCCGACCGTCTGGCTCCTCGCCGACGTCTGCCGCGAGGAGCTGCTCGTGGAGATCTAGGCGGTCGGAATCTCCCCTTGACTCTGCCCCGAGTCCGCATAAAATACCGCTTTTCATTTTTCATGCAGTCGGGGCGGAGGGATCCGATGAAGGTGGCGCTGGCGTTCTCGGGAGGGCTCGACACCTCCTTCTGCGTGCCGTGGCTCCGTGAGGAGCGCGGCGCCGAGGTGGTGACGGTCCTCGTGAACACCGGAGGGGCGACTCGAGAAGCCCTCGATGCAGCGGCTGCGCAGGCGACCGCCCTCGGCGCTTCACGCCACGTCGAGGTCGACGCACGGAAGAGGGTGTACGACGACCACGTCGTCTGGCTCATCCGCGGAAACGTCCTGCGCGGAGACGTCTACCCCTTGTGCGTGGGCGCCGAACGGACCTGCCAGGCGGTCGAGGTCGCGCGGATCGCGCGAGAGCTCGGCTGCGACGCGGTCGCCCACGGCTCGACGGGAGCCGGGAACGACCAGGTCCGCTTCGACGTGGTCTTCCGCGTCCTGCTCCCCGACGCGACCCTCCTGACCCCGATCCGCGAACTGGGGCTCACGCGCGAACGCGCCGCGGCGTGGCTTCGCGAGCGCGGCCTCCCCGTGCCCCCCGCGGCGAGCCGGTACTCGGTGAACCGCGGATTGTGGGGGACGACGTTCGGCGGCGGGTGGACGCACGATCCCTGGGAACCGCCTCCCCCCGATGTGTGGGGGGCTCCCGCCTCCCCTCCTCCGCCCCGCGACGTGATCGTCGCATGGGAGGACGGCCTCCCCGTCGCGCTCGATGGAGTTCCCCTCGAGGGGCCCGACCTCGTCGAGAGGCTCGGCGAGATCACGCGCGCGCACGGGATCGGGTACGGCATCCACCTCGGTGAGACCGTGATGGGAATCCGGGGGCGCGTCGCGTTCGAGGCGGGCGCCCCGCTCTTCCTGATCGCAGCCCACCGCGAGCTCGAGAAACTCGTCCTCACGCGCTGGCAGGCCTTCTGGAAGGACCACCTCGCGCACTTCTACGGCGAGCGGCTCCACGAGGGCCAGCACCTCGACCCGGTGATGCGCGACATCGAGGCGATGATCCGCTCCTCGCAGCGGAAGGTCGCGGGGGACACGCGCGTCCGCCTCGACGCCGGGCGCTTCCAGGTCACCGGGGTGCGAAGCCCGTTCGCGCTCGCGGGAGAGGGCTTCGGTCGGTACGGCGAGGAGGCTTCCCTCTGGACGGGGGAGGAGGCGCGGGCCTTCGCCAAGATCGCCGCGATCCCCGCCCTTCTCGCCGCGTCACGCGAGGAGACCCCGGCGTGGTGACGCGTCGGGTCCGCCTCGACCGCATCGCTTCGTCGACCCGGAACGCCCACCTCGAACGCGAGGTGCTCGTCGGCTCGGAGATCGTCTGCCGCGAGGGCTACGTCCTCGCCGTGCGGATCCGGGGGAACAAGTCGACCTACAACCAGATCGAGGACCTCACGGGGCGGATGGTCCCCCTGCGCGACGGCGACATCCTCGCCGGGGTCCTCGGAAGCCGGCGCGCCCTGCGCGGGTACGCGGGAGTGGTCCCCGAGGCGCTCGCAGCCGGGGACACCGTCCACGTCCTCAACCTCGGAGGGGTCCTCGGCCGCTGCACCTCGGTCAACCCCGAGTTCGGGGCGCCCTTCGAGGCCGAGGTGCTCGGAGCGGTCCTGACCTTTCCCCCCGCCGGGGACCGCGTCGGCCAGCCTGCCGAGATCCGCTCCGGCTCGATCCCCGCCGCCGACCGGCTCGCCCTCCGCGCCCCCGTCGTCTACGTCGCCGGAACCTGCATGGACAGCGGGAAGACGGTCGCCTCGACCGAGATCGTCCGCGGACTCGGCCGCGCGGGGTTGCGCGTCGCCGCGGCGAAGCTGACGGGCGTCTCCCTCCGCCGCGACACCCTCTCGATGTGCGACGCGGGGGCGGTCCTCGGGCTTTCCTTCAATGACGCCGGCGTCGTCTCGACGCGGGAGGACGAATCCGCGCGCGTCGCGAAGGGCCTGTTCAACCGGCTCGACCGCGCCGACCCCGAGGTCGTCGTCGCGGAGCTCGGCGACGGGATCCTCGGCGAATACGGCGTGCAGTCGATTCTCGCCGACCGCGAGTTGACCGGCATCGCGGCGGCCCTCGTCCTCTGTGCCCCCGATCCCGTCGCCGCGTGGGGAGCGGTGCGCGTCCTCGAGGAGCGCTGGGGACTCCGACCCGCGGTCGTCGCGGGGCCCGTGACCGACAACGACGTCGGTTGCCGCTTCGTCCGGGAACAACTCGGCCTCCCCGCCCACAACGCGCGCCGCGACGCGGCCGGGCTCGTCGAACGGGTGCTGGAGCGGGTGCATGCCCGGGCCTGACCCCTCCCTCCGGACCGCGGTCCTCGGAGCGGCCGGCTTCGCCGGGGGGGAAGCGCTCCGCCTCCTCTCGATCCACCCGCGCGTCGCCTCGATTCGAGCGCTCTCGCGCAGCCATCGAGGGAGCCCGGTCGGCGCCGTCCACCCCGCGCTCGCCCACCTCGAACCGCTCGCCTTCGAGGACGTCTCGATCCTCGAGCGCGAACCGGTCGATGTCCTCGTCGTCGCCCTCCCGCACGGCGAGTCGCAGCGGGAGATGGAGCGGCTCGTCGCGGCCGACGGAAGGACGGTGATCGACCTCGGCGCCGACTTCCGCGTGCGCGACCTCGCCCTGCACGAGTCGTTCTACGGCCCGCACCGAGCGCCCGCTCTGCGCGATTCGTTCGTCTACGGCCTCGCCGACGTCCTCGCGGAGGCGCTCGTCGGAAGCCGCCGCATCGCCGCCCCCGGGTGCTTCGCGACCGCGGCGCTGCTCGCCCTCTGGCCCGTCGCCTCGCGGGGGCTTCTCGAGGAAGTCCCGGTCTGCTTCGCCGTCACCGGTTCCTCCGGCGCGGGGGCGCTCCCGAAACGGACGACGCACCATCCCATCCGCGCGCACAATCTCTTCGGCTATTCGCTCGCCGGGCACCGTCACGAGGCGGAGGTCCTCGATCGCCTCCGAGCGTGGACGGGAGATCCGGAGGCGGCCTGCCGGCTTCTCACGCACGCGGGCCCCTTCGTCCGCGGGATCCACGCGACCCTCCACGCCCGACTCCGAGAGCCGCTCCCTGACCCGCTCGCGGTCTATCGAGACGCCTACTCCGGCCGACCCTTCGTGCACGTGCTCGAGCGACCTCCCGAGCTCTCCGCCGTCGTCGGAACGAACTTCGCCCACCTTCACGCCGTCCCCCGCGCGGGGGGGCGCGAGGCGGTCGTGACCGTCGCGATCGACAACCTGGTCAAAGGGGCGGCCGGCCAGGGCATCCAGGCGATGAACCTCGCGCTCGGCTTCGGCGAGACGGAGGGGCTCTCGTTTCCGGGAATCTACCCGTGCTGACGCGCGCTTTCGTCGGCACCGACGACTGGCCGGACGAAGAGATCTTCGCTCTCCTCGACGAGGCCGATCGGATCAAGCGGCGGGAAGGGGACTTCCCTGCCCTTCCCGGCAAGGTCCTCGCAATGGTGTTTCTCGACCCCTCGCTCCGGACGAGGGCCTCTTTCGAGGTCGCGATCGCGCGCGAAGGGGGGCACGCCGTCGTCGTCGAGCCCGGGCGGGGGTCCTGGCCGCTCGAAACCCGGGACGGGATCGTGATGGACGGCGAAACCGTGGAGCACGTGCGCGAGGCGGCTCGGGTTCTCGGCCGCTACGCCGACGCCCTCGCCGTGCGGGCCTTCCCGAGGGGATCCTCGTGGGCCGAGGCGCGCGAGGACGCCGTGATCCGCGGATTCGTCGCCCACGCCGGCGTTCCGGTGATCAATCTCGAATCCGCCCGGCGCCACCCCTGCCAGGGCCTCGCGGACGCGATGACGCTGCGCGAGCGGCTCGGCGCCACCCGCGGGAAGCGGTTCGTGCTCGCCTGGGCGTGGCATCCGAAGCCGCTCCCGACGGCCGTCCCCGTGAGCGCCGCGCTCAACGCCGCCCGGCTCGGGATGGAGGTCGTGATCGCGCGTCCCCCCGGCTTCGACCTCGATCCCGAAGACCTGCGCGCCATCGCCGAGACCGCCCGGCGCAACGGCGGAACGGTGCGGATCGAGGAGGACCTCGGCCGTGCCGCGGAGGGGGCCGACGCCGTCTACGCGAAGAGCTGGGGACGGCTCGACCTCTTCGGGGATCCCGAGCGCGAGACCCATTCGCGATCGGGCCTGCGCGGATGGATCGCCGATGCGCGCCTCATGGCGCGCACCCGGGACGGGCGTGGATTCCTCTTCCACTGCCTCCCGGTGCGACGCGGCGTCGAGGTGGCCGGCGAGGTGCTCGACGGACCCTTCTCCGCCGTCCTCGATCAGGCGGAGAACCGCCTGCACGTCCAGCGGGCGCTCCTCAGGCGCCTTCTCGGAGGGACCCCATGACCGACACCATCCGCGGGCTCAAGAGCGCGCTCGTGTACACCCGGGTGTATCGGAACCAGATCTTCGTCGTGAAGATCGGGGGAGAGATCCTCTCGGACCGCCGCGCGCTCGAAAACGTCGCGTCGCAGGTGGCGCTCCTCGAATCGCTCTCGATCCGGATCGTCGTCGTCCACGGCGGAGGTCCCCAGGCGACCGAGATGGCGAAGCGTCTCGGGATCTCGAGCGAAATCGTCGCCGGGCGGCGGGTGACCTCCCCGGAAGCCCTCGAAATCGCGAAGATGGTCTTCGCCGGGTCGCTCAACGTCGACCTGTGCGCCGCCCTCCGCGAGCACGGCGCCCTTCCCGTCGGGTTGACCGGAATCGACGGGGGGACGATCGTGGCGCGGCGCCGGCCTCCGGTGGAAGCGCGCGACGACACCGGCTCGGTGCGCCGGATCGATTACGGCGAGGTGGGGGACATCGTGTCGGTCGATGCCTCGCTCCTGCAGACGCTCCTCGACAAGCAATACGTCCCGGTCGTCGCCTCCCTCGCCGCCGATGCGTCCGGCCGTCCGCTCAACGTCAACGCCGACACCGTCGCCGAGTCCCTCGCGACGGCCCTCGCCGCGAAAAAGCTGATCCTCCTGACGAACGCCCCCGGCCTCCTGCGCGACGTGAACGACCCGGCCTCGCTCGTCCCGTTCGCCGATCCCGAGGACCTCGAGCCGATGCTCTCCTCGGGCGCGATCACGGGGGGGATGCGGCCGAAGATCGAGGCCTGCATCCGCGCGGTCCGGCACGGCGTGCGGAGGACCCACATCGTCGACGGTCGCGCCGATGACGCCCTCCTCCTCGAGGTCTTCACCGGCGCCGGAAGCGGAACCATGATCGTGAACCGGAAGGAAATGGCGGAATACCGTGAGCACGAGATCGCCTGATCCGCTCCCGCTCCTCGCGGCGCTCGTGCGCGCTCCGAGCCCCTCGGGGCAAGAGGAGCGGGCGGCTGAGGTCCTCGCGACCTGGGCCGCCGACGCCGGACTCGACCCGACGGTGGATGAGACGTCGGTGCGGATCGAGGTGGGGGGGGCCGAACCGGGCCCGACGCTCTTCCTCGTCTCCCACCTCGACACCGTCCCTCCGGGCGACGGTTGGACGCGCGACCCGTTCGGCGGCGAGATCGAGGAGGGCCATCTCCACGGCCGCGGCTCGGTCGACGCGAAGGGATCGGTCGCGGCGATGGCCGCCGCGGCGGCGGCGCTCGCCGGAGCGGGAGGCCCCGCGCGCGGGCGGCTCGTCGTGCTCGCGACCTACCGGGAGGAGACGCTCGCGACCTCGATGCCCCTCGCTCTCGAGCGATTCGGGATGCCCGACGCGGCGATCGTCGGGGAACCGACGGGCCTCGAGCCGTGCGTGGCCCAGCGGGGCCTCGTCGTGCTGCGCCTTCTCTGGACCGGGACCGCTCGCCACGCGGGGTGGGCGGCGGGCGATCCGGAAGGGAGGGACAACGCGATCGAGAAGGCGGCGGTCGATCTCGCCGCGCTCGCGGGGCTCGAGTTCGAAAGGGTGCATCCGATTCTCGGGAAGATCGGGTTGACCGTCACGCGCATCGAGGGCGGAAACGCGAACAACGTCGTTCCCGACCGCTGTGCCGCGGTGCTCGACATCCGCACGACCCCCGCGTACGGCACCGACGAGATCGTCGCCCGCGTGCGGGCGCGGGTCCGCGCCGAGGTGGAGATCGCGAGCGCCCGCTGCCTCCCCTGCGAGACTCCGGGCGGTTCCCGCCTCCTCGACGCGATCCGGAGGGTCCGGCCGGACTCGGTCCCCTTCGGCTCCCCGACCGCCTCGGACTGGGTCTCCCTCCGCGACGTCGACGCGGTGAAGCTCGGCCCTGGAGATTCGCGCCTGTCGCACACGAGTCGAGAACGAGTTCCCGTCGAGGAGATCGCGGCCGCTTCGCGCCTCTACGCGGCGGTCGCCTCGGAGTACCTCGCATGAGACGTTCCGCGAAAACGCTCTGGGGGGACGGATCCGGGATCGAGCCCGACGTCGCGGCGTACACCTCGGCGGACGATCGGGTGTGGGACGCTCGCCTGCTGCGGTGGGACATCCTCGGAACGCTCGGCCACGTGGAGGGGCTCCGGGCCGCGCGCCTACTCAGCCCCCGGGAGCACGCGAGGCTCACGAGAGCGCTCCGTGTCGCCCTCCGCGACGCCGATGCCGGCCGCTTCACGCTCGGGCCCGACGACGAGGACTGCCACACCGCCTTGGAGCGCCGATTGACCGACCGACTCGGGACGCTCGGGGAAAAGGTCCACACCGGACGCTCCCGGAACGACCAGGTGCTCGCAGCGATCCGTCTCCACACCAAGGAAGCCCTGTTTCGGGTCGAGGAGAGGACCCTCGACGCCGCCGACGCCCTTCTCGGCTTCGCACGCGCGCACCGGGACGTTCTTCTCCCCGGGTACACGCACCAGCGACGGGCGATGCCGTCGACGGCCGCCCTCTGGGCCGGCGGATTCGCGGCGGGGCTCCTCGACGGCCTCCTGCCGCTCGAGGCGGCGCTCGCCCTCGTCGACCGCTCCCCGCTCGGAAGCGGGGCCGGGTTCGGCGTCCCGATCCCGCTCGACCGGGCTCGTACCGCACGAGCCCTCGGCTTCCGGGAGGCGCAGGTGCCGGTCACCGCGGTCCAGCCCTCGCGTGGGAGGGTCGAGGCGATCGTTCTCGCGGCGCTGTGGGGAATCGCGCACGAGTTCGGGAAGCTCTCGTGGGACGTGATCCTCTTCTCGTCGGAGGAGTTCGGCTTCCTGCGCCTCCCCGGGCGGATCGCGACCGGCTCGAGCATGATGCCGCACAAGAACAACCCCGACGTCTTCGAGCTGACCCGCGCGCGCGAAGGGGCGGTCGCGGGCTTTCTCGCGCAGGCGATCGCGATCGCCGGGAAACTCCCGAGCGGGTACCACCGCGACCTCCAGCTCCTCAAGGCTCCGCTCTTCCTCGGCCTCGACACGGTCGAGGCGATGGCGGCGTGGATCGCCGCGGCCGTCCCCCTTCTCGAGGTCGATCGCGAGCGCGCTCGCGCCGACGTGTCGGGAGATCTCCTCGCGACCGACGCGGCGTACGATCTCGTTCTTCGCGGGATGGCGTTCCGGCGCGCCTACCGGGAGATCGCCGCCCGCGTGAAGCGAGGGGATCGGATTCCCGCCCCCCCGCGCGGCCGTCTCCTCGCGAGCCGCAGGGACGCGGGTCTGGGCCCCCTGTCGCGGGCGATCGCGACGCGGCGGCGCTCGCTCGCGGAGAGCCGCCGACGCCATGACGCCGCTCTCGGGCTGCTCGCCGGAGGAAGAGGACGACGATGAGCGGCACGCGGGCGAGGCGGCGGGCGATCCTCGCGATCGTGGCGACCGAGCGGATCGAGACTCAGGAGCAACTGGCCGAAGCGCTCGCGCGACGCGGTTTCCGCGCGAGCCAAGCCTCGATCTCGCGCGACGTCGCCGCCCTCGCGCTCGCGAAGACCGGCGGCCGGTACGTTCGCGCAGCGGCCGCCGCCACGGCCGGGGGCGACGATCCGCATCGGGAGACCCTCGTCCGGAACGTCCTCGAAGCGCGACCTGCGGGGGACCACCTGGTCGTGCTGATCACCCCCGCCGGAGGGGCGAACCCCACCGCGATCGCGCTCGAGCGGCAGGGCTGGCCGGAGATCGTGGGCACCCTCGCGGGAGACGATACCGTCTTCGTCGCGGTCCGCGACGCCGTCGGCTCCCGCTCCCTCCGGAAGCGGCTCTCGTCCCTAACCCGTTGACCTCGGCTTCGCGCGGACCGCCGCCTTCGCCGGGGCGGCGACGACCTTGTACGTCCGTCTTTTCGCCGCGGCCTTCGCCCCGGGCGTCGCGTCTCCGGCGACGAGCTTCCACGCCCGGAGCAACTCTCCGGTCGCGCGCGCGCTCGCGGCGGCGCCGAGCGCTCGGTGCGGCTCCCGCGCGTCGCACGCGTCGGGGACGTGACCGAGAAGGCCGGTTTCGAGAAGCGGCGCCGCCGCCTCGAGCGCCTTTCGCGCGCGCGGCTTCCCCGCCGCGCCCATCGCTTTCACGCACGCGGTCACGTACGCGCCGAGAAGGGCCGGCAAGAAGACAGGACGGCCGTGCCGGTCCTCGACCCGCAAACCGAGGGATCCGAGGTGGCGTTCCTCGATCGCGTCGAGCAGACGCCGGGCGGCCTCCCTGGGGAGTACCCCGTAGGGAAGGGCGAGCGCGAAGACCGAGTCGGCGCGCTGCGCTTCGGCGTCGGAGAAGTCCTCGGCCCAACGGGCCTTCACGGCCTTCGCCTTCCCGGCAAGGACACGCGCCGTCGAGGCGTTCCCCGCGCGCTTCTCGAGGTCGGCGAGGATCGAGAGGGCGTTGAACCAGAGGGCGTTCGTCCCCGGGAGCCGCTCCCGCGATCCGGTCTCCGCGAGGAGTCCGGAGGGATCGACCCGGACCCCCGAGAACGCCCCCGCGGTGAGCCGGTCCATCGCCGCGCGCAGTCCCGGAAGGAACGCTTCCGCCGCGCGGTCCGGATCCTGCGCCGCCTGTGCCCAGGCGTGGGCCGCGACGAAGAGCCACAACGCGGCCTCGGCGTCATCCGTCGCCTCATCGGTGAGGCGTCGGATCATTTCGAGCGCCTCCTCGGTCCTCCCCGGAACCAGGAGGAGTCCGGGGATCGCGATCGCCGCGTCGCGAGCCCGGGCCGCGGTCCCGGGGAACTCGCCGAGGATCGCGGGGCCGTCGTCCCCGCGACTCACGAGAGCGTCCGCCGCGAGGGCGAGAGCGCGGCGAACCGCCTGCGATTCCGGGATCCCCCGTACGAGGGCCTGGCGACGCGCCCTTTCGCCCTCGAGAAGCGCGACGGCGTCCCGACCCGTCGGATCCTCGAGAGACGCGAGCACCCCGAGCGGCTCCCCCCTCCGGAGAGCGACGTGGAAGGTCCCGTACGTGAAGAGGTCCTCGCGCGCCGAGGCCCCCGAGGGACCCTCCTCCCGGTACTCGAACGACCGCCACCAGTCGGGACCGGGCTCGAAGCGGGAGCCGGGGACGGACAGGAACCACTCGGGGGTTCCGAGGTAGGGCCGCACGCGGAAGGTCCCGTCGTCGAACGCGCCGTACGGAGCGACCGCGCCGTTCGCTTGCACGAGGGCGGAAGCGTCGCGCTGCGCGACGAATGGCCGCAACGAGAGCGTCGCCTCCTCCGGTCCCTCGAGCAGCTCGTAGACGACCGCGATCGTCGGCTCGCCGTGGATCGCGACGATCGACTTGCGAAGTACGGCCGGGCCCGCTTCCCAGGTGAAGGCGGGAAACCACTCCTTCTCGAACGCACGGAGGAGGAGATGTCCTTTCGGGTGGATCGCGCCGGGGAAACGGTTGACGCCGAGGTCGTGACGCTCGCCGTCCCAGGCGAGCGTCTCGTCGAGCCTCGACAGGAGGACCATCGCTCGCGCGTGGCCGGGCGCTGAGGAGGCGAGGAGCGCGTGGCGCCGACGCGTGTGGAGGCCGGTCACGGTGGACGCCGCCCATCCACCCCGTCCGTTGCACTCGAGCCATTCGAGGCTCGAAGCGCGGTCGAGATCTTGGAGCACTCCGGAGTCGAGCACGTACTTCATGAGTTCCTCTCGAAGGAAAGCAGAGGCGGTACGTGCCAGGATTAGCGGGTTTTCTCCTTCACCGCAAGGGTTCGCCGCTCCGGTTCACCGCCCAGCGCTCGGACCAGTTCCGGAACCGCCGGATGCGATCGCGGTGCGCGCGCTCCCAGGCGACGGCATCCGGATCCTCCGCCGCTCTCCGAATGTCGTACGCGAGCGTCTCGAGGTGACCGGCGTCGCGCAACTCCTCGAAGTAGGCGAAGAGGAACTCCCGCCAGAACCGGTCGTCGACCGACGGCTCGTGGATCGCGCTCACGAGCTTCAGGATCGTGTCGAGCGCGTACGCGAAGAACGCGGCGTCGGTCTGCTCGCGCCAGCGGTCGTCTTGCCGGAGCGCGGCCACGAGGGCGACCCCCATCGTTTCGGCCGCCGCGCGGTAGCGGGCCTCCGTCTGGTCGGGGGCGGGAGCGGCGATGTTGGTGAACGAGCGATCGACCCGAACGTCGTCGAATAGAAGGTCCCACATCTCGTCGGCGACCCCTTTCGCCTCGCTCGCCTCGGCGTCGAGGGTGAGCGAGCGTGCGTAGGCGGCGAACGCGCGTCCTTTCGCCCCATCCGCCGCAAGGGCGTCGCCGATCGCCCTCCAGTAGTCGGCGCGGTAGGGGGACCGCTCGAGGCAGAAGGCGAAATCGTCGATCGCCTCGCCGTAGCGGCCGAGCGCGATCCGGAGGATCCCGCCCTGGTAGCGGATCGTCTCGTCGAGAGGCCATGCGCTCTTCCCCGCCTCGAGGGTCGCAGCGGCGGCATCGCCCTTTCCCTGAAGCGCCTGAGCGTTCGCGACCAGAACGAAAACCCCGGGCGGGGCCGGCTCGGGGAGGCGGAGCCGCGAGATCCCGTACCGCTCGCTCGCTTCGAAGTCGCCGAGGACGAGCGCCGCCAGGGCGATCCCCGCGAGGGCGGCGGGATGGTCGGGCCGATCCGAGAGGATGCGTTCATAGAGGGCGCGCGCTTCCTCGTGGCGGCCTTCTTCCTGCAGGGCCACCGCATCGACGAGAGCGGAATCCGCGATCGGAGAGGCTCCGGCCCAGGTCGTCGAGTGCAGGAGCAGGATCGAGACCAGGAGCCCTGTCGGCGTTCGCATCTTCTCGTCCTCCTCGACTCGTGCGGCCTGCTTCTCAATTTGGGTTCCCCTCGGCCGAAAGGCGAGCCCTGGCGGTATCCTCCCCGTCGTGCGAAGCAAAGCCGCTTTTCGAGTCGCGGCGGCGCTCTTGGCCATCGCCTCCGGGGGGTATGCCGGGGAGCCCGTCGCCGAGGGCTTGCCCAGAGTGCGGGAACTCCTCGACAAGAACCGGTGGAACGAGGCGCTGGAAGCGGCCCTCTCCATGGT
>CAZVOE010000044.1:0-7838 GCA_964628935.1 uncultured Acidobacteriota bacterium
AGGGCTTGTCCGATCCTCGACCGCCCCACCATCCCCAATGTTCGCGTCACGTTGGGGTAACCTTCCCTGGTGCGTCTGATCCTTCACCCCGACCCCCGGACCCTCGAAACGGAACTCTTTCACGGCATCGCGGCCGCGAAGGAAGGCGACCCCCTCGCGCCCATCCTCGTGATCGTCCCTACGATTCGCCTCGCCCGCCATGTGGAGCGGCGGCTCGCGGAACGGCTCGAAGCCGTCGCGGCGGTCGAGGTCCTCCCGTATCGGACGACGGCGCGCCGGATCCTCCGCGAGGCGGGGGTCGGGATTCCCGACCCGGCCGATGCCCGCCTCCTCGAAGGGCTCCTCGATCGCGCGATCCGGCCCCTCCGGGGGAATCCGATCGCGGCCTTCGTCGCGAAGCGTCCCGCCGCCCTCGGCTCCCTCCTCGGCACCCTCCGGGAACTTCGGGAGGCAGGTGTCGACCCGGAGGCGCTCGACGCGGCCGGGGAACGGGCGCTCGCCGAGATTCACGCCGCATACACGAGCGCTCTTTCGGAGAGACGGTTCGCTGGTCTCCTCGACGAACCCGCCTGGATCGCCGAAGCGACACGGGTCGCCGCGGCGCATGCCACGCGCTGGTCGTCGATCTTCCATCACGGCGCCTACGAGGTCGTCGGGATGCATCTCGATCTCCTCCTCGCGATCGATCGGGGTTCCGAGGTGACCTGGCTCGCTCCTGTCGCCCCCGGATCGCGCGCGACCGGGTACGCGGAGGGATTCTTCGAGCGTCACCTTCCGCGGTTCCTCGCGAACGCGCGCGGACCCGAAGCCGCGGGAGAATCCCCCCTCGCCGGACGGCTCGCGTCCCTTTACGACGAGACGGCGACGTGGTCGCCCCTCCCCGGCGCAGACACGTTCCTCGAGGCCGCGACCGCACAGGGGCCGGAGCCGGAGGTGGAGTACGCGCTCCGCGGCGCGCTCGCGCGCATCGCCGACGGTGTACCCCCGCACGAGATCGCCGTCGTCGCCCGCAGCCTCGAGCCATACGCCGCCGCGGTCGAATCGGCGGTCGCGCGCGACGACCTCCCCGTGTGGGCGCAGGTCTCGGGCACGCTCCGGAAAGAGCCGGCGTCGCGCGACTTTCTCCTCGTCCTGCGGGCCGTCGCCGCCGGCTTCCCCCGCGCGCTCACCTGTGAGGTCCTCCGCTCTTCGCACCTGCGCTTCCCCTCGGGCTCTCCCGAGACGCTCGGCCGGTTAGAGGCGCTTTCGCGGGCGGCGGGAATCGTCCTGGGGCTCGAGGCATGGGAAGAGGCGCTTCCCGAGGTCGGAGCCGTCCTTCGCGACCTAAACGACCGATTCGGCCCTACGACGCCGCGCTCTTTCGCCGGACACGAAGCGGTCTTCGCGGCCGCCGTCGATGTGCTGCTGCCGGACGCCCCGGAGGCGCTTCGCGACGCGGTCCGCAGGCTCGGCGACTTCGAGCGCGTCGTGGGCGACGCGGGGCCGGTCGCGTTCGAGACCGCGGTCGGCCGCCTCGAAAGGCTCGTCGACCGCGCGAGCGTCGACGCGATCGAACCCGCTCCGGGCGGGGTCGCGGTGCTCGACGCGATGCAGGCGCGCGGCCTCACCTTCGATGACGTACACCTCTTGGGGCTCAACGCGGGGGTTTTCCCCCGAGGGCCGAGGGAAGATCCGTTCCTCGGCGACGAGGCGAGGGTCGAGATCCGGCGCGCGACGGGACGACCGCTCGGGGTCAAACGCGAGGCGGAGGCGGAGGAGCGCCAGATCCTGGTCTCCGTGCTCGGCTCCTGCCGCTCGGTGCTCGCGGTCTCCTGGCAACGGGCCGATGCCTCGGGGCGCGCGCGCGCCTCCTCTCTCGCGCTCCGCGAGATCGCGCGGCTCGTTCGCGGCTCCCCCGACCTCGCCGGCCTCCGCGATTCCGCCCTGCCGATCCCCTCGCATCCCCGCGAACGGGTCCTCCACCTCGCCTCGACCACGGGCCTTCTTCGGGCGGACGAGGTCGTTCTCGTCACGGCGCTCGAAGGGCGCTCCGACGACGAGACGGCCGCCCGGGTGCGCGCCCTCGATCCCGCGCTCGGGGAGGGACTCGAGATGCTTCTCGAAACCGAGTCGTTCGGCGGGAGGCTCGGTCGCTACGACGGCCGCATCGGAAGACCGTTCCGTCCCGCGCGAGGGTTCGCCGTCACCTCGCTCGAAAGGCTCGGGAGTTGCCCTCTACAGTTTTTTTTCCGGGAGGTACTTCGGGTCCGGGAACTCGACGAGGAGCCCGATCCGTACGAGGCGGAAGCCCGGGAGGTCGGGACGAGGATCCACGATCTCTTGCGGGAGATCTACGAAACCCTCCGCGCCGAGGATCGGCTCGGACGGCCGGAGGCTCACCGCCGCGCCGAGGAGATCCTGGACGGGGCGTGGGAGCGTCACTGGGTGCGCCCGCGCGCGCGCGTCGCCTCCGCCTTTCCGGTCCTCCAACGGATCGAGGCCCGGAAGTGGCGGAAGGCGATCGCCGCCTTCCTGCGGGACGACCTCGCTCGGCTCGCGGAGGCGGGCGTGAACGGGGCGGAGTTCGAAGTCGAACGCGCGAACGAAATCGCGGTCTCGGACGGCCCTCCCCTGCGCGTGCACGGGAGGTTCGACCGGCTCCTCCGCACCGCCGCCGGATCCGTGATCGGGGAGTACAAGACCGCGGGGGACATCGCGCGCCGCGGAGACGTCACGGCGATGCTCCGCGGGACCGCACTTCAGGCGCCGCTGTACCATCTGCTCTCGGGAGGAGCGTCGGTCGAAGTGCTCGGCGTCGGGCCCGACCACGATCCGGAGGAAGGGGCGAGCGACGGAGATCGGATCGCCCGTTTCGACGGGTTCGGCTCCGAGCTGCTCCGCGAGGGATTCCTCGAATCTCTCGGCGTCCTCGCCTCCTTCCCGCGGCGCGGCGCCTATCCCCTCCTCGACGATGTCGCCTGCCGGTGGTGCGCGTACGCCAGCGCGTGCAGGAAGGATCACCCCCCCACGGCGGTCCGCCACGAGAGGGAAGACGCCGATCTCCGCGACCTCCGCCGTAAGAGCAAGAGCAAGGCGCCGCTGCTCGCCCTCGTGCGCGGCGGAGAACGCGCATGAGCGCGCACGCTCTCGCCGACGCCGCCGCGCGCGACGCGGCCGTCACGACCTTCGATCGCAACGTGGTCGTGGTCGCCGGGGCGGGAACGGGGAAAACGAGCCTCCTGGTCGAGCGGCTTCTGGTCGCGGTCGGGCTCGACCGCGTGCGCCTCCGACAGGTCGCCGCCGTCACCTTCACCGAGAAGGCGGCGGGAGAGATGCGGGAGAGGCTCGCGGAGGGGCTCGAGCGGATCGCTTTCCTCGCGGCTTCGCGGGCGGGGCGGGACGAGCGGCAGGCCGCCGACCGCGCCTTGGAGCGCCTCGTGGGGAGCGAGGGGCTCACTCCGGCCGTAATCGGGGAACGCGCCGTGCGGGCTCTCGAAGACCTCGAGGGGGCGACGATCACGACCGTACACGGGTTCTGCGCGGAGATCCTCCGGAGCTTCCCTCTCGAGGCGGAGCTCCCGCCGGGATTCGAGGTCGACACCGGAGAGCGGGCGGACGCCCTCTTCGAGGCGGAGTGGGCGAAGTTCCTCGCGGAGGAACTCGGACCGCAAGCGATGCGCGCCGCGCTCTGGGAGAGGGTGCTGGAACGCATTCCCCTCGACTCCGTCGCCGCGGTGGCCCGCGCGTTCGCGCGCGACGCGATCCCCGCCGACCTTCTCGCGGACGACGGGAACGCGGACGCGGCGGAAGACGCCCTCGCTCGGATTGCGACCGCCCTCGCCGCCGAGATCGAACGGCTCCTGGATCGGGCGCCGAAACTCCACGCCTCCCCTCGGGCCTTCTACGCGGCGGCCGTCCGCGCTCTTCGTGCGATCGCGCACGATGGGGCCGCGGCGGTGGCGACGATCGAACCCGCGCTCGACCGGAAGGACGCGCCGGGTGCCCCGAAGTCGGCGCCCCCCGGGATCGCCGAACGGCTCGAGGATGCCGGGAAACGAGCCCGTCGCTTGATCGAACGAGTCGGGGAAGTGGACGAGACGCTCTGGTCGGATGTCTTCGACGTCGTCCGCCCGTTCGTGCGATCGGCGCGCGATGCCCTCGCCGCGAGGGGGCTCGTCGGATTCGACGCGCTGCTCGTCCGCGCGAGGGACCTCCTCCGCGACCGGCCGGAGGTTCGCGAGCGGCTGAAGTCCCGGTGGAGAATGATCCTCCTCGACGAGTTCCAGGACACCGACCCCCTCCAGTACGAGATCGTCCTCTTCCTCGCCGAGCGGGCCGGCGAAGGCGCCCGGGACCCCTACCGCGCGAACCTCGAGCCGGGGCGGCTCTTCGTGGTCGGGGATCCCAAACAGTCGATCTATCGCTTCCGCGGCGCCGACTACGGGGCGTTCGTTCGGGCGCTCGACACGATCCGCGGAGAGCACGCCGCGCTCGACCTCACCGCCAATTTCCGGAGCCGTCCGGCGCTCCTCGAGGCCGTGAACGAGCTCTTCGCCCCTCCCGACTCGACGATCTGGCGCTCGTCGGGGGACGACGACCCCTTCCCCGTCCAACCTCCGTACGTCACGGTGACGCCAGGGAGGCAAGACGACGGCGAAGACGCCCCGGCGGTCGAGGTTCTCACCATTGACGCTGGGGCGGGAGCGAACTCGCGCGCGCGGCGCATCGCGGAGGGGGAGGTGCTCGCGGCGGAGATCCTCCGACTGCGCGTTTCCGAGCGGGACTTCGCGTTCGGCGACGTCCTCGTCCTCCTGCGGACGTTCTCGAACGTCGCCCTTTACGCCCGAGCCCTGCGCCAGGCCGGGATCCCGTTCGTCGTGGACGGCGGGAAATCGTTCTTCGGGCGGGCGGAGGTCGCCCACTTGCTCGCGGTCCTACGCGCCGTCGCCGTTCCCGCCGATCCGATCGCGCTCCTCGCCTACCTCCGCTCTCCCGCGGGCGGAGTCGACGATGCCGAGCTCGACCGCTGGGCAGCCGCCTCCGGTCGCTGGTCGCGCGACGAGATCCCCGACCCATCCGCCTTCCCGCGCCTCTCGCGCGCCCTCTCTCGAATCCGCGCCTGGGCCGAGGAGATCCGCGACCTACCGGCCGATCGCGCGATCGCTCGGGTGCTCGACCGGTCCGGGCTCGTCCCCCTCGGAGCGTTCGCCTACGAAGGAGCGCAGCGCGTCGCCAACCTGCGGAAGCTCACCGGTGCCGCGATCGACCTTGCCCGCGACGGATCGCTCTCGTTCGCCCAGGTGCTGGATGCCGTCGCCGGACGGAAGGGGTCGGACTTCGAGAGCGAGTCCCCTCTCGCGGATGAGACGACCGACGCGGTGCGGATCTTGACGATCCACAAGGCGAAGGGGCTCGAGGCGCGGTTCGTGTTCGTCGGCGATCTCGCGCGCGGGGAGGGCGCGCCCCCTCCGTCCGAGGACGTCGCGCTCGAAGCGTGTACGTTCCCCCGCGGCCGGTCGCTCGCGGTCTCGTCTCGGGCCGCGGGGCTCCGGAACACCGCCTCCGTCGCCGCGGAGATCGAGGGAAACGCCCACGAGCAGGCCGAGCGCACGCGACTCCTCTACGTCGCAACCACACGGGCGCGCGAGAGGCTCTTCCTCCTCGCCGCCCCGCCGCAGGAGGGGAAGGACGCCCCCTGGCTCGCAGCCCTCGGCGCCTGGGGGTACAGCCCCTCGGCCCCTCCCGAGGACGGCGCCCGCATCGCCGGAGGCCACGTCCGCCATCGCGTTCCCTCCCTCACGGCGCCGCAGCCCCTACCGGCGGGCACGCCCGAACGGCTTCCCGATCCGGCGGCGTTCGCGGCGGCCGTCGAGCGTGCGCGCGCCGCGGCGGAGCAGGGGGGATTCCGGCGCGCGAGCGACCGGCCGGACCTCGACGAGGAGGATCGGGAAATCCGGTTCGAAGCGCCCGAACGGTCGGTCGCCCTCGCCGTCGGATCGGTCGTGCACCGGCTCCTCGAACGCTTCGCAGGCGGCGGAGGGGGCCTCGCCGCACGCGTCGACGCGGAGGCGCGGGAGGAGGCCCGGCGGCGCGGGATCGATGCCGAAGCGGTCGCACGCGAAGCAGGCGACCTCGTGCGCCGCTTCGAGGAAGGTCCGCTCGCTTCGCGCTTCCTCGCGCTCGCCGTCCTCGCCCGGGAGATGCCGCTCCTGTGGCGGGACGGGACGGGCCTATCCAAGGGGGTCGTCGACTTCGTCTACCGTGACTCGGACGGGACGATTGTCGTCGCCGACTGGAAGACCGACGCCGACGCGGGCGAAGCGCTCGCCCGGTATGCGCCGCAGATTCGGAGTTACGCCCGTGCCCTTCGGGCGGTGCTCGCTCTCGACCGCGGCCCGCGCGGGGAACTGTGGATGCTCCGAACGGGAGAGGTTCTCGAGGTTCCCGGCGACGAGGAGCGGTCGTGACCCGCGCCGCGCCGGCGCTTGCGGCCCTCCTCCTCGCCCTCGGGCCAGCGCGGGCGGGGGACGCCGTCCTCGCGACGGTTCGGGCGGAGCTGCGCCCTCCCGACGGCCGTTTCGAGCGCTTTCCTCGTTGGACGGCGCCCTCGCGCCCATCCGTCGCCCTCGCGCTTTCCGGTGGGGGGGCGCGCGGCCTCGCCCACATCGGGGTTCTCGAAGCGATGCGGGAGGACGGCCTCGAGTTCGACGCGGTCGCCGGAACGTCGGCGGGCGCGCTCTTCGGCGGGTTCCTCGCGGCGGGGTACGAGCCCGAGGAGGTCGAATCGATCGTCCGGAACCGGCGCTGGAACGCGATCGTCGCGGGGCTCGATCTGAGGACCCGCGTCCTGTCCGAGGCCGAGGACATCCTGCGCTCGTCCCCGCTCTTGACGTGGAGGACCGGGGCCGACGCGCCGGTGCGATTCGGCGCCCTCGTCGAGAGCAGCCAGCTCGAGGCGGAACTCTACCGGTACTTCTTCGGCGCCCAACGGATCTGCGGGGGCGATTTCGACCGGCTCCGCGTCCGGTTCCGCCCCGTCGCCACCGACGTCCGGACCGGGCGAAAGGTGGCTCCCTCCCACGGCGACCTCGCCGCGCTGATCCGCGGCTCCGTCGCGATCCCTGGGGTCTTCGCGCCGATCCCCTACGGCGACGCCCTCCTTTCGGACGGACTGCTCGTCGAAAACCTTCCGGTCGAGACCGCGCGATCGCTCGGTGCCGATCTCGTGATCGCCGTCGACGTCACGGAGGAGGTCGACCCGGGGATCGACGTGCGCGGGACCCTCGCCGCCCTGAACCGATCGCTCAACATCCTGATGCTCGAGCAGGTCGAGCGTGCGCGCGACCTCGCCGATGTGCTGCTCCGCCCCGATGTCGGCGGCGCCTCCCCGGCCGACTTCGAGAGCGGGCTCGATGCGCTGCTCGAGGCGGGTCGGGGCGCCTATGCTGCGAAACGGGAGACCATTTGGCGCCGACTCGATGAAACGTCGGAAGAAGGTGCCAGTCCCCTTTCTTGGGACGACGTGGAGGCGGAGCCGGGGGATGCGTCACTGGCGGAGGATTTCGCAGGGCGGATCGGCAGGCGAGGGAGCGCGACACGCCTCCGGCTCGAAGCGGAGCTCGCTCGGATGCTCAATCGGGGTCCCTGGCGCGATGGACGCATCGAGATCGTCGAACGCGACGGGGTCCGGGTGCTCCGGATCGTCCTCGAACGCAATCCCCCACTCGCGGTCTTCGCGCGCTCCGGCGGCGCGGCTTTCGGCCCGAAGGATCCGATCCCACGGCTTCCGGTCGGGGAGCCGTTCGCTTGGGCGGATGTGGAGGAGGCGGCGGCCACGCGCTGCAGGGCCTGCGCCAGGC
>CAZVOE010000044.1:7848-13384 GCA_964628935.1 uncultured Acidobacteriota bacterium
GGCGGCGGCGGCGCGCCGCACGCGCGCCGAACTTCTCGACGGCGGTCGGGTCCTCGTGGACCTCCAGGAGATCGCCTGGGAGCCTGCGACCGGGACGCTCACCGCGACGGTCACGGAGCCGGCGTTCGCCGGGATCGAGATCGTCGACGTCGACGGGAGACCGATCCCGCGCCTGCCGAGGCTCTTCGCCGGGCTCGAGGGGAAGCCGTTCCGCTTCGACGCGATCGCCGAGCGCCTCGGGGAGATCGAGGCGCGCGGCCTGATCGACGGCTGGCGGATCGAGGCCGCCCCGCGCGAGAACGAGGATGTGGCGATCGTCGCAACGGTTCGGGAGGACCGGCACTTCGAGGTGGCGGGAAGCATCGCGTACCGAGACGCCCTCGAGTGGGCGGGGCTTCTGCGGCTCGGCTTCACGAACCTCTCCGGGCGGGGAGATGCGGTCGAGGCGATCGGGATCGCCGCGAGCGACGTCGCGGGAGGGACTCTCCGGTATCGCTCCGAATTCGTCGGAGGACTTCGCAATCTCGGCTTCGAGACCTCGCTCTCGTTCGAAGATCGCGCGCGCCCCCTCGTGGGCGCCGACCAGAGGATCGTGGAAGAAGAGGCCGAGCGGTACGACGCCTCACGGCTGGACTTCGCCCTCGTGCGGCGCGTGACATCCGGGGCGGTGCTGCGGGTCGGGCTCGCCGAAGCCCGGGAGTCGTTCGATGCCGGGACCTTCGGCCCCACGCAGGTGCGAGAGCGGACCGAAGTCCACGCTACGGTCGACCTCGAGCGGCGGGACCGACTGCTCTTCCCGTCCGGCGGATACGCCTTCCGCTGGGGGGGGCGCTGGGCGGTCGCCGGAGACCCCTACCGGTCGCAGTCCGCGCGATTCGATCTTTCGGGTTCGGTCGGGAAGCTCCGTCCCGTGACGTTTTCGCTGCGGCTCGCCGGAGGGATCGCCGAAGACGCCCCGCGACCGGCGTACTGGTTCGACCCGGGAGGGTTCCGCGACCTCTACGGCTTTCTCCCTTACGCGCTGCAGGCCCCGCGCTACCGGCACGGCGGTGGAACGATGCGCTTCCGCTTCCTCGATCTCGGCGCGATCCGCTCGTGGGTCGAGGTGGGGGCGGATGCGGTTCGCATCGGCTACGGGGAGGAGGCGCCGGGGGTCGCGGGAGATTCGGTCGCGGGGTACGGAATCAGCGTCACCGCGCTCGTCCGCTCCCTCGGACCGATCACGGTCGGCTGGTCTCGAAACAGCCAGGACGGCACGCTCGCCTTCTTGACCCTCGGCTATCCGTTCGTGCGCCAGTAGAAGCGATAGCGCCGGCGCGCCCAGGCGCCTGCGTAGTCCACTCCGATCCGGGCCGTTCGCACGACCTCGGCGTCGGGGACCGAGCGCCCCGCCTCGATCCAGAGGTCCGGCCCGAGCAGCGAGGCGCCGTCGAGGGATCGGTCGATCGCGAAGGCGCGCGTGAGGCGACCGGGACCGTTCGCGGGTGTGCCATCGGGCGATTCGGCCCCGCGGAGGAGGACCGCCGCGGGATACCCCTCGGGGCCGGTCACGACGTTGAGGCAATGGTGCATGCCGTAGACGAAATACACGTACGCGATCCCGCCGGCCTCGAACATCGGGGCGTTGCGCGGGGTGCGCCCCCGGAAGGCATGGCTCGCGCGGTCGTTCGGGCCATCGTACGCTTCGACTTCGAGGATCGCGCCTCTGAGGATGCGGCCGTCGGGCGTCCGGCGGCACAGGCGCCTCCCGAGGAGATCGCGGGCCACCTCGAGCGTGCCTCGCCGATAGAATGCCCGTCCGAGCCGTTTCGAGGAGGTGCCCATGAGCCGAATCTCTCCGCTCGTCCCCGTCGCTTTCGCCGCCGCCCTCGCGCTCGCCCTCTTCCTGCCCGCCGGTGTCGCGATCTCCCAGGAAGTCCAGCAGGTCTTCGTGACGAACTTCCCGAGGATCTTCTCCGTCGAAGGAACCGTCGCGGTCAAGGGCCCCGTCCGCCAAGCGGTCGTCGTTCCGTACAAGGAGGTGGCGGTCCCTCCCGTCGCCGTCAAGGACAGCACACGATGGATCGACGGCGGCATCCTGAATTCGGACGGCTTCTCCCACATGGTGCTGAGCCTTTCCGGGCAGATCAAGGGGGAGTTGCTCAAGCCAGGCTCTGTCGGCGCCGTCCTCCTCCCTGACGAAGAGCCGGTCATCCGGGCGTTCGACGAGCGTGGCGAATTGCAGTTCGCTCTCGAGGTGGTCGCCTCGGGGGTTTCCGCGGCTTCTCCGTACTTCGCTTCCGGCCAGCCGCGATACCAGGTCGGCTTCCCCCGCTACCGGATCTACTTGTACAACACCACCGAGAAGGCCGTCACGGTCAACCTCTACGCGTACCTGACGAACTAGGGGACATTCCGCTTTTTGTTCGAAAGGTTCAAAGGGCGCCGCGTTGGGGCCCGAGGCGGGCTCCCCGTCCTCCGCCGCGACCCACATCGGCACGACTCGCGTCTCGCGAACGCTCGGGGCCCCCATCCCCTGCGCGCTCGACGCTCGTCGCGCCGTGCTGGGTCCCCGCGGCTCCGGACAGGTCGTCCGCCTCGGGCCCCAACGCGGCGCCCTTTGAACCTTTCGAACAAAAAGCGGAATGTCCCTTTACAATCAAACGATGCCGAAACCGCGCGTTACCGCGGGCGGTGGGTTCGCCGCCCTCGAGTACACATGGAAGAAGGGCCGGGAGGCGGGAGGGGTGTGGCGGCTCTACCGGAGGCTCCGGGCCCGCAACGCCTGCAAGACCTGCGCATACGGGATGGGCGGACAGGCCGGCGGGATGGTCAACGAGCGAGGCTCGTTCCCCGAGGTCTGCAAGAAGTCGATCCAGGCCCAGGCGGGCGACATGCAACGCCCGATCCCCGACTCGTTCTGGCGCGATCACTCCGTCGCCGAGCTCGAGAGCTGGTCGCCGATGCGCCTCGAGTACGCGGGGCGCCTCGCGCGGCCGGTCGCGTGGAGAGAGGGGGAAACCCACTTCACCCCGATCTCGTGGGAGGAGGCCCTGGACCGTGTCGCCTCGGAGCTCAAGGCATCCCCCCCCGCGGAGACGTTCTTCTACGCGTCGGGCCGCTCTTCGAATGAGGCCGCGTTCCTCCTTCAGGCGTTCGCGCGCGCGTACGGAACGGCGAACATCCACAACTGCTCGTACTACTGTCATCAGGCCTCTGGCGTCGCGCTCTCGCATCTCCAGGGGAGCGGGACAGCGAGCGTCGTCCTCGACGACCTCGACCGCGCCGACCTCGCGCTCGTCGCGGGGGCGAACCCCGCGTCGAACCATCCGCGACTGATCGTCAAACTCGTCGAACTCCGGGAGCGCGGCGGGAAGGTGATCGTCGTCAACCCCGTCAAGGAACTCGGCCTGGTGCGGTTCCGGATCCCGTCGCGGCCCGGGAGCCTCCTCTTCGGTTCGGACGTTTCGGACCTCTACCTCCAGCCTCACGTCGGGAGCGACATCGCCGTCTTCAAGGCGATCCTGAAGGCGGTCCTCGAGCGCGGGGCCGAGGACCGCGCCTTCCTCCGCGACCATGTCGTGGGATGGGACGAGGTGGAGCGGGACGTCCGTCACGCCTCTTGGGAGACCCTGCTCGACGCGTGCGGCCTCGTGCGGAGGGAGGTCGACGCGGCGGCGGAGGCGATCTCCCGAGCGAAGCGGGGGATCTTCCTGTGGGCGATGGGGCTTACCCACCACGAGCACGGCGTCGACAATGTCGCCGCGCTCGGCAATCTCGCCCTCGCACGGGGGTGGCTCGGACGCGAGGGGTGCGGCCTCCTCCCCATTCGCGGTCACAGCAACGTGCAGGGGGTGGGGTCGGTCGGCTTCTCCCCAGCGCTCAAGGAGGCGTTCGCGCGCAAGATGGAGGAGGTCTACGGGCTCCCCTCGCCGGGGGTCGCCGGCCTCGACACCTTCGCTTGCATGGTCGCCGCCGAGGAGGGTCGGATCCGGGTCGGCTTCCAACTCGGCGGGAACCTCTTCGCCGCGAATCCCGACCGCGGGTGGGCGAAGCGGGCTCTCCGGCGGATCGGACTCGTCGCGCACGTCACGACGAAGCTCAACGAAGGGCACATCCACGGACGCGGCCGCTTCACCCTCATCCTCCCCGTCCTCGCGCGGGACGAGGAACGCCAGCCGACGACCCAGGAGAGCATGTTCAACTACGTGCGGCTCTCCGACGGCGGAGCGCCGCCTCCCGCCGGCGACCTGAAGAGCGAGGTGGAGGTGATCTGCGCCCTCGCCTCGCGCGTCCTTCCCCCCGGGCCCTTCCCCTTCGACCGGATGGGCGATCACGAGACGATCCGCGAGGCGATCGCCCGCGTCGTTCCCGGGTACGAGGCGATCGGCGCGATCGGGAAGACCAGGAAGGAATTCCAGATCGACGGGCGCACGTTTCACGCGCCGCGCTTCTCGACGCCCACGGGGAAGGCGCACGCGCGCGTCACCCCGCTTCCGTCGTTTCGGGTGGGTCCGGGCGAGTTCCGGCTGATGACCCTTCGGTCGGAGGGGCAGTTCAACACGGTCGTGTACGAGGAAGAAGACCTCTACCGGGGAAACGACCGGAGGGACGTCGTGATGATGCATGCCTCCGACGGCGCGCGGCTCGGTGTACGCGAGGGGGACGCCGTGGACGTCGTCACCGAAGCGGGGCGCATGCGCGCCGTCGTCCGTTTCCTCGACATACCGCCGGGGAACCTCGCGATGTACTACCCCGAGGCGAACGTCCTCGTTCCGAGGCGCATCGATCCCCGCTCGAAGACCCCCGCCTTCAAGTCGATCGCGGCGCGCATCGAGCGACCCCTCGCCGTGGTTCCGTGAGCACGATGCGGCGATACGACCTCGTCGCCTTCGACGTCGACGGGACGCTCGTCGACCACCCCGAGGAGAAGACGGTGTGGGAGGTCCTCCACCGGCGGTTCGGGACGCCGGAGGGAGTCGAGCGGGAGCGCTACGCGCTCTACAAGGCGGGAAAGCTCTCGTACGCGGATTGGGTGGCGCTCGACGTCTCCTCCTGGCGCGACGCGGGGGCGACGCGAGAAGCGATCCTCGAGGCGCTTCCGCCCCTCGCTCTCGTCCCGGGCGCGCGGGAGACGCTCGACGCGCTGAAGGCGGACGGGATGCGGCTCGCGGTGATCTCGGGGACACTCGACCTCCTCCTCGACGCGCTCTTCCCCGACCATCCGTTCGACGAGGTCTACACGAACCGGATCACGTTCCGCCAGGACGGAACGATCGCGGGCTGGTGGGCGACCCCGTTCGACATGGAGGGGAAGGGAGTCGCCCTTCGCGCGATCGCGGCGCGGGAGGAGGTCCCCCTCTCGCGGTGCGCCTTCGTCGGAGACCACGCGAACGACCTCTCGGCCTTCCGCCTCGCGGGGCTCGCCCTCGCGTTCAATCCGAAGAACGACGAGGTCGCGGCCGCCGCCCACGCCGTCGTCCGCTCCCGCGACCTCCGCGCGATCCTGCCGGTCGTGAGGGGATAAAAGGGGACTGGCACCTTTTCGTTCCCGAAA
>CAZVOE010000044.1:13394-23730 GCA_964628935.1 uncultured Acidobacteriota bacterium
AAGGGGGCAAGTCCCCATTTCCACCTGTCCCCGATTGTCCTCCGCAGCCGGCGGGGACGACGTTCGTTGTCGCCCCGCGGACGGGATTGCGCGATTTCCCTACGCTTGGGTGGTGGCACTCCGGTTGCTCTACAGACGACCGAGGCGCAGGAGCGCGCCTTCTGGATCGAATGGGAGTCCGGGCCGGCCGCCGTCCCGAACGGCCCCCCCCGAGGCCGGCCCGGCATCCCGCTTCCGAGAAACCCGGATCAGCCCGCGAGCGCCCGTGAAGCGCGGAAGAGCGCCGCCACCGACTTTCCGTCGGCGATCTCCCCGCGAGCCGCCTTTCCGACCGCCTCCTCGAGCGGAATCGTCACGACCGAAAGGACCTCGTCCTGCTGGAGGTCCTGGGTGGATGCGGTCAGATCGCGGGCGAGATAGAGCCAGATTCGCTCGTCGGTGAACCCTGGGGTCGTCCAGATCCACCCGAGCGAATCGAGTTTCCCCACGCGATAGCCCGTCTCCTCTTCGACCTCGCGCGCCGCGCAAGTCTCCGGAGGCTCCCCCGCGTCGAGTTTTCCGGCCGGCACCTCGAGGAGCCATCCCCCCGTGGCGTACCGGTACTGGCGGACGAGGATGACGTTGCCGTCGTCGAGAACCGGAACGACCGCAGCGGCGCCGGGATGCCGGATCATCTCCAGCTCGTGCACCCTGCCGTTCGGGAGCCGCACGGTGTCCACGGACAGACGCACGATCCTTCCGTTGTGAATCTCGCGCCGGGAAAGGGTCTCGGGATCGGTCATGGGAGCCTCCTCGCGTCATCGTAGCCGGACCCGAGCGAGGGCGGCAGAATGCTCGCCGTGAGCGACCCGATCTACCTCGACTTCAACGCCACGACCCCGCCGGCTCCCGAGGCCGTTCGGGCGATGGAGGAGGCCCTCCGCGAGGGATGGGGAAACCCCTCTTCGAGTCACCCGATCGGCCGCCGCGCGCGGGAGATCCTCGACCGGGCACGCGCGGAGGTCGCGTCGCTCCTCGGCACGGGCGCCGACGAGATCGTCTTCACGAGCGGAGGCACGGAATCGGACCACGCGGCGATTCTCGCGACGACCGAGGCGCTGCGGGACCGCAGCCGGCACGTCGTGATCTCGGCGATCGAGCACCCCGCGGTCGAGGAGGCCTGCCGCACGCTCGAAACGCGGGGAGGAACGGTGACCCGCGTCGACGTCGGCCGCGACGGTCGCGTCGACCCCGGCGCGATCGAGCGCGCGTTCCGTCCCGACACCGTGCTCGTCTCCGTCATGCACGCGAACAACGAAACCGGCGTGATCCAGCCGGTCGAAGAGATCGCGGAGCGCGCGCGGCGCCGCGGCATCCTCGTCCACACCGACGCCGCACAGAGCGTGGGGAAGATCACCGTGTCGGTCGACCGACTCGGGGTCGACCTCCTGACGATCGCGGGCCACAAGTTCTACGCGCCGAAGGGGATCGGCGCTCTCTACCTCCGGCGGGGAACCCCGATCGAGCCCTGGATCCGCGGCGGCGGGCAGGAGCGCGGCCTCCGCGGCGGAACCGAGCCGATCCCGGCGATCGCGGGGCTCGGCGCCGCCTGTGCGCTCGCGCGTGCGGAAGGGACCGGACGGACGAAGCACCTCGCACAGATGCGAGACCGGCTCGAGCGCCTCCTCCGCGGAGCCTTTCCTTCTCTTGTCGTGCACGGCGCGGGCGCTCCGCGTCTCCCGAACACGCTCTCCTGTGCGATCCCCGGGGTGCGCGCGAAGACGCTTCTCGAGGCCCTCGAAGGAAGGGTCGCGGTGTCCGCTGGAGCGGCATGCCACTCGGGCGACGACGCGCCCTCGCGGGTGCTTCTCGCAATGGGGGTCTCCCCCGACCTCGCCCGCGCGACGCTCCGGTTCTCGACGGGTCGTTCGACCACGCCGGACGAAGTCGACGCGGCGCTCGGCCGGATCCTCGCGGCGGCGGGATGACGCGAACCGCCGCCTTTTCCGACGAAACGGTGCGCGTTCCCTTTATTCTTTGCCCGTGATCGAAGCGCGAGACCTGCGGAAACACTACCGGGTCGGGCCGGCGACCGTCCGCGCGCTCGACGGGGTCGACCTCGACGTCCCGTCGGGGGAATTCCTCGCCGTCGTCGGCGTCAGCGGCTCCGGAAAGTCGACCCTCCTCCACCTCCTCGGCGCGCTCGACACCCCGGACGACGGAACGCTCCGCGTTGCGGGAGAGGACCTTTCGAACCTCGGATCGAAAGAGCGCGCCCGGTTCCGTCGCGTGGCGGTCGGCTTCGTCTTCCAATCCTTCCATCTCGTCCCGAGCCTCACCGCCGCCGGGAACATCGCCGCGGCGCTCACCTTCCAGGGGGTCTACGGGAAGGAGCGCGCGCGGCGGACGGCGGAGGCGCTCGCCCGCGTCGGCCTCGAACCCCGCGCCTCGCACCGCCCATCCCAGTTGAGCGGCGGGGAGCAGCAACGGGTCGCGATCGCGCGGGCGATCGTCAACCGCCCGAAGATCCTCCTCGCCGACGAGCCGACCGGGAACCTCGACCGGGCGAACGCCTCCGAGACGATCCGGCTCCTCCAAGAGCTGAACCGGACCGACGGCACGACGGTCGTCCTCGTGACGCACGACGAAGAGCGCGCGCGGGCGGTCGCCGATCGCGTCCTGCGCCTGCGGGACGGGAGGCTCGCGTGAGGGCGTGGGAGCTCGCGAAGCTCGCCCTCGAGGCCGCGCGGCGCACCCCGCTTCGGGTGGCGCTGACCGCCCTCGGCGTCGCGATCGCCACCGGTTCCCTCGTGGCGATGGTCGGCTTCGCGCACGGCCTCCAGGACCAGGCCGAGAAGCCGTTCGAGGAACTCGACCTCATGAACCGGATCGACGTCTCCCCCGCGAGGCAAGAGGACGACCTCCCGGCCGTCGGCCCGATCGCCGTCCCCGCACCCCTCGACGACGCGGCGGTCGAGCGCATCCGTGGCATCGAGGGGGTCGTGCTCGCCTATCCCACGATTCTCATCCCGGGGGTCACTCTCGCGCGGCAGGGGAAGACGGTCTCGGTGTTCGCCTCCGGGCTCCCCCGCGCGGCGGGGGATCTCGCGTTCGCCCGGGAGGGGCTCGAGTCGGGTTCGTTCTTCTCCGCCGATCCCGCGGCGGACGAGGTCCTGATCGGCGGGGAGACGGCCCGGGACCTGGGCTTCGATCCTCCCGAGACGTCGGTGGGCGAGACGGTCACGGTGCGCGCCCCCGGCCGCGAGCCGTACGAGGCGAAGGTCGCCGGGGTCTGGAAGCCGCTTCCACTGATCTTCGGGGCCGACCGCCGGTGGGCCGTTCTCCCCCAGGAGCGCGCCGAGGGGCTCCTCCCGCCGCGCGAGGGGATCGGCTTCCGCTTCCCGGGCGCTTCCTCGTTCGCACGCGAGTGGCCCTCGGTCACCGTTCGCACGCGCGATCCCCTCCTCGTCCCCGAGATCGAGAAGGCGATCGAGACGATGGGGTTCGAGGCGCGGAGCCTCATGACGCAGATGGACCGCCTCCGCACCTTCTTCCTCGTGATCCATGTCCTGCTCGCGGCGGTGGGGACGGTCGCCCTCGTCGTCGCGGGCCTCGGGATCGTGAACACGCTTCTCATGGCGGTTCTCGAGCGGACGCGGGAGATCGGGACCTACAAGGCGATCGGCGCCTCGGACGGCGATATCCGCCTCCTCTTCCTCGCCGAGGCCGCGGTCGTCGGGGTTCTCGGGGGGATCGGGGGGATCGTCCTCGGAAGGGTCGTCGCGGCGGCGATCGGCGCCGGCGTCGAGGTCTTCGCGCGGAGCCGCGGGATCGACCGGGCGATCGAGCTGTTCTCCTTCCCGGGCTGGCTCGTCGCCGGCGCCCTCGCCTTCGCCGTCGTCGCGAGCCTCTTGAGCGGGGTCTACCCCGCCTCCCGCGCGGCGAAGCTCGACCCGATCCGGGCCCTCCGCGGGGAGTAGAATTCCCCGCTCATGAGCCGGATCGTCGAGCATGCGGGGACCACCCTCCTCATCCGCTTCCCCTTCGACCGCCGCCTGGTCGAGCGGGTGAAGTCGCTCCCGGAGCGGCGCTGGAATCCCCTCGACAAGGTCTGGACCGTCCCCGAGGGGGAGGTGCTCGCCGTCGTCGAGGCCCTCCACGCGGACGGATTCGCCTTCGACGACGAGGTGAAGCGGCTCTACGAATCGGCGGGCGGGACGCTCCCCATCGGGGGCCGCACCCCGCCGCCCCGGCACGGCCCCACCCTCTTCGACGGGGTCGCGGACGACCTCTCTCCCGCTCCTCCCGCGAACACCGATTACACCGTCGCCCGATTGAACCGGGAGGTGAAGGCGGTCCTCGAAGCGGCCTTCCCGGCGCCGGTCTGGCTCGTCGGCGAGATCTCCGGTTTCAACAAGAGCGCGCACAAGAAGCACGTCGGCTTCTCGCTCGTGGAGCTTTCGCCTTCCGGCGAGCGTCTCGCCGAGGTCGGCGCGATCCTCTTCCAGGACGCCCGCCGCACGATCGAAGCCAAGCTCGCCGCCGCGGGGAATCCCTTCCGCCTCGAGGACGAGATCGAGGTCCGCCTTCTCGTGAAGGTCGACCTCTACGACGCCTGGGGGCAGTACCGTGTGCGCGTCGACGACATCGACGTCCTCTACACCCTCGGAGAGGCCGCGCGCCGCCGCGAGGAGATCGTGCGGCGCCTCGGCGCCGAGGGTCTTCTCGAACGCAACTCGTCCCTCCCGATGCCCGACCTCCCGTTGCGCCTGGGTCTCGTCACGAGTCTCGGCTCCGACGCCATGAACGACGTGCTCAAGACGCTTCGCGAGTCGGGGTTCGCGTTCGAAGTCACGGTCCACGGCGCCCGCGTGCAGGGGAGGGCGACCGAGCCCTCCGTTCGGAACGCCCTCGACCGATTCCGGGCGATGAGCGGTGCGCTCGACGTAGTGCTGATCTGCCGCGGCGGCGGATCGCGGACCGACCTCGCCTGGTTCGATTCCGAAGCGCTCGGCCGCGCCGTCGCGCTCTTCCCGATCCCCGTGATCGTCGGGATCGGCCACGAACAGGACATCTCGGTCCTCGACCACGTGGCGCGCCGAGCGAAGACCCCGACCGCGGCGGCGCAGATGGTCGTCGCGCGGGTCGAAGCGGCTCTCGAACGGGTGGAGACTGCCGGACGGGGGATCCTCGGCGGCGCTTCCGACCTGCTGGAGAAGGCCGCCCGCATTCACGCCGAGCGCGCCCTGCGTCTCGCCCGGGCCGCGCGCACCGCCCTTGCGACCGCACGAAGCGATCTCGCCCGGGCGGTCCGTGAGTTGCCCCGGACCGCGGTCCGGAGGCTCGACCGGGCGGCCGTCCACCTGACCCACGCCTCGCGGCAGCTCGCCCAGGGAGCGAGGCGCGATCTCGCGGTCTCGCTCCGCCGCGTGGCGGAGATCGCGACGGCGCTGGGGCCGCGCTCCGCGCGGCTCCTCGCCCTCGAAGCCGAGCGACTCGACGCGAAGAGCCGCCGCCTCCACCTTGTGCACCCCGCGCGCGTTCTCGAACGCGGCTACGCGATCCTGAGGGGCGCGGCCGGGCGCGTGATCGCGGAACCCTCTGAGGCCCCCGCGGGGACTCCCCTCCGCGCGGAGCTTCGCGGGGGCGTCCTCCTCGCCCGCTCGGAGGGTCTTGCTCCTCCTCCCGACGAAAGGAACGAACGATGAGCAAGAACGCGAAAGCCGCCAAGGAACCGACGTACGGCGAGGCCGCGGCGCGCCTCGACGAGATCCTCACGAAGATCGAGGAGGGAGAGGTCGACATCGACGAGCTGTCGGGTCTCGTCGAGGAAGCGGCCGGTCTCGTCGCCCTCTGCCGCGGGAAGATCCAGGCGGCGGAGATGAAGGTGAAGACGATCACCGAGCAGCTCGAGCGGGAGGCGGCGTCGGAAGAGGCGGAGAACGGCGGGGGCGACGCTCCCGAGAGCATCCGGTATTGAGCCATCTCTTCCGCGGCCGGCTCATCATGGCCCCCATGACGCGAGGGACCGACCTCCCCTTCCGCCGCCTCGCGGGAGAGTGGGGGGCGGAGGTGTGCGTCGGCGAGATGGCGTATGCCCACAAAGTGATCGGCCGGGAGCGGGGGGACCTGCCGCTGCTCAGGCGGCACGTCGACGAGAAGGTCTTCGGCGTGCAACTCGCGGGGAAGGAACCCTCGGTGATGGCCGAGGCGGCTCGGGTCGCCGCGGGGGAAGGGGCCGACTTCATCGACGTCAACTGCGGCTGTCCGATCGACGAGGTCACGCGGCGGGGGTTCGGCGCGTCGCTTCTCCGCCGGACCTCCCGGATCGCGGCGATCGTCGACGCGATCGCGAGATCGGTGCCTGTCCCCGTGACCCTCAAGCTCAGGCTC
This sequence comes from uncultured Acidobacteriota bacterium, assembly GCA_964628935.1. Taxonomy (GTDB): domain Bacteria; phylum Acidobacteriota; class Polarisedimenticolia; order Polarisedimenticolales; family DASRJG01; genus CAYLHQ01. Next base: position 19,767 of record CAZVOE010000044.1, read on the forward strand.
GGCTGGGAGAGCGAGAAGCCGACCTTCCTCAAGATCGCGAAGGCGGCGGAAGCCGCGGGGGCCGCCGCAGTGACCCTCCACGGGAGGAGCCGGGAGCAGCGCTACCGGCGCCCTGCCGACTGGGAAGCGGTGAGAGTCCTCGTTTCCGAGTTGAAGATCCCCGTCATCGGGAACGGGGACGTTCTCACTTGGCGCGATGCGAAACGCAGGCTCGCCGAGACCGGCTGCGCTTCGATCATGGTCGGACGGTGGGCGCTCGCGAAGCCGTGGATCTTCCGCGAGTTCGTGGAGGAGCGCGACATCGAGCCCGGCCCGGAGGAACGCCTCGCCGTTGTCCGCCGCTACGTCGAGCTGTGCCGGGATCATTTCCGCGACGACGAGAAAGGGCGCGCCCGGACCCGCCGGTTTCTCGTGTTCCACCAGGACTTCTTCCGGCGCTACCGCCGGAACGCGGGGCGGGACGCGGTGAACGCGGAGGACCCGCGCGAGTGGGGCGACCCTCCGGCCGACGAACTCGAGGCATGGCTCTGCCGCGCCGACGCCCCGGCGGCGGAGGCTCTCTGCCGCTGGCTCGTCGATGGGGAGAAGCCGGTCCCCCCGCCCCCGCCCCTCCCCGACGCCCCGCGGGCGGTCAAGGTGGAGGCGCTCGGCTAAGGGGAGGCGAATCCGCACTCCGCCGCGCTATCCTGTCGCGTCGCTTTTCGATTCGGGAGTGTGTGATGCGCTCGATCTTGTCCGTTTTCGCCCTCGCCGTGCTCGTCCTGGGTTCTCTCGCTTGCGGGAAGGGGGAGGTTCCTCCCCCGGCCCCCGGGACTCCCTCCTCCGCCGGGGTCGATCCGCACGCCGGCGTCGAGGGGGCGCCCCCCCTCGCCACCTCGCGCGACGAGGCGGGATCGCCCGAGCTTCCTCCCGGCCATCCTCCGGTCGACGCCGCCCCGCAGCAGGCCCAGATCATCCCGCCCCCCCAGGGGTCTGGAACCGGTGCCGCCGCGCTCGTCTGGGACGTCCCGCCTGCCTGGCGCGACGAGCCCCCGGCGAACCCGATGCGGAAGGCGCAGTACAAGGTTTCCGGCCCCGGTGGCGACGGCGAGTGCGTCGTCTTTTACTTCGGCCCGGGACAAGGCGGGGATCCGAGGTCGAACGCGGAGCGGTGGGCGTCCCAATTCACCCTCGCGGACGGGTCGAGCGGCGCCACCGCCCTCAAGACCTCGGAAATGAAGGTCGGCGACGTCGAGGTCCTGATGGTCGAGGTCGCCGGGACCTACAGCGCCGGGATGAGCATGGGGATGGCCCCTTCCCAACCGCAGCCGGGGTACAAGCTCCTGGGCGCCGTCGCGGAAGGAACCGACGCGAACTGGTTCTTCAAGTTCACCGGCCCCGAGGCGACCGTCGACGCGAACCGCACGGCCTTCGAGGGGATGTTGAAGTCGATCCGGCGGGGGGCGTAGTCACCTGCCGAACACCAGCACGTACTGGTACGGGAGGGTCTCCTCGTCGCGAAGGACGAGCGGCAATCCTCCCGCCTCGAACTCCGCGATGACCTTCGGGGGTGGGAGCTTGTGCCCCGCGGGAGGGCCGACCGGAAGGTCTCCGGGGACGTAGTCGACGACGGCGACTCGGCCTCCCGGCTTCAGGACCTTCGCGAGCTTCGCCACGTACGCGACCCGGTCGTCGATGTGGTGCCAGGTGTTCACGATCAGGACGAGGTCGACCGAGCCCGCGGCGAGCCCAGGATCGTCGGCCGGGATCGTGCGCGACTCGACCTGGGAGAGGCCTTCACCCCTTGCCCGATCGGCGATGTGCGCGACGAGCCCCTCCTCGACGTCGAGCGCGTACACCTTCCCCGCGGTTCCCACGGCCCTCGCGAGCCGCACCGAGAAATAGCCGGTCCCGGCGCCGAGATCGGCCACGCTCTGTCCCTCCCGCACCCCGAGAAGACGGATCACATCCTCGGGTCGCTGCCAGGCGTCCCGCGCGGGATCGTCGAAGACCTTGGCCCAACGTTCCGCATCTTGGAAGCCGTGGCGAACGGTGGCGTCGTCGTGGCCGTGACCCGGGCCGTGAGCGGGCGAGTCCTCGAGCGCCTCGAGGAGATGCGCGCCCTCCCCCTTTCCGACGACGTGAGCGAGGACCGCCCTCGTTTCCCCCGCGTCGCTCGTTCGCACGCGTGCGACGACCGCGACCCCCTCCCCCTTCGCCCTGCGGTCCTCGAGGATCAGGAGCGGGAGGTTCGGCCGCCCGCGGAACCGGTCGCCGATCGCGGTCCCCGCCTTCGCGGCCTCGGCGTCCCCCTCCATACAGGCGTAGCGGGGAACGGCCGGCTCCGGGTCCTCCGCCGTCCGGAAGCGGTCGGTGACGTCGATTCGCCCCTCGAGCGATTCCGCCCCGGCGAGGACGAGGAGAACGCGCCCTGCGTCCACGTGGCCCCGAGCGAGTGCCCCGGGTGTGTCGCACGCGGACGGGACGAAGCGCGGCTCCACGAGGACGAGCGCGACGGTATGCATGGCACCGTCCCCGAGCTCGACGCTCTTCGCCTCTCGGAGGAGCGACCCGTCCGGCAGATGGGCCATGAGCCCTTTCTTTTCCTTCGGGATCCCCTCGTAGATGTAGGTCGTCACGATCTTCTTCGAGAAGGACTGGACGACGAGGCTTCGCTCCTTTTCCCGCGGCGGCTTTCTCCCGAATACCTCCCGGTACGCGGCCTCGAGATCGGCCTCGTCGGCCCACTCACGGCGCGTGGTCGCGAAGACGGGGTCGGGGCGCTCGATCGTGCCGTCCTCGCGGCGTTCGACGCGGAGCACGAGGTCCCAATCGAGGGCCGAATCCTGCACGACGAGCCAAGACGCGGGCCATCCGCGCGCCTCGTCGATCGTCGCGAGGCACACTCCGACGCGCTCGGCATCGAGGACCGTCCCCCACACCGCGACCTCTTCTCCGGAGGGGGTCTTCACACGGGCCTCCTCGAGCGCGGAGACGAACGATTCCGCGGGAGAAGCGAGCACGAGGACGGGCGCGAAGACGGAGAGCAGGGCTGCGATCCCACGCTTCATCGGAACCTCCCGAGCGGCCAACCTACCACGGTTGCCCGGCCACAACGAGAAGGCGCCGAGGCGGGGAACCCGGAGCGGGAGCGGCCCTTGTGTTTGCGGACTCGCGGACCGTAACGTCGCCCGCCGATGGGAGAGCACATCGGTCAGAATCCGGTTCTCGATGGGCGCTTCCTCATCCTCGAGCGGATCGGGGCGGGCGGGATGGGGGAGGTGTTCCGCGCCTTCGATCGTGCGGAAGAGCGGTCGGTCGCCCTCAAGGTCCTGCGCGCCGAGGTCCCCTCGAACCTCCCCGAGTCCCTCGCCGAGGAATTCCGGGCTTGGGCCTCGCTCCGACACCCGTTCATCGTGCGAGCCCACGAGTTCCGCCGGGCGCGTGAGGGACCGTTTCCCCTCGACACTCCGTACCTCGTGCTCGAATACGTCCGCGGCCTTCCGGTGCATCGCGCGCTGGCGCCGGGATCGATCCCGCCGAACCGACTCGAGGAGCTGGCGCGGCGGCTCCTCGCGGCCCTGTCCCACGTGCACGCTTCCGGCCTCGTCCATCGGGACTTGAAGCCGGGCAACGTCCTCGTCGGGCGCTCGAACGGAGCGCTCGGCCGCGTCAAGCTCACCGACTTCGGCCTCGCCGCCCCCGCCGGCGTCCGCCGTGAGCCCGGCCGCTTCAGCGGATCGCTTCCGTACATGGCCCCGGAGTCGGTCCTGGGGGTTCCGCTCGACGGGCGCGCCGATCTGTACGCGCTCGGAATCCTCCTCTACTTTCTCGCCTCCGGCCGCCTCCCGTTCGACGCCCGCGACCCCGAGCGGGTGGTGCGCTGGCACCTCGAATGCGGCGGCGCCGACCCGCGGAGACGGGGGGCCGAGATTCCGGAGCGTCTCGCGCGGTTCGTCGCGCGGCTCACGGCGCGCCTCCCCTC
>CAZVOE010000045.1:0-5024 GCA_964628935.1 uncultured Acidobacteriota bacterium
AGACGTTCACCGTGCCGACGTTCCCGTTCCGGGAGACTCCGGCGACGACTCGGCCCGCGATCGGACTCTCGACCTGGTAGATCGGGGCATGCCCTCCCTGCTCGAAAACGGTCCCGGCTGAGTGTCCCAGGTAGGTCAGTTTGTTCGAGTCGAACGTCACGTCGAACGCGACGGCGTAAATCCCCGACGTCTGGGAGGCGTTGACGTTGACGGTGACCGAATCTCCGCTTTTCGATCCTTCCGCCATCGCGACCGTGTCCGCTCCGGGAGACGGCTCATCGGCGACGAAGGCGGCGAGGAGCGGCGGAGTCGTCACTCCGCCCGACGAGTCGCCCCCGCCGCCGCCGCAGGCGGTCGTGACAGTCAGGAGAGCGAGCGAACACGCGGTCCAAAAGCGCCCCATGGAATTCCCCTCTCGGTTCATCGAAGGTTGACGGGACAAGCCGAAACCGCCCAGCCCGCGCCGTCCCAGCAACGCCCCATGTTGCTGGCGAGATAGGCCAGGTCCTGCCCATCGACCCAGCCGTCGCCGTCGAAATCGAAGTCGGGATCGTAGAGGGCGGTGCCCTCGTTCCCGCCGAACATCCGCGCCATCCAGACGGTGTCCTTGCCGTCGAGGCGGTTCCGCGTCGCCGTGTCGGACTGATTCACGTCGAATCGCGCCGGGTTCACGAGCACGGTGAACGCGTCGGACTTCTGGCCGAATACGTCGTCGGGGTTCGCGACGGTGACGTCGATCGCCCCGATGCCCGCCGGCCGGACGTTCACCGCCGTCGGCTCGACCGTCGCGAGCACCTGCATCCGGCTGCAGGAGAGTACCTGGGCCGACGCCAGGTGGACGTGCGGATTGTCGAATTCGACCACGGCGCCGTTTTGGTAGTTGGCGCCGGTCAGCTCGATCACGATCTGGTCTCCCTGCTTCGCGGACGACGGCGTTGCCGCCGTGACGACCGGACGCGGCCAGCCCGAGATCTCCTGCGAGAACTGTTCGGACTCCCCCGCGGAGTTGTAGGCCTTCACCGCGACGTACCAGGTCGTGCAGTCCTGGAGGTCGCCGATCGTCGCGCTCGTGCTCGTGAACGTCCTGTTCTGCGTATAGACCCCCGACTGCGTCCCATAGTAGACGCGGTAGCCGGTCGCCCCAGGAACGGGATCCCAGGCGATCGAGATCGTCCCCGCCAAGGCGGAAAGCGGGGCCGCGAGGAGGAAGGCGATGCCGGCGATCACGGCGATGCGCGGGGGGAAGCGTCGCATCCGTCGGTCTCCTTTTCGATCCGATCCTTCGCGCTCCGGGGGGGAGCGCTCGGGACCCTGTAGGGCAAGGCGGGTGCCAGGAGCCGGCCGTGCCGACAAAGCCGACGCCCCCTTCCAAGTTGTTCTATTCTTGAGGCTTACGTGGGCCGAGCGAAACCGATCCCCGCCGACCCCGCGGCGCCTGACGTACGGCGGCCTACAGATCTGTAATTCCTGCCGTCCGGCTGTAATTATTGGATGGTTACGGCGACGTCGGCATGCCGGGAATTCGGGCGGCCCGGAGCGTGCTAGGATCTGCCGATTCCGGCCCTTTTTCAGGAGAATACCCCTTGGACATCCGGATCCCGCTCTCCCGGCCCGACCTCGACGAGACCGACCTCGAGGCGGTTTGTCGAGTCCTCCGCTCCGACATCTTGAGCCTTGGCCCGACTGGACCCGCTTTCGAGGAAGCCATCGCTTCGTACACGGGCGCCCGCCACGCCGTGGCGGTCAACAGCGGCACGAGCGGCCTCCACCTCGCCGTGATCGCGCTCGGCATCGGCGCCGGGGACGAGGTGGTGACGACCCCGTTCTCGTTCGTCGCCTCGACCAACTGCTTCCTGTTCGAAGGGGCGAAGCCGGTCTTCGCCGACATCGACCCCGACACCTGGGATCTCGATCCCGCGGCGGCGGAGGCGGCGATCACCGACCGGACCCGCGCGCTCCTCCCGGTTCACGTCTTCGGCAGGCCGTGCAAGATCGAGGCGATCGTCGCCCTCGGCCGGAGACGGGGGCTCGCGGTCCTCGAGGATCCTTGCGAGTCGCTCGGTTCGACCGTGGGCGGCAAGATGACCGGAACCTTCGGCGACGCCGGGGTCTACGCCTTTTACCCGAACAAGCAGATCACGACGGGAGAAGGCGGGGTGATCGTGACCGACCGGGAAGAGATCGCCTCGCTTTGCCGGAGCCTTCGGAATCAGGGGCGCGGACCGGGGGGAGGTTGGCTCGAACACGAGCGGATGGGGTTCAACTACCGTCTCGCCGATCTGAACGCCGGGCTCGGCCTCTCCCAACTCCGTCGCATCGAATCGTTCATCGAAATGCGCAGCCGCGTCCATGCCCTCTACGGCGAGGCCCTTGCGGACGTCCCCGGCGTCGTGCTCCCCGCCCCTCCACGGCCGGGAGAGCGGATCTCCTGGTTCGTCTACGTCGTCCGTCTGGCGGATCGCTTCACCCGCGAAGATCGCGACCGGGTCCTCGCGGAGTTGCGGCGCCGCGGAATCGCGTGCCGGAACTACTTCGTCCCGATCCACCTCCAGCCCTACATGCGGGAGCGGTTCGGCTTCCGCGAGGGAATGTTTCCGGTGGCCGAGGCGGTGAGTGCGCGCACGATTTCCCTCCCCTTCCACAACCGTCTCACCGAGCGAGAGATCTCGGAAACCGTCTCGGCCCTCCGTGCGGCGATCGCGTCGGTCGAACGCTAGATTGGGCGCCGTGGAACCGGTCCTCCTGCACGAGTTCCTCTTTCGGTCGGCCGACCGCGACCCGTCCTCGCCGCTCCTGCTTCAGGGGAACGCACGCGTTTCCTACGGCGAGATGGAGACCGAGGTGAATCGGGTCGCCCGCCTCCTCGTCGAGGAAGGGATCCGCCGCGGCGACCGAGTCGGGATCCTCGACGACAACGGACCCTTCTACGTCGCCGCGTATTACGGCGCCCTCGCGGCGGGGGCGATCGCGGTTCCCCTCAACACCCACCTCGACGCCGGCTCGCTCACCACCCAGCTCGTCGACTGCGCGGCGCGGGCGCTCGCGATCGGGGCGCGATTCGCGGACCTCGCTCGCCGGGCGATCGAGGGGGCGCCATCGGTCGAGCTTCTGCTCTGCCCCGCCCCGATCGAGGCGCGGGTCCGCGTCCGCACCCGCGGCGACTGGTCATCCCTCGACGGGGGCTCGGCTCCGAAAGTCCTCCTCCTCGACCTCGACCGCGCCTCGATCGTCTACACCTCGGGGAGCACCGGAAAGCCGAAGGGGGCGACCCTTTCCCACCTGAATCTCGTCGCGAACACGCGGAGCATCGTCCGTTACCTCGGACTGACGGCGGCCGACCGGATGCTCGTCGTCCTCCCGTTCTTCTACGTGTACGGGAAGTCCCTCCTGAACACCCACGTCGCGGCGGGCGGGAGCCTCGTCCTCGAGAACCGTTTCCTCTTCCCGCAGCTCGCGGTCGACGCGATGGAACGCGAGGAGGCGACCGGCTTCGCCGGGGTTCCTTCGACCTTCGCGATCCTTCTCGACCGCACGAACGTCGCGAGAAAGAACCTCCCGGCACTCCGCTACCTGACGCAGGCCGGAGGGGCCATGGCCCCGGCGACGATCCGGCGGGTCCTCGAAGCGTTCCCCGGGAAAAAACTCTGGGTCATGTACGGCGCGACCGAGGCGGGAGCGCGCCTCACCTACCTTCCGCCGGAGGACCTCCCGCGGAAGATCGGCTCGATCGGAATCGCGATCCCGAACGTCGAGGTGCGCGTCCTCCGGAAGGACGGCACCGAGGCCGCTCCGAACGAGGAGGGGGAGCTCGTCGCGCGAGGCTCCAACATCATGGAGGGGTACTGGAACGACCCCGAGGAGACCGGGCGGGTCCTCGACCGGAACGGCTACCACACCGGAGACCTCGGCCGCTGCGACGAGGACGGGTACCTCTGGGTTCTCGGCCGCACCCGCGAGATGATCAAGAGCGGCGCCCACCGGATCTCCCCCAAGGAAATCGAGGAGGCGATCCTCGAGCATCCCGATGTCTCGGAGGCGGCGGTCGTCGGCGTCCCCGATCCGCTTCTGGGCGAGGCGATCCGGGCCTACGTCGTCCCCCGCGCCGGCGCCGCGGTGAGCGGCGAAGAATTGGGGACATTCCTCCATGAACGCCTCCCGGCCTACAAGATCCCCGGCCGCTTCGTGACGGTCGAAGCGCTCCCCAGGAGCCCCGCCGGCAAGATCCGGAAGGACCGGCGGCGGAGGAACGGACGTGAACCAGGAAACTGTCGAACGCGTGGCGACGATCGTCGCTGGGGTCCTGCCGCCGGGAACCTCGCGGCCCCGTCCGACGGACGACCTCCTCCAACTCGGCCTCGACTCGGTGGGGATGATCACCCTTCTCGGCGAGGTGGAGACGGCTTTCGGGCTCGCGATCCCCCCGGAGGAGGTGATGCCGGAGCACTTCGCGAACGTCGCGGCGATCGTGGCGCTCGTGGAAAGGATCAGGTCGCGGGAATCACCCGCGCAGGGTTCCCGAACACCGTGACCCCCGCGGGGACGTTCTTCAGAACGACCGCCCCGGCCCCCACGACAGCGCCGTCCCCCACGGAGAGAGATGGAAGGATGACCGCGTTGGCGTGGATCTGACATCCCTCCCCGATCGTCACCTTTCCGAGGAGGTTCGCGCCGGGCGCCACGGTGGAGTAATCGCCGAGCACGACGTGGTGGCCGACCGTCGCGTTCAAATTCACCGTCACATGCGCCCCGAGACGCGCTTCGTAGACGACGGCGACCCCGGCGTTGACGATCGAGCCGGGCCCGATCGAGACGCTCGGTGAGAGGGACGCGCTCGGGTGAACCGCGGTCGCCCATCGCGCCCCCGCGGCGTCGAGCTTCGCGGCCAGCTTCCGCTTCGACGCCGGCGCGGCGATCGCGAGGAGGACCTTCGCGTCGAGCGACGGAAGGTTCGAAACCAGCCAGTCGGTCGTTCCGAGGACCGGAATCCCGAGGACCGGTGCCGCCTTCGGGTCGTGGGGGGGGGG
>CAZVOE010000045.1:5034-23562 GCA_964628935.1 uncultured Acidobacteriota bacterium
CCCCCCCCCCCCCCCACTTCCGTCCCGCCGATCCGCATCAGGATCTCGAGGACGCCGCGTCCGTGGTCCCCCGCCCCGACGAGGACGATCCGATCAGCGGCCATCGCGGGCCTCCCGCTCCTTCCCTCGCTCCTTCCAGTAGTCGCGACCCGCGATCATGTCCTCCCCCTTCAGGATCGACGGAATGGTGCGGAGAATGATCTTCAAGTCCATCCCGAGGGAAACCCGCTCGACGTATTCGAGGTCGAGTTCGATCCGTCGCGGCCACTCGATCGAATTGCGGCCGTTCACCTGCGCCCAGCCGGTGACCCCGGGCTTGACGAGCAGGCGCCGGCGCTGGACGTCGTCGTACAGCTCCGCCTGGTAGCGGAGCCCCGGGCGCGGCCCGACGACGCTCATCTCGCCCGTCACCACGTTGAAGAGCTGCGGGATCTCGTCGAGGCTGAGCTTTCGGATGAGCCTCCCCACCCGCGTCACCCGCGCGTCGTTGCTCTCGACGAGGATTCCCGCCCCCCTGTGCTCGGCCCCGACCACCATCGACCGGAACTTCCAGAGGCGGAAAGGACGGCCATGAAGGCCGATCCGCTCCTGCCGGTAGAACGCCCCCCCGCGCGAGTCGAGCACGATCGCGAGGGCGATTCCGAGCCAGAGCGGCGAGAGGAGCGTGAGGGCCAGAAGCGAGACGACGAGATCGACCGCGCGCTTTCCGACCCGGACGTAGAAGGTCGCCGGCGGGCCGCTCATCGTCCGGCCCCCAAGAGCTGGAGGGGCGCGCACGGGAAGACGGCGACGCGCGGGCGATCCCCGGCGAGCAACCGCACGCGGCGGACGACGCCCGCCCACGTCGGCTCGAACGGGTACCCCTCCCAGAACGAGACCCGCGCGTCGGATTCGTTGAGGTTCGGCGAGTGAAAGACGACCGGCCTTCCCTCGAGCCATTCGCGCTCGACCGGTTTCCGATAGAGACGCCCGCCGGGTCCGTGGAGCGCATGCCAGCCGCGCCCGCGCGGGCAGGCGGCGGTCACGACGACCACCCCCCCCGGTCGCACCGGCATCGCGCTCGAGGACCGCAGGACGTTGAAGGCGTTCCCCACCTGGAGCAGCTCGCCGTCCTTCGGGTAGGCGTTGAGGACGACGACGTCCGCAGGCCGGGAAGGCGGGGATGTCGCGTAGACCTTCCGCGCGAGGGCGACCGCGGCCCGGTGAGCCGCGACGGGGTGCCCGTAGAAGACCCCCGCAGTCCGGCGGCGGTCGTCGATGACGACGTTGACGATCGCCTCGAGGCCCACCCGAAGCGCGATCTCCTCCATCTCCTCGCGGGCGGTGTTCGTCTCGACGTTCCCGAGCCCGCCCTTCACGCCGATCACGGCGGGGCGATGGTTCGCCTCGAGCGTCTCGATCCCGGATACCCCCGGAAGCACGATCTTCGCCCCGCCGCCGAAGCCGGCGTAGGGGTGGGGCAGCACCGATCCCACGGCGATCTTGAGGTCCGCGTCGTGGAAGAGCCGGTCGATCCGGATCGGGATTCCCCGCCGCGAGGTGCCGAGATCGACCAAGTTCTCGTAGGGGTGGTGATTCGAAACGTCGTAGCGGGAGACGATCGCGCGGCCGAGCTTGCGGAGAAGATCGGGCCTCTCCATCGGGGCATGAGCGCCGGAGCCGATGAGGATCCGAGTGCGATCGGGTGGGACGCCCCCGGCGTGAATGGCCTCGAGCACGGCCGGCAGGATCTCGTCGAGCCTGGCCGGGCGCGTGCAGTCCTCGACGACCACGCAGGCGTCGCGGCGACCGCGGGCCAGGTCGGAAAGCGGCGGCGTTCCGATCGGCTTGTCGAGCGCCCGAGCGACCGCGCCCCTCGACACCGGCCGCGCCCCCTTCGGGCGGCACGCGGTCACCCGCCAGCCCCGCGGGACGGCGAGTCTTCGCCTCCCGTCGCCGACGCCGGCGCCCCACGGGAGGACGATGGCGGGTCGTTCGCTCACTCCTCGTCGGGCTCCACCTCGACGGCCGGAACGTCCTGACCTCGCGAGCCGAGGAAGATCACGATCTCGCCGATGAGGCCGATCGAAACGATCTGGACGCCGAGGACCAGGAGAAGGACCCCGAGCAGGAGCAGCGGCCGCTCCGCGAGGGCCGTCTTTCCGAAGAGGCGTTCGGCGGTCAGCCAGAGAGCGATCGCGAGACCGACGAAGCCGAGCGCGAGACCGATCAGTCCGAAGAACCGGAGCGGCTTTCTCGTGAACTTCGTCAAGAAGAAGATCTGGAGGATGTCGAGGAGCCGCCGCGCGTAGAGACCCGGCCCGAAAACACGGAGTCGCGCGTCCTCCTCACGCTGCCGGACGGGGATTTCGTGGACCGCGAAGCCCCGCGCCGCCGCGAGGATCGGGAGGAACCGGTGCAGGTCTCCGTACAGCTCGAGCGACCGCGCGGCTTCCCGCGTGAAGCCGCGCAGGGCGCACGTCATGTCCTGGAAGCGCCTGCCGGAGAGTTTGCGGGTGAGCGCGTGGAACACGCGCGATTGGAGACGGTTCAAAAGCGGGTCGCGGCGCGGCTCCCGGCGCGTGACGACGACCTCGTCCCCGCCGTCGAGCCGGGCGAGGACCTCGGCCAGGTCCTCGGGCTCCACCTGGAAGCGGTCGGGAATCGTGACGACGAGGGCACCGCGGGCGAGGGAGAACGCGAGGTCGAGCGCCGCCGCCTCTCCGAACCCCTTCGCGAGTCGGTAAACCTTCCGAGGAAACGGCCCGGGAGGTTCCGCGAGCAGCGACGCCTCCGCCTCCGGTTGGGGACCGTTCAACACGTAGAGGAACTCGGCCGTGCGTCCGGTTCGGGCCACGACTCCGGTGTAGGCGCGGTGAACGGCGCCGAGGTCCTTCGACAGGCGGCTCACCGAACAGACGACACTCAGGTCGATCTCTGCGACGTCGGTCGCCCGCCGCGAAGGTCTCATGCGCCCTCTCCCTTCGGCGCGGGCCCACTCTCGCCGACGGGCACCGCCAGGACCGTGGCGAGCCGCGACAGGAATGCCGTGTCGGAGCGGGCAAGGACCAGCTCCCCGAAGACCGAAAGGGCGAGAAGGTGTCCCGCGAGATAGAAGAACATCGCCGCGACGGAGGGGAAGACGATCGTTCCGGCCCCCGCCGGGCCCCGGAGCTGCCACAGCCACGCCGCCACGGCGCCGCCGCCGAGGACGAGCCACGGAACGGCGAGTCTCCCGAACCAGACCGACGGTCGCGACGCGAATTGCGTGACCATCTTGATCGTGACCATGTCGGCGAGGACCTTGAACGTGCGGGAGATGCCGTACTTGCTCTCGCCGTGGATCCGCGGATGGTGCCGGACCACCACCTCGTCGATCCGAGCCCCCGTCATCGAGGACAATGCCGGCAGGAAACGGTGCATGTCGGAGTAGAGGCGCAGCGAACGGATCACGTCGGCGCGATACGCCTTGAGCGAGCACCCGTTGTCGTGGATCGGCACGCCGGTCATCCAGGCGATGATCCGGTTCGCGATCCTCGACGGGAGCTTCCGCGAAAACCATTTGTCCTTTCGGTCCTTCCTCCACCCGCAGACGACGTCCCATCCCGCCTCGACCCGCTCGACGAGAATCGGAATGTCCCGGGGATCGTTCTGCAGGTCGCCGTCCATGCTGACGATGATCCTCCCGCGAGAGTGGGCGAACCCAGTGGCCATCGCGGCCGTCTGCCCCGAGTTCCGGCGGAGGACGACGACCCGGAAGCGCCGGTCGCGGCGACGCTCGTCGATCGAGAGTTCCCGCGTCCGGTCCCGGCTCCCATCGTCGACGAGAACCGCTTCCCACGAGCGCTGCCAGTCGCGAAGCGCCTCGCGAATCGCGTTGCAAAGGGGTTGCACGTTCGCTTCCTCGTTGTAGAGGGGGACTACGATGGAGACGTCGGGGGCGGTCGGCGCCACGGGACCGAACGATAGGGACCCGGCGGGCGCGGTGTCAACGCGCGGAAGACCGAGAGTCTCCCGGAACGACCGTTTTCCTCTCATTCCTCCACCCGCTTCGGGTCCGGCAAGTCGTTTCGATCGCTGTATATATACTGCGAAGAGGACGATGACATGCGAAGAAGCCGACCCATATAGTCGCGCTGGAACCGTTCTCTGAGACATGCTGCCGTCCGAACCGGCGGCCGTTCGTTCGAGGAATCGATGGCACCCACTCCTTGGCAGTTGCAGATGTTCTCGAAGTCGCTCAAGAAGCAGCAAAAGCTCCGCCTGATCCTTCGGCAACTGGGCGACCTCGAAGGTCTGCGCTGCGCCCTCATCACGAACGGGGACAACAACGGGGCCCTGAACCACCACTTTCGCGCCGCCGGCGGAACCTGGACCTGGATCGAAAACGAGCCGGAGCACATCGCAGAGATGGAGGAGTTGCTCGGCGAGCGGGTCTTGGCCGGATCTCCCGACCGGATCCCGCTCCCCGACGGCTCGCTCGACGTCGTGGTGAGCATCGACGTGCACGAGCACCTCGCCGATTGCCGCCCGTTTTCCCGCGAGCTCGCGCGAGTGGTGAAGCCCGGCGGAATCGTCATCGCGAGCACGCCGACGGGCGAAACCTGGAAGCCGGTGACGGTCCTCAAGCACCTCGTGGGCATGCGCAAACAGGATTACGGTCACGTCGTCGTGGGGTACACCCTCGAGGACCACGAGCGCATGTTCCGCGACGCGGGCATCGAGCCGGTCGCGAGAGGAACGTACTCGAGGTTCTTCACCGAGATTCTCGAACTCGCGATCAACTTCGCCTACGTCAAGGTCCTCGCGAAGAAAAAAGCGGGCCCCGCCGTGAAGGAGGGTACGATCGCTCCCTCCTCGAAGGACCAGCTTCGCGCGGTCGAGAAGCAGCTCCGCCTCTACTCTCTCGCCTATCCCATCCTGCGCGCGATCTCGAGCCTCGACGCCCTCCTCTTCTTCTTCCGCGGGTACGCCGTCTCCGTGGTGGGAAGGCGGTTGGCTTGAACGAACGGGTGCTCGTCACCGGTGCGGGGGGGTTCATCGGCAGCCACCTCGCCGCGGACCAGCTCCGACGGGGGCGGACGGTCGTCGCCCTCGACCTCCATCTCGACCGTCTCGCCCCGCTCGGCGCGCGTGCCGACCTCCATCGGATCGAGGGGGACGTCGCCGACCCCGCGGTCCAGGCGCGCGCCGTCCGCGGCGTCGACACGGTTTTCCACCTCGCGGCCGCGCACCTCGGCGCATCGATCCCGGAAGCCGAGTTCGCCCGCGTCAACGTCGCCGGCGTGAGGACCCTCGTCGACGCGTCGGCCGCTGCGGGGGTGCGTCGCTTCGTCCACTGCAGCAGCGTCGGCGTCTACGGCGAGGTGACCGATCCACCGTACGACGAGGACTCCCCCTGCCGTCCCGAGCTCGCGTACGAACGGACGAAACTCGCCGGCGAAGCGGTCGTTCTGGAAGCGGCGAGGGCCGGATTCCCGGGAGTCGTCCTCCGCCCGGCGTGGGTCTACGGACCAGGGTGCCCGCGGACGGAGAAGCTCTTCCGGTCGATCGGGAAGGGCCGCTTCTTCCTCGTCGGGAAGTCCGACACGCTCCGGCACTGCGTCTACATTCGCGACATGCTCGACGCGTTCGAACTCGCGGCGCAGCGCGAAGCCGCGACCGGAGGGGTCTTCGTGATCGCCGACGCGCGCGCGATTCCCGTCCGGGACCTCGTGCGGGAGATCGCTCGCCTGACCGGCGCGTCGATGCCCCGGACGGTCCCGAGGCCGGTCTTCCTCGCGGGGGCGCTCGTACTCGAGGGAGCCTTCGGCCTTCTCGGAAAGGAACCGCCGATCTCAAGGCGCACGATGCGGTTTTTCTCGGGGAACACCGCGTTCGACATCTCGCGCGCCCGCGAGGCGCTCGGGTACGAACCCCGCTGGGATCTGCCCCACGGTCTCGCCGAGACCGCGGAGATCCTCGGGCGCGGCCCCTTCCGCGTTCCCCTTCCCGAAAGGGCCGCGCCGTGAGCCTCCGCCTCCTCGCCGACGGCCACGTCCATCTCCACCCGTGTTTCGAGTTGGGGACATTCCTCGACTCCGCCCGATCGAACCTCGACGCAGCGGTCCGCGAGATTCCCGAAACCGTTGCCGACCCCGGTATCCTCTTCTTGACCGAGTCGTGGGGGGTACGGAGGCTCCGCGGGATCCTCGACGAGCCGCTTCCCCTCTACGCGAATCGGTGGACGGTCTCCGCCGGGGCGGACGGTCGTTCGGCCCTCGCGCGCGCGGAGGACGGTCGCAGGATCCTCCTCGTCGACGGGCGCCAGATCGCGACGCGAGAGCGCCTCGAAGTTCTCGGCCTCGGATGCGTCGAAGAGATCCCCGATGGCCTCGCCCTCGAGGAGTGCCTCGCGCGCGTCCTCGCGAGCGGCGCCGTCGCCGTGATCCCCTGGGGGTTCGGAAAATGGTGGTCCGCACGCGGAAGGCGCGTCGCGGAGGCGCTCGCCGAAGCCGACCACGTTCGGGTCTTCCTCGGGGACAATGGTGGCCGCCTCCGCTACGGCCGCACCCCCGCGCTCTTCGCGCGTGCCGAGGCGCTGGGGTTCCGCGTGATCCCCGGAAGCGACCCCCTGCCGTTTCCCCGCGAGGTGCGGCGGGTCGGGTCGTACGGCTTCGCCCTCGACGCGGCGTTCGACGACGCGGCTCCGGTCGCGTCGCTTCTCTCCGGCCTCGCGGCCCCCGGACCCGGCTTTGCGCGCTTCGGCCGGAGGGCCTCGGTGATCGAGTTCGTGTGCAACCAGGTCGCGATGCAATGGCGCGTCCGCGCGGCGAGGGCCTGATGCGCGCCCTCGTGATCGCCCCCCAGCCCTTCTTCTCCCCTCGCGGGACGCCGTTCAGCGTCTACTACCGCACCCTCGTCACGAGCGAGCTCGGAATCGAGGTGGACATCCTGACGTATGGAGAGGGGCAGGACCCCGACCTTCCGGGAGTTCGGATCATCCGGATCCCGCGCTTCCGCTTCCTCGGCCCGATTCCGGTCGGCCCCTCGGCCGTCAAGGCGTTCCTCGACGTCTTCTTGGTGCTTTGGACGCTCGGGCTTCTCCTCCGACGTCGGTACGACTTCGTTCACGCGCACGAGGAGGCGGTGTTCTTCTGCCGTTTCCTCAAGCCGATCTTCCGCTTCCGCCTGATCTACGACATGCACTCGAGCCTTCCCCAGCAGCTGACGAACTTCGCCTTCACGAAGTCGCGTTTCCTGATCGGAGCGTTCGAGGCGCTCGAGAACTCCGCCCTCCGTGCGGCCGACGGGGTGATCACGATCTGCCCCGAGCTCTCCGACTACGCCGTCCCCCGCATGCCCGATCCCAGCCGGCATTTCCTGATCGAGAACTCGATCTTCGAACCGGTGCGTCTGCGCGCGGCCCCGGGCGATCCGCCCGCGACGGCCGTCGAGATCCCGCTTCCGGCGGGGCGTCCGGTCGTCGCATACGCGGGGACGATGGAGGCCTATCAGGGGATCGGGCTCCTTCTCGACGCCTTCGCCGCGGTGAAGGACTCCCCGTCTCGCCCCGTGCTTGTACTCGTCGGCGGGTCGGCCGAGCAGATCGCCCGCTACCGAGAGCAAGCGGTCCGTGCCGGGATCGCGGACGACACGATTTTCACGGGTCGCGTCCCTCAGAGCGAGGCCCGGCGGCTCGTCGACCGCGCCGCGGTCCTCGTCTCCCCCCGCATCGAGGGAACGAACACCCCCCTCAAGATCTACGAGCAGCTCGCGAGCGGGAAACCGCTCGTCGCCACGCGGATCCTCTCCCACACCCAGGTCCTCGACGACGAGGTTTGCTTCCTCGCGGAGCCCGATCCCGCCTCGTTCGGCGCCGCCCTCCGCCGGGCGCTCGAGGACCGCGCCGCGGCGGAGCGGGTCGCGCGCGGAGCGCTCTCCCTCTACCAGCGCCGGTACGCACGACCGGTCTATGTGGAAAAGATGAAACGCCTGTTCGCGCGGGTACTGCCGTGTGCGGGATAACGGGAATCGTCCCGCTCGCCGGGGCGAGCGTCCCCCTCGACCGGCTCGACGCGATGGCCGAAACGCTCGTTCACCGCGGACCGGACGGGGCGTATCGCCACGACGCCCACGGCGTCGGCCTCGCGATGCGTCGCCTCGCGATCATCGACGTCGAAGGCGGCGCCCAGCCGTACTTCGACGAGACGGGCTCGATTCGCGCGGTGTTCAACGGGGAGATCTACAACTTCCGGGAGCTCCGGGAAGACCTCGAAAAGCGCGGCCACCGCTTCGCGTCCCACACCGACGGTGAGGTCATTCCCCACCTCTGGGAGGAGCACGGAGAGGCGTTCGTCGAGCGTCTCAACGGTATGTTCGCGATCGCTCTCCACGACGCGAAACGCGGCGTGGTCTTCCTCGCGCGCGACCGGATCGGCATCAAGCCGCTCTACTATGCCCTCTCTCCGAAGCACCTCATCTTCGGTTCCGAACTCAAGTCCCTCCTCGCGTCGGGTCTCGTCGAGCGTCGTCTGGACGTCGACGCGCTCGGCCAGTTGCTCGCGTGGGAGTACGTGCCCGCGCCCGCGACGCTCCTCGTCGGCGTCAGGAAGCTCCATCCTTCGGAGTCGCTCCTCGTCGATGTCCGGACGGGACAGGCGCGCTCGCGACGCTACTGGGACGTTCCGGTCCGGGAGACGCAAGATCGCGCTTCCGCCCGCGAGTGGGGGGACCGGATCGAGGATGCGGTCGGACGCGCGGTCCGGCGACAAATGGTCAGCGACGTCCCGCTCGGCGCCTTCCTTTCGGGCGGCGTCGACAGCTCACTCGTCGTCGCGATGATGGGGGACGCCCGTGCCTTCAGCGTCGCGTTCGACGACCCCTCCTACGACGAGAGTCCTTGGGCGCGCCGCGTCGCCTCCCACCTCGGGGTGCGTCACCGGGTCGAGACGATCCACCCCGACGTCGCCGGGACGTTCGACCGGCTGATGCGTCACATGGACGACCCGATCGGCGACTTCTCGATCTTTCCGACCTTCCTCGTGTCGAGGCTCGCCCGGGAAGAGGTGACGGTCGTCCTCTCGGGCGATGGAGGCGACGAAGTCTTCGGCGGCTACGAGACCTACGCCGCGCTCGAGCGGGAGCGGGTGTGGCGGCGGATTCCCTCCATTCTCCGGAGCGGACTGCTCGAGCCGGCGATCGACGCGCTCCGGCCGACCCGGGCGAAAAAAGGCCTCGTCAACAAGGCGAAGCGGTTCATCGAGGGCGCCCGCCTCGACCCGGCAATGGGCCACGCCCGCTGGCGGATCTTCCTCGACGACCGGTCGCGGGAGACGCTCGTCACCTCGGACGCCCTCGCCGCGATGCCCACCCCTGCGGGGGCGCACATCTTCGAGATCGCATCCCGCGCAGGCTCGAGGGATGCCGTGGATCGCGCGCTCTACGTCGACCTGTTCAGCTACCTCCCGGAGAATTGCCTCGCGAAGGTCGACCGGATGTCGATGGCGGTCTCCCTCGAAGGGCGCGTCCCCCTCCTCGACCACGAGGTGGTCGAACTCGCCTTCTCCGCGCCGTCCTCCCTCAAGGTGCGGGGCGCGGCGACGAAGATTCTGCTGAAGGAGGTCGCCGCGCGGCGCGTCCCTCCCGCGTGCGTGTACCGCCGGAAGGAGGGTTTCAGCATCCCGATCAAGCATTGGCTGGGGGCGGAACTACGCCCCCTCATGGAGGAGCTGCTCTCCCCGACGCGTCTCGCCGAGGAAGGGCTCATCCGGACCGCCGCGATCGAGCGCCTAAAGCGGGAGCATCTCGAAGGAGCGGCCAACCACTCCCACGTGCTGTGGACCCTCATGGTCTTCCAGGACTGGAGGCGTCGATGGGGGGTGTGATCGCGCGCGACCCCGGCGCTGCGGCGCGGAGGTCTTGGGACCTCGTGGTCGTCGGGGGCGGCGTGTACGGCGTCGGCGTCGCGCTCGAAGCGGCCCGGCGCGGCCTCCGCCCGCTCCTCCTCGAGAAACGCGACTTCGGCGGGGAGACGACGTGGAACAGCCTCCGGATCGTCCACGGCGGACTCCGCTACCTCCAGAGCCTCGACGTCACGCGCTTCCGCGAGTCCGTCGGAGAACGCCGCTGGTTCCTCCGGCACTTTCCCGATCTCGTCGGGCCCCTCCCGTGCCTCATGCCGCTCTACGGCGAGGGAGCGCGACGGCCCACGATCCTCGCAGCCGCGCTGCTGGCGAATCACCTGCTTTCCGCCGGGAGAAACATCGGGGTGCGGGATGACCGTCGGCTCCCGTGGGGTGCGGTGGCGTCGGCCGATCGCGTCCGGGACTGGTTCCCCGGGGCGAGGACGGAGGGTCTTTGCGGGGGAGCGGTCTGGTACGACGCCGTCATGCCCGACTCCGAGCGTCTTCTCGTCGAGATGCTCCGCGCCGCCTGCGATCTCGGTTCCTCCGCCCTCAACCGGATGGAGGCGCTGTCCGTCCGCGCCGAAGGAGGGCGCGCGGCCGGAGTCGTGGCGCGCGACACGGAGAACGGGACCGAGTGGTCGTTCGACGCGCCCGTCGTCGTGAACTGCGCCGGTCCGTGGGCGAGGGAGTTCGGGGGCATCCCTGACCTGTTCCACCCTTCGCTCGCGTTCAATCTCCTGTTCGACCGGCCTCCGGTCTCGACGCACGCCGTCGCGGTCGCCCCGCCCGCTCCGGGCGGCAGCACCTACTTCCTGACGGGCTGGAAGGGACGACTCTTCGCAGGGACCTACCACGACCGTTGCGAACCCTCGGTCCGGACGGCGTCGCCGAGCGAACTGCAGATCGAGCGCTTCATCGCCGACCTCAACGCCGCGGTTCCCGGCCTCGACCTCCGCCGCGGCGAGATCCTGAGGGTCCATGCCGGGCTCCTCCCCGCTCGTCGCCCGGAAAGCGAGGTGTTGGCGGTGAGGGAAACGATCCACGACCACGGAACCGGGGGGGGGCTTCGCGGACTCCACTCGGTCTCCGGAGTCAAATGGACGACGGCGCGCCTCGTCGGCGCGAAGACGGTCGAGCGGATCTTCCCCGGTCGTCGCGCCGTTCCGTTCTCCCGTTCTCCGGGACCCCTTCCGCCCACCTGGCCCGAGTTCCGCGATCTCGCCGCGCGCGACCGCTCGGCGGCGGCTTCGCTCGTGGATGCGATCGTCCGGAACGAGTCGGTTCGCACTCCGGAGGACCTCGTGCTTCGACGAACCGGTTGGGGTTCGCTCCCCGCCGACGCTCTCGAGGCCGAAATGCTCGTCCTCGAGCTGCTCGGAGCGGGCGCGTTCGCCGGAGCGCTTCGTTGAGCGGCCGTTCGCTCAAGGTCGCCCTCCGGACCGTCGTGGGACTCGTCCTCCTCGGTTGGCTCCTCTCCGCCCTCGACCCGTCGGAGGTCGCGCGCTCGCTCCGCACGGCCGACTGGCGCTTCGCCGCCTTGGGCCTCGCCGCCCAGGTCGCGGCGAAGTTCGTCTGGGCGGCCCGTTGGCGCCGGATCCTCCTCGCCGGCGGCGTGCGACGCGGGTTCTGGGATCTTCTCGCCCTCGTTCACATGGGGCTCTTTTTCAACAGCTTCCTCCCGACGTCGGTCGGCGGGGACCTAGTCCGCGGCTACTACGCCTCGGGCTCCGGCGGGAAGATCGCGTCCTACGCGGCGCTCCTGGTCGAGCGGGGGATCGGATTCGTGGCCATGCTCGCCGTCTCGGGCGTCGCCGCGCTCCTCGCGTTCTTCGAGGAAGCCCCTCCGTTCCCACGATCGGTCCTGGTCGGCGTCGCGCTCGTCGCCGGCCTCGCCGTCGCGCTCGGCCTCCTGGTCCCTCGCCTCCGGTGGCTCGAGGGAATCTCCGGTCGCCTCGCCTCCCGCGACGCGCGGCTCGCGCGGCTCGCCCCCTCTCTCTCGGAGTCGTCGAGACTCTTCCTCGCGGGGGCCTCTTCCCCCGCGGTCGTCGGCTGGTCGATCGCGCTCCAGGTCGTCGCCGTCCTATTCCACGTCGCGTGTGCGCGGGCCGTCGGGATCGAAATCCCGCTCCTCGACTTCTTTCTGATCGTGCCCGCCTCGGTCGTCGCCTCGATGATCCCGATTTCGCTCAACGGCCTCGGGGTCCGCGAGGGGGTGCTCGTCGCATTGGCGACGGTGCGGGGTGCGGGAGCCGCCGATGCCGGGGGGTTCGCGCTTCTCGCCCTGCTCCTTTCCACGCTTTTCGCGGGGATCGGTGGAATCCTGTACGCCGTCGGCATGCTCGGACGGATCGGAGGCCGAAGTGTCGCGTCTCGCCCCTGAGGACCTGATTCGTGCCTACCCCGAGATCGACTTCCTCGTCGCGGAGGGAGGGGTGTCGAGCGATTACATGGTCGCCGTCCACAACGCCTTCTACTCCTTCGCGGCGGAGCGGGTGGGAGAGCGGAGCGTCCTCGACGCGGGGTGTGGAGCGGGGTTCGGCACCGCGATCCTCGCGCGGCGTTCTCCGTTCGCGATCGGCCTCGACGTGAAACCGCTTCTCCTCCGCTATGCCCGGGAAAATTACGGGAAACCGGGCCTCGAGTACGTCCGCATGGCGGCGGAGCGGATCGCGTTCCGGGATGCCTCCTTCGAGGCCGTCGTGGCCGACGAGTTGCTCGAGCACCTCCCCGACCACGTGCCGTTTCTGGACGAGGCGGCCCGCTTGCTCCGCCCGGGCGGTATTTTCGTCTGCGCGACCGTCAACGGAGCGCTCTCGTTCGGCTCGCTCGAGGACCCGATGAACCGGAACCACTTCCGCGAGTTCGACGCTCCCGCCTTCCGGGACGAACTCTCGAAGTGGTTCGACGAGGTGGAGCTGTACGGCCAACGGATCGGAGACCGCTCCAAGCGCTACATGCGGCACCCCGCGGCGCGCGCCATCGAGTGGTTCCTCGTGAAGCTCAACGTGAAGCACCGGATCCCGGCGGCGTTCCGCGCGAAGGTGCGGGGAAAAATCACGGGCGTCCGTTCGACCGAGGCGGCGCGGGAAGATTTCGCGGTCGTTCGGGAGGATCTCGAGTCTTCGTTCTACCTCGTCGCGACCGCGAGAGGCAGGGGTCCGCGGTGAGGCGGAGCGTCGCGATCGTCGCCCTGGGGCTCGTGGGGATCGGCTCGGTTTTCGCGCTCTCGCGCCTCGCCGACGCGACGCGGAAGATCCGAGCCGAAGGGGGATGGAGCGCGATCCGGCTCGCTTTCCCGGCGCCCGACGAGCGAATCGCGCTCGATTCCTTCCCTGTCCGCATCGACGTCGCGGTGTATCGCCCCGCGATCGCGCCGCCGAAGGCGGCGATCCTCCTCCTCCACGGGAATCGCCGCGAGGGGGCCGACGCGGCGCTCTACCGGCTGCTCGCCCGGCGGCTTGCCGACCGCGGAGCCGAGGTGTACGCGCCGAGCCTCCCCGGCTTCGGGCGGTCCGATTCGTACCCCGAGGGCCGGGAGGTTTCCGCGCTCGACTTCCGGCGCGCCATCGACGATGCGCTCGCGCGGGTCGGGGAGCGGGCGCCCAAGGGCCCGCCCTTCGGGATCGTCGGGCACTCCCTCGGAGCGAACCTCGCGCTGACCTTCCGGAGCCCGGACCTTTCGATCGTCGCGATCGAGCCGGGCCGGAGATTGCGGGAGCGGGTCTGGGACGCTCCTGCGCCCGATCTTCCCGACTTCGTTCGGAAGCTCCGCGGAAACATCCGGGGCGGGGTGGTGGACGAACCGTCCGTGCGGGCGCTGTACCGCGAGCTCGATCCGGAGGACGGGGTCCCTCGGGTCCACGGCTCTTGCGCCGTGCTCTACACTCGGCGGTTGCCGCAACCGGATCTCGACGCGGTGGAACGGATCGCCAAGGCCCGGGACGCCGAAATCGTCTGGCTCGACAATCGCGGCCACGACTTCGGGGCCGTGGATTTCCTGGGAGGGGTCGCGTACCCCTCCCCGTTGATCGAGACGGTCGCAGACGCCATCTTGTCTCGAATCGCCGCGCTCGGCGCGCGGGAGGAGTGAGGGGACCACCGATGTCGATCATCTTGGGAGTCACCGACGGCGACGACGCGGGGGCAGTGGTGCTCGCCGACGGCCGCCTCGTCGCGGCGGTCAACGAAGAGCGCCTGAACCGCATGAAGATGTCGATCGGGTTCCCGCGTCTGTCGGTGCGCGAGGCGCTGCGACTCGCGGGAGTCGAACCGAAGGACGTGGACCACGTCGCGATGGCGGCCCTCGGGGAGACGTTCCACGCCGAGTCGAAACCGAACAAGGGCTGGTTCCAAGAAGCCTCGACGGTCGCGCGGGTCCGAAACGAGATCTCGGCCGCGCTCGCGAAGCCGCTCGGGGGCTCGAAGGCGGCGCGGAAGGCTTACCGGCACCTCAAGCGCCTCACCATGGGGCGGCGGCGCGCGGGGGCGAAGCGGCTCCTCGAGGAGGCGGGGGTCCGCGCGCCGATCTCCTACCACGACCACCACACGTGCCATGCGATGTCGGCGTATCTCGCGAGCGGCGAGGAAACGGTCCTCTCGATCTCGCTCGACGGCGGGGGGGACGGCTCGGCGGCGTCGATCTGGGCGATCGAGGGGGGGCGCCCACGCCTCCTCCACCGGATCGACTCGTTCGACTCGATCGGGAACTTCTACGCCTACGTCACCCACCTCTGCGGCTACCGCGCGTCGATCCACGAGGGGAAGATCACCGGCCTCGCGGCGCACGGGGAGCCCCGTTACCTCGACCTCTTCCGCTCTTGGATACGGTACGAAAACGGAGACATCCGGAACGACGGCCGTCTCTTCCACCGTGCCGCGCTCCTCGCGATGGCCGCGGCGCTTCCCCCCGACTGGGAGCACCGGGACCTCGCGGCTTCGGTGCAAAAACACTTGGAGGAAGTCGTCGTCGCCTTCGTCGATCACTGGGTCCGGAAGAGCGGACTCGGCCGTGTGTGTCTTTCCGGTGGGGTGTTCGCGAACGTCCTCCTCAACCAGCGGATCGCCGACCTCCCCGGTGTCGAGAAGGTGTACGTCTTTCCCGCAATGGGAGACGGCGGGCTCGCCGCGGGATCGGCGGCGGACGCGTACATGGCGGAAGCGCGCTCGGCCGGGAAGGAGCCTCGATTCGAGCGACTCCTGCACGTCTACCTCGGCCCCTCGTTCTCCGAGGCCGAGATCGAGCGTTCTCTTCAAACGGCCGGCTTCCCCTACCGGCGCATCGAACCGATCGAGGACGAGATCGCCCGCCTGATCCATGCGGGCCGGGTCGTCGCGCGCTTCGACGGGGCGATGGAGTACGGGCCGCGGGCGCTCGGAAGCCGCACGATCATGTACCGGACCTCCGACCCCAGCGTGAACACCTGGCTCAACAAGCGCCTCAACCGCACCGAGTTCATGCCGTTCGCGCCGGCGGTCCTTCCGGGGTTCGAGCGGCAACTTTTCCAGTGGAACCCCGCGTCCGAATGGTCTGTGCGCTTCATGACGATCACCCTCGATTGCACCGCGTGGATGAAGGAGCACTGCCCTGCGGTCGTGCACATCGACGGAACGGCGAGGCCCCAGATCGTCCACGCCGAGACGAACCCGTCGTTCCACGCGGTGCTCCGCAAGTACCACGAGATCTCGGGCGTCCCGGTCGTCGTGAACACCTCGTTCAACATGCACGAGGAGCCGATCGTCTGCTCTCCCGACGACGCGATCCGCTCCTGGGCGCAGGGAAAGCTCGACAACCTTGCGATCGGGCCGTTTCTCGTCGGCCCGACCGCGTCGGAGCCCGCGCCGGTTCACACGGAATAGCCGGATAGGCTAGAATCCGCCGGCCGAAGCGGGGCGAGCGTACATAGTTGGCGTGTACGCATCGCATAGGCGAGCGAAATTCCTCCTGCGTCGGCGTCCGAACGACCGTATATCCAGGCCAGCCCGATGCATCGAATCGTTCCGCGCTCCTCGGCCCCCCGAAGGGGATCGCGCACGCGGCGCTTTGTCGCCGTGGGGGGCGTTCTCTGCCTCGCCCTCGCTCTCGGCCTGCCGGTCCTAGCCGCGGACTCGGACGGGGACGGCGTGGACGACACGACCGATTGCGCGCCCACCCTTCGTGCGACCTGGGCGACCCCCGGCGAGACTCCCGATCTCCGGTTCGACGCGTCGGGGGCGCTGACCTGGCACGGCGCGCCGCAAGCACACGTCTACAACGTCTACCGAGGCTCGGTCGCCGCGGGAGACCCGTTCGCGTACAACCACGCGTGCCGTGCGCCGCAAGTCGCGCCGCGGGAAACGGTCGACTCCGAGGACCCGCCTCCGGGGGTCCTCTTCTACTACGTCGTCGGGGGCAGGAACGGCTGCGGCGACGGCCCGCTCGGGAGCGGGACTGCCGGACCGAGGCCAGACGGCGCGACCTGTCCGGTCGACGCCCTCGCCGACTCCGACGCGGATGGCATCCCCGACCTCGATGACGTCTGCGCGGTGACGGCGGACGCGGGCCAGGAAGACGCCGACCTGGACGGCGTCGGCGACGCCTGCGACGTCTGCCCCTCCGTCGCCGACCCCGAGCAGGTCGATGCGGACGGCGACGCCGTCGGCGACGCGTGCGATCAGTGCCCGGGCGACCTCAACAACGATCCAGACGCCGACGGGCTGTGCGACGCCGCGGACAACTGCCCGACGATCGCGAACGCCGACCAGGCGGACGGCGACGCCGACGGAATCGGAAACGCCTGCGACTCCTGCCCCCTCGATCCCGGAAACGACGCCGACGGAGACGGCGTCTGCGGCGACGTCGACAACTGCCCCGCCGTCGCGAACCCAAACCAAGCGGACCTAGACGGCGATTCGCAAGGGGACGCCTGCGACCTCGACGACGACGGGGACGGCCTTTCCGACCTCTCCGACAATTGCCCCGTCGTTCCGAACCCCGGCCAGGAAGACGCCGACGCCGACGGGACCGGCGATCCGTGCGACGCTTGCCCCAACGATCCGTCGGACGACGTCGACGGCGACGGGATCTGCGGCCTCGTCGACAATTGCCCCGCCGTCGCGAACCCAAACCAAGCGGACCTCGACGGCGATTCGCAAGGGGATGCCTGCGACCTCGACGACGACGGGGACGGGATCCCGGACGATTCCGACAACTGCCCGTGGGTCGCAAACGCGGATCAGACCGACGCGGACGGGGACGGATCGGGCGACGCCTGCGATGCGTGCCCGAATGATCCCCGAGACGACCTCGACGGCGACGGGCTCTGCGCCGAGGCGGACAACTGCCCATCCGTCGCGAATGCGCTTCAGACGGACACGGACGGCGACGGATTCGGCGACGCGTGTGAGCCCTGGCGCGTCAACTTCAGCCCGGCGGCCTCGGCGATCCCTCCCGACTTCGTCAAGGACGACGGGAGCACATTCGCCGCCGCGAGGCGCTACGGTTGGGACGCGGCCGTCGAGACGCGTGAAACGGTCACCGCGGAACCGCTCGAGCGGGACACCTTCGCGCTCGTCGCGGTCGAGCGGCGTTGGACCTTCGAACTCCCTCCGGGGGACTACGACGTCCGGGTCGTCGCCGGAGACGCCGGCGATCCGCGCGGCCCCCACCGAGTGGAAACCGAGGGCGTCCCGGCGATCTCGGACGTCTCGACGGCGGGCGGTGAGTTCCTCACGGAGACCCGTCGCGTGGAGGTGCGGGACGGCCGCCTCGACTTCCGCGTCGGCGGGAGCGCCGGCGAAACCGCGCTCGACTACACCGAGATCTTCCTCGCCCCGGACGCGAAACCCGCCCTCCGATCGTTCAACTTCGAGCCCTCGACGTCGACAACCCCTGCCGGGTGGGAGCGGGACACAGGGGCGGTCTTCTCCACTGCGCGCGGATACGGTTGGAGCGAGACGCCTGCGATGCGCGACCGCGCGCGCGACGTGCCGCAGGTGCTGGACACCTTCGCGTTCACCTCCGCGCCGAAGACGTGGGATCTCGTCGTTGCGAATGGCTTCTGGGACGTCTGGCTGTCGATTGGCGACGCCGATTTCCCCCACGCCCGGCAGCGGGTCCTCCTCGAGGGCGTTCCCGTCATTCCGGCGGCCGATACCGTGGCGGGGCAGTGGGTCGAGGTGCGAACGGGGGCCGAGGTCACGGACGGACGCCTGTCGGTCACGATCGGTGGGAACGTCCAAAACACGTGTCTCAATTACGTCGTCGTCGCCCCCGCCGCACCGGATGCCGACGGCGACGGTTTGACGAACGAGGCGGACAACTGCCCGTTCGTTGCGAATCTCGATCAGACGAATTCCGACGGCGACGCTCTGGGCGACGCCTGCGACGCCGACACCGACGGAGACGGGATCGAGAACTTCCGGGACAACTGCGCGACGACCCCGAATCCGACGCAGACCAACACGGACGGCGACCTTTTTGGCGACGCGTGCGACGCTTGCCCCGCTGACCCCTTGAACGACGCCGACGCCGACGGCGTCTGTGGCAACGTCGACAACTGCCCGGCGGTCGCGAATGCAGATCAGCTCGACGCCGACAGCGACACTCTCGGTGACGCTTGCGACGCTTGTCCGGCTGACCCCTTGAACGATGCCGACGCCGACGGCGTGTGCGGCAACGTCGATA
>CAZVOE010000046.1:0-23024 GCA_964628935.1 uncultured Acidobacteriota bacterium
GTGCGGCGCTCCGGAGCGCCGGGGCGGAGGTGCTCCAGTTCGTCCCGCACCACACCCACGTGGTTCGCATGCCGCCCGGCGCTGCATCCCGAATCGCCGCGCTCGATTTCGTGGAGCGGGTGGAGCCGTTCCACCCCGGGTATCGTCTCGAACCCGCGCTCCGGGCCTGGCTCGAGGGTTCCGCACTCGAAGCGCCGGCCCGCGACGCCGCGGGACGTGTGCGCCTCAACGTCATGACCTTCTCTTGGGGGGAGACGGCCAAGCGGCGTCTCGCCTCGGTCGCGGGCTCCTTCGGCGCCGATGTCGCGCTGTGGACTCCGAGCGGGCACATTCTGGAGATGTGGGTTCCTCGGAGCGGCCTCGCCGCTCTCGCCGCCCACCCCGACGTCGCGTGGATCGACCGCTGGTCGGCCCCCGAGGTCGACATGGACCAGGGCCGCGTCGACGCCGGCGCCGACTGGCTCGAGGCCGGCGCCGGCCTGTGCGGGGCGACCGGGGTGCGCGGAGAGGTGATGGACAACGGGGTCCAACAGACCCACCCGGACTTCGACGGAATCCTGATGCACACGACCGCCTCGACCGACAGTCACGGGACGTCGACGTTCGGCATCGTGTTCGGGAACGGCGCCCGGGACGGCGACGGGCAGGCCAAGGGGACCGGCTTCTTGCCCTGCGCGGGCAAGCAGGGGATCTTCGCCGACTACGACGCCGTCAGCGACCGCTTCGCGCACACGCAGGAGCTGAAGGGCTCTCCGTACTTCGCGGCCTTCCAGTCGAATTCTTGGGGCTCGGCGACGACGACCGCTTACAACAGTGTTTCTTCCCAAATGGACGACATCATCTTCCGGCTCGACATCGCCATCACCCAGTCGCAGTCGAACACCGGGAACCGGAACAGCCGGCCGCAGGCCTGGGCGAAGAACATCATCAGCGTCGGAGCGATCCGGCACTACGACACCCTCGACGAGAGCGACGATCGATGGGACGGCGGCGCCTCGATCGGTCCGGCCGACGACGGCCGCTTGAAGCCGGACCTCCACTACTGGTACGACAGCATCTACACGACGACGACGAACAGCGGCTACACCTCGACTTTCGGCGGGACCTCGGGAGCGACCCCCATGGTCGCCGGTCTGCTCGGCCTGATGGCGGAAATGTGGGCGGACAACGCATGGGGAACCGACCCGATCGGCTCGAGCGTGTTCGACAAGTTGCCCCATCACACGACGCTCAAGGCGCTTCTCGTCAACAACGCGCGGCAGTATCCATTCTCCGGGACCGACGCCGATCTGAGCCGCTACAAGCAGGGATGGGGAAGGCCGAACGTGCAGATCGCGAAGGAGCGTGCGCCGCGATCGTTGGTGGTCGACTGGAACGATCCGCTCTCCGTGGGGCAGCGGGCGACGTACGATCTGCGGGTCGCCGAGGGCGAACCCGAACTCAAGATCACGATGATCTACCCCGATCCCCCCGGGACGACCTCCGCGACCCTCCATCGCATCAACGACGTGAACTTGAAGGTCACTTCGCCGAGCGGCGTGGTCTATCACGGGAACGCCGGACTCGACGCGGGGAACTACTCGGTCGCCGGGGGGTCGCCGAACACCGTCGACACCGTCGAAAACGTCTTCGTCAAGGACCCCGAGCCCGGCCTCTGGGGGGTCGAAGTCGAGGCCGCCGAAGTCAATCAGGACGGCTACCTCGAAACCGCGGAGGACGACGTCGTGTTCTCGCTCGTCGCCACGGGGGTCTCCCCCGGCGTCTGCGGGAACGGAATCCGGGAGCCCGGGGAAGCGTGCGACGGCGCCGATGTCGCCGGATTGACCTGCGCCGATCTCGGGTGCGACCTCGGCGGGACGCTCGCGTGCGCCGCGAATTGCACCCTCGACACCTCCCTTTGCGCGTCGTGTCCGACGTGCGGGGACGGCGTGTGCGATCCGCTCGAGAACTGCGACTCGTGCGCGTCGGACTGCATCTCCGATTCGACCGCGGTCTGCGGGAACGGCGTCTGCGAGATCGGGAACGGCGAAGATTGCGAGAGCTGCCCCGCCGACTGCAACGGGGTCCAGAACGGAAACCCGACCCAACGATTCTGCTGCGGCGACGGTGCGGGGCAGAACCCCGTCGGATGCGCCGATTCGCGCTGCGCCGCTTCGGGGAACACCTGCCGATCGACCCCCGTCCGCAACTACTGCTGCGGCGATTTCGTCTGCCAGGGAGCCGAGACCGAGTCCTCTTGCTCCCTCGACTGCGGCGACCCGGGCCCCGGAGAGGCCGGGAACGCTTCGTCCGGGGGCTGGATGACGCTCGACTACGACCGGACGGCCGACGTGATCACGGTGAACTTCGGCCCCGCTTGCGGATCCCTCGATCACGCCCTCGCGTGGGGCGAACTGACCCCCACCGGCCTCGCATCGTACGCGTGGGCGGGACGCGAGTGCGCGCTGGGGAGCGTAGGATCCTACGCGTGGCCCCAGGAGGGATTGCCCCCTTCGACCTTCTTCGTCGTCGTGGGAGCCAACGAGAGCCAGGAAGGCTCGTACGGTCGCGACAGCGCGAAATCGGAGCGGCCGGAGGACGTCACGCCGGCGGTGTGCCAGGTCCCGAGGATTCTCTACCGGAGGTGCGACTAGGGACCGAATCCCACGAGCGGGGCGACGATCCACCCCGGTTGCCGAGGAGGGCCCGAAAGAGCGACTTCACGATCTCGACGTTGTTCGAGAGGAGATCGAAGAGGTCCTCGGCCTCGATGGCGAGCGCACGCGCCGCGCCGCCGGCAGCGACCGTCGCGCTTTCCCCGCGTCTCCGGTCGCTCAGGATTTCGACGAGACCGAAGGCCGTGGGGGCCTCGAGCACTCGCTCGACCCCGTCGGGGCCGACGAGTGCGACCGACCCCGCGACGAGGCAATAGCAGGCGTCGCTCGGATCGTCCATCCGGAAAATCACCTGTCCCGCTTCGAAGCGTCTCTCTACGGCGATCGCGGCGAGCCGGAGCGCCTCCTCGGTCCTGCACGCCGAGAACGGTTCCATGCCTCGCAGCGCGATCACTTTCTCGATGGCGGTCATCGCGGTCGTTGGCTGCTCCATCCCTCGGTTCTCCTCTCGCGCGATCATGCCGACGGGCCGGACGCGCGCAAGATCCAGTTCGCGGTCTCCCGGACCAACGGGTCGGGATCGTTCGTGGCGACGTCGCGCACGAGCGGCCAGAGCGCGCTGACGCGGAGCACGTGGATCGCGTGGAGGGCCGACGCCGCGATCCAGCCCGCCTCTTCGTCCCCCGCGACGCGCGACACGAGAAGCCTCCGAAGCGTCTCGTCGGTTCCCTCGGGGGCGATGCCGAATCTCCGCCGAGCCCTGTCGAATCGCTCGCGCGGGGTGCCGTCTCCGAGAGCCACGAGGACCGATCGGCCGACGTCGTCCTTCAGCGTATTGTCCAGGTATTCGAGAGCGTGCGTGCGCCGCAACGGATCGACTCCGATCAGGCCGTTGCGGGCCGCGTCCATGTCGCGACGATCGTGAAGGAGTCCGAGCAGCCGGAAGATCTGGTCGATCTGAGCGTGCATGCGGTCCGACAACAGCTCGTGCAGTAGAGACGGAGGGCGAGACGACCATCGGATCCGCGGCCCCTCCATCGCGGCGCCGTCGAGACCGAGCGAACGCAGGTCGGCGAGGTGGCGCAGATACCGTGCGGTCTCGTCCAACATGAGGCGTTCCAACTCGCGTCGGGGCAACGGGTGGAGCGACCCCCGCTCCTTCAGGCCGGTCAACGCGTCCGCCGCCTTCCGTCTCAGGAAGCCGTCCGGTGCCTCGAGGGCGACCAGGAGAGCTTCCACGGCGGCCGGAGAACCGATCTCCGCCACGGTCTTGGGGAGAGCACGGCGGACCCACGGGTTTTCCTCGGGGTCGTTCATGAAGTGCACCAGGGCCGGGATCACGTCGGGCCCGCACGCGACGAGAGCGTTCCGGGCGTCGTGCTTGAGACGCCGATCGCGGAGGCGGGAGACGAGGAGAGGCCCGTAGACCGGATTGAAGCGCCCGTGCGTCAGTCGTGACGCGACGGCGAGCAGCGCCTGACGCGCGACCCGGCGGTCGTCGTCGAGAAGGAGCCGGACCATCTGGGTCTCGAAGAGAGGATCGGGGAGCGCCCCGAGCGCCTTCGCCGCTTCCATTCGTGCCTCGGGATTGGCGTCGCCGAGCAAGCGCTCCAAGGATCGCTCGACCTCGGCCCGGCGCTGGGCGCTTCCGTTCGCGCCGATCGCTGCGATGACCGCCGACCGGATCCGCGGGTCGGGATCGTCGAGCCGTTCCTCCATCAGGTTCGCGGCATCCTCTCCGAGGATCGCCGCGAGTGTCCGGGTCGCCTCGACGCGGACGGACAGGTCCGGATCCCCCATCGCGCGCTCCACGACGTCGGCCGCCGCTCGACGGCGTCCCGCCGCCAAGATCTGCAGCGTCCGGATCCGGACCGCCGGGTCGTCGTGGAGGACGAGCAGCCGAGGGACGAGGTTTCCCTTCTCGTGGTACGCGAGGATCTCGAGGCTCGTCAGCACCTGCCTCGGATCGCCGCTGTCGAGGGATTCGACGAGCATCTCGATCGTGGTCGCGTCCTGGAGATCGATGGGGCTCGACTCTGCCATCGTCTCTTCGCGCAGACCGCTCCGAAACGTCCGCACGTACTCGCGCTGCATCGCGCCGGCGACGGCAAGCCAGACGAGGATCAAGGCCAACGCGATCCATCCCACCTGGAGCGCTGGAAGCCAGCCGAGCGTGACGGGGAGAAGGATCAGCGCCGCCGCTCCCTTGCCGAACCTCTGCACGAAGACGTCGATCGTCGCCTTCGCCTTGACCCGGAGGTCCGACCGCACCGGAAAGAACAGGAGTTCGCGCGTGGTCTGATCGAGGGAATAGCGGATTCCGTTCTCGGCGACCTTGAGGCCCATCGCCGCGGGCAGGAGGAGCGCCGGGAACCCGGCGGCCGAGACCAGGACCGCGATCGTGCCGATCCCCATGGTCATGGGGAGCGTCCGGAGCGCCACTCCGATCCCGAGAACGCGGTGGATCCGCGAGGTGAAGAGAAGTTGGAAGGCGAACGCGGCGAGGCCCATGATCGTGTAGAAATCCCCGAAAAGGGCCGCACTCTGCTCCTTCGTCGTCGTGGAACGCTCCACCGCCGAATTGAACTGCAGGTCGACGATCTGCGCGACGACGACGGTCACGAGCATGGTGACGGTGATGAGCCGGAGATGACGGGAACCGCGAATGACCTTCCACCCGCCACGTGCCTCGGCGATCTTCGAACCCCTCGACGTGGAGACCGCGGTCGAAACGAGGGCCCGGTTCGCGGCGCGAATCGCGTAGATGAGCGCCGCAGTCGCGGCGAGGATCGCGGCCGCGACGAGGAGGGAGAAGCGAACCCCCACGGTTCGCGCCGCGAACGCCGTGATCTGCCCTCCGGCGACGCTGCCGAGAAGGCCGCCCGCTCCCACGAAACCGAAGAGTCGTTTGGCCTGCCGCGCGTCGAAGACGTGGTTCGCGTACGACCAGAACTGGCTCACGTTCAGGACGAACACGATCGAGATCCAGACGTAGAAGGCGACCGGGGCCCATCCGCCGGGGAGCTCGAGCAACCACCAGAATCCGACGACGCTCGCGGAGACGAGGAGAGAAGTCGTCGCGATCAGGTGATGGAGCGCCATCCGATCGCAGAACCGGACGTACACGGCGAGAACCGGCAGCGAGCAGAGCGCGACGAGGAAGTAAACGAGCGGAAGAGCCTCCGCGCCGAGACGGTCGATGTACTCCGCCTGCCGGACGGACTTGCACGCATACTGGAACGCGATGATCAGGAAGAAATACGTGAACAGGGAGATCGCGGCGGTCGCCTCGCCGGGGCGGACATCGATGCCGAAGCGCGCGAAGAGGCCGCGCACGCCGGGAGCGGCGCCGGTGAGCGGTACGGAAGGTGTCGAAGGCGGCGTTCGATGCACGAGTTCATGGTCCGGCGGACGGCGGCGGCCGGCCGGATTCTATCCGGTTCGGAGGGGCCTGAGTAGGCCCGGATATAATCGCCGAATGAAATTCTCCCGCGCCGCCGCCGCTCTCGCGATCTTCGTCTTCGTCGCGGGACCGCCGGTTGCGTCGGAGCCGGCGCCGTGCTGGCGTGTAGTCGCCGTCGGCGATCTCCACGGAGGTTTCGACGCCTTCCTCACGATCCTCCGGGAGGCCCGGCTCATCGACGGGGAGGGGCGCTGGGTCGGGGGGGACGCCTGTCTCGTCCAGACCGGCGATGTCGTCGACCGCGGGGACCGGTCGCGGGAGATCCTCGACCTGCTGATGCGCCTCTCGACCGAGGCGCCGGCCCGCGTCCATGCGCTGCTCGGCAACCACGAGGTCATGAACTTGGTCGGCGATCTCCGTTACGTGAGCGCCGCCGAGTTCGCCTCGTTCTCCGGAGAAGAGACTCCCGGGGAACGAGAGGCGGGGTACCGCGATTTCGCGGCGGCCCATCCGGAGCTTCCCGACGACGCGGCGCGCCGCGCGGCGTTCGACGCGGCACACCCTCCCGGATGGTTCGCACACCGAAGGGCGTTCTCTCCCGAGGGCCGCTACGGCAAGTGGCTCCTCGGACGCCGTGCGGTTCTGAAGCTCGGCGATTCGCTCTTCGTCCACGGCGGGATCGAGCCGGAGGATCCCGTCGTCGACCCCGACGAGCTGAATCGACTCGTTCTTCGCGACCTGAGTGAGTTTCTCGAATTGCGCGCGGCCCTCGTCGCAGACGGGTGGATCCGTCCCGTCGCGTCGTTCCCCGAGGCGTTCGCCGAAGTCCGCGACCGCTTGACGGCGGAGGAGGAAACGGGGGACGAAGGGCCGGCGGGCCGGGCGCGGAGGCTCCTCCGTCTCAGTTCGAATCGCTTCTCGGACGAATCGTCCCCCCTTTGGAGCCGAACGCTCGCGCTCGCGGACGAGGCCGAGTTCGCCCCGACCGTCGAGACGATGCTGGCGAAGCGGGGAGTCGCCCGCATCGTCGTGGGGCACACTCCCCAGCGGACGGGCTCGATCACTTCCCGGTTCGGCGGAACGGTCTTCCTGATCGACACGGGGGCCGGCCCTACCTACGGCGGACGCCCCTCGGCTCTCGAAATCGAAGGGGAGACCGTCCGGGCGGTCTACCCGGGGGAGACCCGCGTGCTCGTCCCGGAGAAGAACCTCTCCGACGCGGAGATCGAGCGGGTCCTTCGCGATGGAACGGTCGTCGAGACGAGGGAAATCGGGGAGGGGATCACGCGGCCGCTCCGGGTCGTTCTCGAATTGGACGGGAAACGTCGCCGCGCCGCGTTCAAGACCGTGGACGTCCACCGGCCGGGCCTCACCCACTTCGAAGGGGCGCCGCCGGAATCGAACTTCACCGACAGTTTCCGCTACGAGCGCGCGGCCTACCGTCTCGACCGCCACCTCGGGCTCGGCATGGTTCCCGTCACCGTGCTCCGCGTCCTCGACGGCAAGGAAGGCGCCCTCGTCGATTGGGTGGAGAACGCGATCGACGAAGCGGAGCGTCGGAAGCGGAATCTCCAGCCGGTCGATTCGGAGAGTTTCGAGCGGCAGCGGACGCTCATGCACGTCTTCGACGCGCTGCTCTTCAACGTCGACCGGAACCTCGGGAACCAGCTGATCACCCCCGAGGACTGGAAGCTCCACCTGATCGACCATACTCGGGCCTTCCGCCAGCAGGAGGGACTCCCTCCGAGGCTCGACGCGGTCCGGATGCGGCTTCCGAAACCGGTGGTCGAGCGACTGAGGGAACTCGACGCCGACCGACTCGGGAGCCTCACCGAGGGCCTGCTCACGAAGTCCCGCATGAAGGCGCTGCTCGCGCGCCGCGACAGGATCCTCGAGCGTCTCGAGAGGGACGCTTCCGGGCCGTGAAGCGCTTCGCTTGCGACGGCTGCGGCGCCGCGCTCGCCTGGTCCCCCGAGGACCGGGCCATGCGGTGCGCGCACTGCGGGTCGGTCCGGCCGCTCCAGGGCGCGGCGGGGTACCTCGCTCCGGAGTACGGGCTCGACCGCGAGTCCCCCACCGGCGGCGCCGGTCTCGGCCTCGAGACCGAGCACCGCGTCTGCAAGCAGTGCGGCGCCGGGATGGAGGCTCCGCCCGGAAGCCGGACCGGGAACTGCCCCTTTTGCGGGTCGCACTACGTCCTCGCGGAGGGCGCATCCTCGGCGTTCGAGACCCCCGAGTCGATTCTCCCTCTCGCGGTCGGGCCCGAGCGGGCCCGCGCCTCCTACCGTACGTGGATTCGCAAGGGCTGGTTCACTCCGGGCTCCTTGAAGGTCGAAAGCGTCCTCGAGGAGCTTCAGGGTTTCTACATTCCCGCCTGGACCTTCGACGCGAGGGCCGATTCGCGCTGGACCGCCCTTCGCGGTCATCACGTCTACGTGCACCGGCCGTTCCGGAACGCCAAGGGCTCGCTCCAGATCCGGCGCGTGCGAAAGACCCGGTGGGAACCGGCCGCCGGGGAGCGGCGCGATCGCTATGACGATGTGCCCGTCCCGGCCGCCCGCGAGGATCTCGCGCAATTTCTCCTCGAAGCGGGATCGTTCGACACGCGGACCGGGCTCGCGCCGTACCGTCCCGAGTACCTCGCGGGGTGGAGCGCGCTCGAGACCACGATCGATCGCGAGGCGGCGTGGCGGCAGGCCGAGCGACGGATCCGTGACGACCAACGGCTCCGCTGCTCCGGGGACGTCGGCGGCGATGCGCAGAGGAACCTCCTCGTCGAGACGGCGCTCTCCGAGGTGCGATACAAGCTCACCCTTCTGCCGTACTGGATCAGCAGCTACCGATACCGGGGCAAGGTCTTCCGGTTCGTCGTCCATGGGGAGTCGGGACGGGTCGCCGGCAAGAAGCCCATATCCCCTTGGCGGGTTCTCGCCGCCGTGGGTCTTTCCGTCCTCGCCCTGATTCTCTTCTTCGTCGTCGCGAACCTCGTGAGGTGAACGTGGAGAACGTCCTCGTCGAGCGGTATCGCCGCTGGAGCCGGTTCCCGATGGGACGATGGGCCTGGTCGGTGATGATGGGCCGCGTGGTGCCGTACACGGGCTCGATCGGCGCGCGCGTCTTGGCGCTCGAGCCGGGACGGGCCCGGGTCACGATGCGAGACCGGCGGAGGGTGCGGAACCACCTGAACTCGATCCACGCGATCGCGCTCGTGAACCTGGGCGAGTATGCGAGCGGGCTCGCCATGCTCTCCGGACTGCCGGATTCGGCGCGGGGAATCGTCACCGCGCTGTCGATCGAGTACTTCAAGAAGGCACGCGGGACCCTCGTTGCGGAAAGCGCATGCGAGCCCCCCGACTGGAGGATCCCGGCGGAACACGACGTGGTCGCCCACATCCTCGACGCCGCGGGGGACGAGGTCGCCCGCGTCCGCGCGCGCTGGAAAATCGGACCGAAAGAAACGGGGACCGGTACATCTTCGTCTTGACCGAGGAAGGAGCCGCGTCGTGCGAACACTTGGGATCGTTCTCGCCTTCTCGTTCGTCTTCAGCGCGGGATGCGCCGCACGGCGCGCTCCGGCGGCCTCCGCACCCCATGCCGCCGAAGGCGAACCTGCCGTCTCGTTTCTGACCGAGGCCCCCCTCGGATCCTGGCGCCTCATCGCGTTCGGCGACGCGACCGAGCCGGGCGAAATCGAGATCACCCTCCGGGTGGAGGCCGAAGGCAAGATCTCCGGAATGAGCGGCTGCAACCGATACTCGGGCGCCTGGTCGCCCGGAGGCGACGGCGCGGGGGTGGGCCCGCTCGGGGCGACCAAAATGGCCTGTCCTCCGGCGAGGATGGAGGTCGAATCCCGATACCTCCGGGAGTTGGGGAGTGTGCGCGGCTGGCGGCGGCACGTCGAGGGGATCGTCCTCGTCGACGCCGCGGGCGATCCGCGGCTCGTCTTCGAGCCCCTCACACCTTCAGAGTGAACGGGTTGAAATCGGTCTCGCGGTCGTAGTAGTCCTCGCGCTCGGCCCGCTTCAGCCAGGCGACGAACCGGTACGTGAACGGCGTGGCGAGAACCTCCCACATCACCTTGAGGGTGTAGTTCGTCGCCATCACCGTGAGCAGCTGTTCTCTCGGCCAGACTCCGAGAAACGCCACGTGATAGAAGATCAGGGAGTCGACGGCTTCGCCGAAGATCGTCGAGCCGATCGTTCGCGTCCAGAGCCTCCGTCCGTCGGTCCAGATCTTCATCTTCGCGAGAACGAACGAGTTGCAAAGCTCGCCCGCCCAGAACGCCGCGAGCGAAGCGAGCATGATCCTCCAGGTCGAGCCGAACACCGTGTCGTACGCCGCTTGGTGCGGCCAGGCGGGAGCAGGGGGCAGTCCGACGACGACCCACGCCATGAACGACGCGAAGGCCATCGCCGCGAAGCCCGACCAGACGACCCGTCGCGCCCGCGCGTACCCGTACACCTCGGTCAAGACGTCGCCGAAGAGGTAGGAAATCGGGAAGAAGAGAACCCCGGCCCCGAACGTCACCCCGGCGACCGAGGCCACCTTCGCGGGACCGATGAGGTTCGCGCAGAGCAGCACCGTGACGAAGGCCCCGAGGACCAAGTCGTAGTAACGGTACGTGCGAGGACCGGTCACCGGTGCTCGTACACCTCGCCGCTCACGATCGTGGCGGTCGCCCGGGTGGTGTACTCGAAGGGGTCTCCATCGAAGAGCGCGAGATCGGCGTCCTTCCCCGGCTCGAGCGACCCGACCCGATCCGCGACCCCCAGGATCTTCGCGGCGTCGAGGGTGATCGCGCGGAGCGCGCGCATCGTGCCGAGGCCGTTCGCCGCGGCGACCGACGCTTCGAAGAGCACGACACGCGCCTTCGGCACGTACGATTCGTATCCGCCCTGGAGCGCGATCGCGATCCCGGCGTCGGCGAGCCGGCCGGCGGTCTCGAACGACGCGTTTTCCAGTTCTCCCCACGGGCGCGCCATCGTCGGGTGAACGATCACGGGGACTCCGGCCTCGCGGATCGCATCCGTCATCAGGTAGGCCTCCGCGGCCGAGTCCAGGATCAAGTCGAACCCGAACTCCTCGCGGAGCCGGAGCGCGCCGGCGATGTCCTGCGCGCGGTTGGCGGTGATCAGGAACGGGAGCTTCCGATCGAGGACGTCGACCAGCGTGTCGAGTCCGAGGTCCCGTCCCGGCCGCTTGTCCTGGGGGGCGCTCTTTCGCTTCTCGGCATACTCGCGCGCCTTCACGAGTTCCGCCCGGAGCATGGCGACGGCCTTCCCCCGGGTTCCCGGGGGCTTGTCCCCGGCGCGCAGTCCGTCGGGCCCGAGCGTCACCGACACGGCGGCGGGATTCCGGACGACCGCCTCTTCCGCCGTCGTCCCGCGGGTCTTCATGACGGCGGTCTGGCCGGAGAGGAGCTCGCCCGGAGCGTGGCCCGTGTGCACGGTGGTCACCCCGAACGAGCGTACCCAGGCGACCAGCCGATCGAGCGGGTTGTAGGCGTCGAGGGCTCGAAGCTCCGGCTGCAGCGGCTCCGAACGGTCGAGCTGGTCCTGATCGTGCGGGGTATTGAAGAGGCCGGAAACGCCGATGGTGCAGTGCGCGTCGATCAACCCCGGCGTGACGACCTCGGCCTCGAGGACGCGGGCATTCGCCGGGATGCGGATCTTCGAGGCGGGAGAGACCTCGACGATCTTCCCGTCGCGGATCAGGACGACTCCGTCGGTCAAGGACGCGCCGGAAACGGTGTGCACGGTCTTTCCGCGGACGGCGAGCATCTCGGCCCCCCGCGCGGCGGTCGCAGCCCCGAGGGCGAGGAGAAGCGCGGGCAGGACGCGTCGGCTCATCGGGTGACCTCCGCCTCGGAGCAGCAGAGGTACGGCCTGCGGGGCTCGCCGGCGCCGTATCCGCCCACCGCGTGGAGCCGGTCGGTGGGATCGGAGCGGTCGAACACCTTCACCCCCTCGATCCAGGTCTCCAACACTTTCGTGTACGTCGAGAACGGATCGCCGTCGAGCACGACGAAGTCGGCATCCTTTCCGGGAACGAGCGATCCGACTCGATGGGCGAGATCGAGCATCTCGGCGCCGCGAAGCGTGAGCGCGCGCAGGGCGGCGTCGCGGCTCATGCCGGTGCGGACCGCCATGGCGGCCATGCGCAGGAAGAGCCGCGAGTCGGTGATCCAATCGTCGGAGTGGAACGCGGTGAGGACCCCGGCCTCCTCGAGGATTCGGCCGGTTTCCATGCTCAGCTCGGCGGCCTCGAGCTTTCCGCCGGGGCTGTCGACCAGGATGGCCGAACACGGAACCCCCGCCCGAGCGATCTCGTCGGCGACCTTCCATGCCTCGCTCACGTGATGGAGCACCACGCGGAACCCGAACTCGTCCTTGAGACGCAGGACGGTCATGATGTCGTCGGCCCGATGGGTGTGGTGGTGGACGATGCGGGTGCCTTCGAGGACCTCCACGAGCGCCTCCATTCCGAGGTCGCGTGGGGGCATCTTGGCGGGGTCGCCCGCCGCGGCCTCGACCTGGTCTCGGTACTCCCGGGCTTTCGTGAAGAGCTCCCGGACGAGGGCGGCCGACTTGGCCCTCGTGCCGGGGAAGGGCGGGTTCTCCCGCTGCGGGTTGGTCCCGTTCGCCATCTTGAGGCCGCCCATCGGCTTGCCGCGAGAGTCCCGGATCGCCATCGCCTCGAGAGTGAGCGCGGGTCGCGCCTTGAGGTAAACGGTCTGTCCGCTCAGCAGATGTCCTGAGCCCGGCATCACGTTGAGGGTCGTGATCCCGCCGGCCGCGACGCGGCGGAAGCCCGAATCCAGGGGGTTCAACGAGTCGGAGACGCGCACGTCGGGCTGGAGCGGTCCGCTCCCGTCCGCGCCTCCGACTCCGCCGACGTGGCTGTGCGTGTCGACGAGTCCGGGAATCACGACCTTTCCCGAGAGGTCGACTCGGCGGGCGTCCGCGGGGATCGCGACGGTCCTTTCGGCCCCGACCGCGCGAATCGTTCCGCCGTCGACCAGAATGACTCCGCGTTCGATCGATGGCCCCTCGACGGGGAAGATCCGTGCGCCGACGAACGCGATCGGAGCCTCCATCGCCGCCGCGGGAAGGGCCGCGAGCGCAGCCAGCGCGAGGAAACCCCGAACCAGAGGAAACTGCATAGATGCTCCGCGGGAGAAGAGCGCACTTGTACGCGCCAACGAGCCGTGCGTCAAGGAAAAGAGGCTGGCACCTCCGTCGGAGAAGGTGCCGGTCCCCTTTTCTTGCTACGCTAGAAACACCGTGAGGACGGAAGCGATCTACCGCGATCTGCGGGCGAAGCTGCACGACGTCGTGCCGGACTTCGAGTTGCGCCTCAAGGCCGAGGTCGCCGCCGAGATCGAGATGCTCAAGAGGGAGCGAAACGCGATCATCCTGGGCCACAACTACATGGAACCGGCGCTGTTCCACTCGGTTCCCGACTTCACGGGGGACTCGCTGGAGCTCGCGCGGAGGGCCGCGGAGACCGACGCCGAGGTCATCGTCTTCTGCGGGGTCCGTTTCATGGCCGAGACGGCCAAGATCCTGAATCCCTCGAAGACGGTTCTGCTCCCCACCCCGAAGGGGGGATGCTCCCTCGCGGCCAGCATCACGGCGGAGGACGTCCGCGCGCTCAAGAAGCGCTTCCCCGGGGTTCCCGTCGTGACCTACGTGAACACCTACGCCGACGTGAAGGCCGAGTCCGACGTCTGCTGCACGTCGAGCAACGCCGTCGCGGTGGTCGAGTCGCTCGACTCGGAGACGGTGATCTTCCTTCCCGACGAGTTTCTCGCGCGGAACGTCGCGCGGGAGACGGGCAAGCGCGTACTCGTTCCCACCGTCGGGGAGGGCGCTCGGGAAGCGAGACGCGGCGACATGGTGATCTGGAACGGACGATGCGAGGTCCACGAGAAGTTCACCGTGGACGACGTGCGCAGCGTCCGGAAACAGTTCCCCGATGTGGTGATCCTGGCGCACCCGGAGTGCAGCCCGGAGGTCGTGGAGGCGTCGGACTTCTCCGCGAGCACCAAGGCGATGATCGACTTCGTCGCGCGCTCCGAGGCGGGCCGCTACCTCCTCCTCACCGAGTGCTCCATGGGAGAGAACATCGCCGCCGCCAACCCGCAAAAGGAAATGCTCCGAATCTGCAGCGTCCGCTGCCCCCACATGAACGAGATCACCCTCGACGAGACGCTCGAGTCGCTGCGGAGGAATCGGTACGTGATCGAGGTCCCCGAGGACGTCCGCGTGAGGGCGCACCGCGCCGTCTCGCGGATGCTCGAGATCCACCCGAAGAAGGCCGCGTGAACGACCCCCACGTGACCGACGTCCTCGTGATCGGCTGCGGTATCGCAGGCGGGACCGCCGCCCTCGAGGCCGCCAAGGCGGGGCTTCGAGTCACGCTGTTGACGCGGTCCTCCGACCCCTTGGAGTCGAACACGCAATGGGCGCAGGGAGGGATCGTCTACCGCGGTGTCGGCGACTCGCCGGACCTCCTGTCCGAGGACATCGTCCGGGCGGGCGCGGGGTTGTGCAATCCGGAGGCGGTCGCGATTCTCGCCCATGAGGGGCCGGCGCTCGTCGACGAGTTCCTGGTGGGCGAACTGGGGGTTCCATTCGACCGAGCGCCGGATGGTTCCCTCGCCCTCGGCCTCGAGGGCGGCCATGCGGTTCCCCGCATCGTCCACACTCACGACGCTACCGGAAAGGCGATCGAGACGGCGCTCATGCGTCGCCTCGTCGCGCACCCGGGAGTGACGCTCCTCCCCCGGAAGGTCGCCGTCGACCTCCTCACCCCGGCCCACCACTCGCGCGACCGTCTCGCGGTGTACGAACCGCTCTCGTGCGTGGGAGCGTACGTGCTCGACGCGGACACGGGGGAGGTGGTGCGCGTGTTCTCCCGCGCGACGGTTCTCGCGACCGGGGGGCTCGGGCAGATCTTCCTGCGGACGACGAATCCGCCCGGCTCGCGCGGCGACGGCCTCGCGATGGGGTATCGAGCGGGGGCGCGCGTCCTGAACTGCGAGTACATTCAGTTTCACCCGACGGCGTTCCACCATCGGAACGCCCCTTGCTTTCTGATCAGCGAAGCGGTCCGCGGCGCTGGGGCGAGGCTGACCGACGCGAAGGGGGAACCCTTCATGGACCGGTACGACCCCGCGTGGAAGGATCTCGCTCCGCGCGACGTGGTCGCCCGGGCGATCCACCAAGAGATGCTGGCGAAGGACGTCCAGAACGTGTACCTCGACCTCCGGTCATACCTCCGGGAGGACGAGATCCGGTCGCAGTTCCCCGATCTCCACGCATCGTGCCTCGCCTACGGCGTCGACATGACGAAGGATCTGGTTCCCGTCGTCCCGGCCGCCCACTACTCCTGCGGTGGGGTCTTCGCCGACGCCGACGGGCGCACCACGGTGGACGGGCTGTGGGCGGTGGGCGAGGTCGCCTGCACCGGGCTCCACGGCGCGAACCGGCTCGCGAGCACCTCCCTTCTCGAGGGGCTCGTCTGGGGCAAGCGCGCGGCGCGCGATCTCGTCGAGCGACTCGGCCGGGGAGACGACGTGCGGCGCAACGAAATCCCGCCGTGGGAGCCGACGGGGACCGAAGCGCCCGACCCCGCGTTGATCGCGCAGGACATGTCGTCGATCAAACACATCATGTGGAACTACGTCGGGCTCGCGCGCTCCACGCGGCGGCTCGCGCGGGCGATCCGCGACCTCCGGAATCTGGAGATCGAGATCGAGCGGTTCTACCGCCGCGCCGCACTTTCGGATGGGCTCGTGGGTCTTCGCAACGCGGTACGGACGGCTCTCATCGTCACGCTCGCTGCGTGG
Organism: uncultured Acidobacteriota bacterium; assembly: GCA_964628935.1. Lineage (GTDB taxonomy): Bacteria > Acidobacteriota > Polarisedimenticolia > Polarisedimenticolales > DASRJG01 > CAYLHQ01. The sequence goes on from CAZVOE010000046.1 coordinate 15,851, forward strand.
GAGAACCGCGAGAGCCGGGGATGCCACTGGAGGGAGTGAGGAAATCCGGGATGGGGCGGCCGCGGTATCGCAACCTCGACCCGGCCCACCGGCCGAAACCGCTCCGCGACGTCCTTCGATGGGCCATTCTCGACCGGCTGACCGGGAGGCGACGGATCGCGGCTCCCGGACCTCCGGCGCCGTCGATCGCTCCCGATCTCGCCTCGATCCGGGATCCCGCGAAACCCGACCTCCTCCTCTGGATCGGTCACGCGTCGTTCCTCGTTCGCCTCGCGGGGGCGTCGTGCCTGATCGACCCGGTCTTCTCCGACAGAGTCGGCCTCCTCTACAGGCGGCACGGGACGGCGGGCCTCGATCTCGGGCGCGTTCCGCCTCTCTCGGCGCTGCTCGTGACCCACAACCACTACGACCACCTCGACGAGCCCTCCGTGACGGCCGTCTCCAGAGACGTCCCCGTCGTGGCGCCTCGAGGGCTGGGGGATTGGTTCCGCCGCCGCGGGTTCCAAGATGTTCGCGAGCCGGCCTGGTGGGAGGGGACGGAGGCCGGTCCTCTCCGGATCACCTTCGTGCCGGCCCGCCACTGGTCGCGCCGCCACCCTTGGGACACGAACCGATCCCATTGGGGCGGGTACGTGGTCGAGGGGGGCGGTCGCTCGGTCTGGCACGCGGGGGACACCGCGTGGTTCGACGGCTTCGCGGAGATCGGGCGGCGCTTCCCCGCTCTCGACGTCGCGATCGTGCCGATCGGGGCGTACGAGCCGCGGTGGTTCATGGGCGACAACCATCTCGATCCGGTCGAAGCGGGGCGCGCCTTCCTCGCATCGGGGGCCCGGACGATGGTTCCGATGCACTGGGGCGCGTTCCAGCTCACCGACGAGCCGCTGAGCGAGCCGGTCGCGCGGCTTCGGCGATGGTGGGAGCTCGAAGGGCCGCGGGACGGGCGCTCGCTCCGCGTCCTCGCGGTGGGAGAGAGCCTGTTTCCGATCTGACCGTTAGAATCCCCCTTTCATGTTCTACGCAGTTCCGTTCCTGTTCTTCCTCGCCGTCGTCGCGCCTTGGGTTCATGCCCGGGCGCCGCGCGCGGCGGCGCGCCTCGTCGCGCTCGGACCGGCGGCGATCGTCGTGGCGGCCCTCGCCGCGTGGCCCGGGGTCACCGCCGGGGAGACGTCCGCGTGGGCGCGGCCCTGGGTCCCGGGTCTCGGAGTCGAATGGGCGTTCCGACTCGACGGCCTCGGGCTCCTCTTCACGCTCCTCATCACCCTGATCGGGGCCCTCGTCCTCGTCTACGCGGGGGAGTACGCGCAAGGCGACCCGCGTTTGGGGCGCCTCCTCGCGCAGCTTCTCTTCTTCATGGGCTCGATGGTGGGTCTCGTCCTCGTCGACGACGTCGTACTGCTCTTCGTCTTCTGGGAGCTGACGAGCGTCGCGTCGTATCTGCTCATCGGGTTCGATCACGAGGACGAGACGGCGAGAAAATCGGCCCTGCAGGCGCTCCTCGTCACCGGGGCCGGCGGGCTTGCGCTCCTCGTGGGGCTCCTCCTCCTCGGGAGCGTCGCCGGAACCCATCGCATCTCCGAGATGATCGGAGTGTCCTCGGCGATCCAGGTTCATCCACTCTACGTCGTGATCGTCCTCCTCGTCCTCGCGGGGGTGTTCACGAAGTCGGCGCAGGTCCCGTTCCACTTTTGGCTCCCGAACGCGATGGCGGCCCCCACTCCGGTGAGCGCGTACCTGCACTCGGCGACGATGGTCAAGGCCGGGATCTACCTCGTTGCGAGGCTGGACCCGGTGTTGGGAGGTCCCGTCGAGTGGCACCGCTTTCTCACGCTCACGGGCGTGGCAACGATGATCTTCGGCGCAGTCCTCGCCCTGAGGCAGCGGGATCTGAAGCGGATTCTCGCCTACACGACGGTCGCGGCGCTCGGGACCCTCACGCTGCTCTTCGGGATCGGCACGACCCTCGCGGTCAAGGCGGCGGCGGTCTTCCTACTGGTGCACTCGCTGTACAAGGGGGCCCTCTTCCTCGTCGCGGGCATCCTCGATCACGAGACCGGGACACGGGACGCGAGCGGACTCGGCGGCCTGAGGCGCCTCATGCCGTGGACGGCCGTCGTCGCGGGGACGGCGGCCCTTTCCATGGCGGGACTCCCGCCGCTGTTCGGTTTCATCGCGAAAGAACTCGTCTACGAGGCGAAGCTCGGCGCGCCGGAGTTCCCGGGACTCGTCACGGCGGCGGGACTTCTCGCGAACATTTTCTTTGTCGCCGTTGCGGGTGTGGTCGGCTTCCGCCCGTTCTTCGGGACGATGCGGGCGACGCCGAAGGCTCCCCACGAGGCTCCCGCCGCCCTGCTTCTCGGCCCCGCGGTGCTCGCCGGCCTCGGCGCTCTCCTCGGGATGTTCCCCGACGTCCTCGCGGGCTCGCTCGTCCAGTCGGTCGTGTCGGCCGTTCGCGCCGAGCCGGGGCAGCTGAAGTTGAGCGCCTGGCACGGGTTCACCTTCGTCCTCCTCCTGAGCGTCGTCACCGTCACGGCGGGAATCGCGCTCTACTTCGCGCGGAGCCGGGTGACCCGCGCGATGGCTTTCGTCGATTGGTTGAGGCGCGCGGGACCGGAGCGGGCCTACGACGCCCTTGTCGCAGGAACGCTTTCGTTCGCGGCGTGGCAGACCGCGTTGCTCCAAAGCGGGAAGCTCCGCCGTTACGTCTTGCTCAGCGTGGGGTCGATCGCCGCGGCCGCGGCCGTCGGCCTCGTGATCGAAAGGGGCGCGGCCGTCGTCATCGGTCCTCTCGACCTCCGCGTCCACGAGATCGCCGCCGTGGGCGTTCTGATCTGCGGCGTGGCGGTGATGCTCCGGACCGACTCCCGGCTCACCTCGGTCGCGGCGCTCGGGGTCGTCGGCCTCGTCGTCACGCTCGTCTTTCTCCTCCTCGGCGGACCCGACCTGGCGATGACGCAGTTCGCCGTCGAGACCCTCTCGGTCCTTCTCTTCATGCTCGTGCTCTGGCGGCTGCCGAAGTTCCTTTCCCGGACCGCACCGGTCGCGCGGATGCGGGACGCCGTCGTGAGCGTCGCGGTGGGGGGGCTCTTCGCGTACCTCCTTCTCGCCGCGACCTCGGTTCCGTTCGACGCGACGCTCTCGTCGTACTTCGCGGAGGCGAGTCTGCCGCTCGGCAAGGGGCGCAACGTCGTCAACGTGATCCTCGTCGACTTCCGCGCCCTCGACACGCTCGGCGAGATCACGGTCCTCGCGCTCGCGGCGCTCGGGGTCTACGGGCTCGTGGGGTTGAGGCCCGAGCACGGGGGGAGGTGACGTGCTCCGCTCCCTCCCCCTCGAGGTCGCGTCGCGGACGATGCTCCCGCTCATCCTGGTGTTCTCGGTCTTCCTGGTCGTCCGAGGGCACAACCTTCCCGGCGGGGGATTCGTCGGAGGGCTCGTCGCGGCGAGCGCGTTCGCACTCGTGGCGATTGCGTCCGGCGTCGATGCGGCCCGGCGCCTCCTGATCGTCGATCCGAGGGGGCTCATCGCCGCGGGCCTCGTGGTGGCGCTCGGGAGCGCCGTCGCGCCGGTCCCGTTCGGACGCCCGTTTCTCACGGGGCTGTGGTCCGGATTCGCCCTACCGGCCGTGGGGAAGCTCGGAAGTCCCTTGGTCTTCGACGTCGGGGTTTACCTCGTCGTGATCGGCGTCGTTCTCACCGTCCTGTGGGCCCTCATGGAGGACTGACGTGACCCTCGTCTTGGCCGTCCTCGTCGGAGCGCTCGTGGCGGCGGGGGTCTACCTCCTCCTGAGGCGGAGCCTCGTGAAGATCGTCCTCGGCATCGCGCTCCTCGGCCACGGCGTGAACCTCTTGATCTTCGCGGCCGGCCGGGCGGAGCGGGCGCACGCACCGGTCGTGCCGGAGGGATCGGAGGCCCTGACGGCGCCTTATGCCGACCCGGTGCCGCAGGCCCTCGTGCTGACGGCGATCGTGATCGGCTTCGCGATCCAGGCGTTCGCTCTCGTCCTCTTCAAGCGCGCGTACGCGGTCACCGGAACCGACGACGTCGACGCGATGGACGCGTCCGAGCGATGAGCGTCGTCCCCGTTCTCCCGGTCGCGATTCCGCTCGCGTGCGCGATCGGTTCGCTCCTTCTGCGCGGGTCCCTTCGCGCGCAGCGGATCGTCGGGGTCGCGGGAACCGGAGCGCTCCTCGGCGCGAGCGCGGTTCTCCTCGTCCGCGCCTCCGGAGGCGCGGTGACGGTCGTCCGCTTCGGCGACTGGCCGGTTCCCTTCGCCATCACCTTCGTCGTCGACATCCTGGCCGCCCTGATGACGACTTTGGGCGCGCTCATGGGGTTCGCGACGGCCCTCTACTCCTTGGGGTCCGCGCGACCCGCCGACGAGCGGTTCGGCTACTGGCCCCTCTTCCACGTCCTGCTCATGGGCGTGTCGGGCGCCTTCCTGACCGGAGACCTCTTCAACCTCTATGTGTGGTTCGAAGTTCTCCTCATGGCTTCGTTCGTCCTCATGGCGCTCGGGGGTGGGCGCGCGCAGCTCGAGGGGTCGATCAAGTACACCGTCCTCAGCCTGGTCTCATCGATCCTCTTCCTCGCTTCGGTCGGACTCGTCTACGCGCTCACAGGAGCGCTCAACCTGGCCGAGGTGGCCGTGCGGCTCCGCTCCGTCGAGGCTCCCGGCCTCGTGACCGCGGTCGCGATCCTCTTCCTCGGCGCATTCGGTGTGAAGGCGGCGGTCTTTCCCCTCTTCGGGTGGCTCCCGGCCTCCTACCACACCCCCCCCGCGGCGGTGTCGGCGCTCTTCGCGGGGCTCCTCACGAAGGTGGGGGTTTACGCGATGATTCGGGTGTTCACCCTGGTCTTTCCCGCGGGGAACGGGAGCCTCCACCCCCTCATCCTCTCCGTCGCCGGCGTGACGATGGTGACCGGCGTTCTGGGGGCCGCGTCCCAGATGGAAATCCGGCGCGTTCTCTCGTTCCACATCGTGAGCCAAGTCGGCTACATGGTGATGGGGCTCGGACTTCTGACACCGCTCGGTCTTGCGGGCTCGGTTTTCTACCTCGCCCACCACATCGTCGTGAAGACGAACCTCTTCTTCGTCGCCGGGATCGTCGAGCGGCTCGGGGGGGCCGGGGACCTCGCGCGTCTCGGGGGGCTCTGGAAGCGGCGGCCCGCTGTCGGCCTCCTCTTCCTCGTCCCCGCCTTCTCGCTCGCGGGGATCCCGCCCCTCTCCGGCTTCTGGGCGAAGCTTCTCCTCCTCCGTGCCGGACTCGACGCCGGCGCCTTCTGGATCGTGGCGGTCGCCGCGGTGGTGGGCCTCATCACGCTCTTCTCGATGACGAAGATCTGGGCGGAGGCTTTTTGGAAGGCGGGACCGGAACTCGCTCCCCCGGTCCCCACGGAGGTCCGGGGGATCGCGTGGATGGCGGTTCCGGCGGTCGGTCTCGCCGCGATCAGCGTCGCGATCGGCCTCGGTGCGGGGGAGGTCTTCGCCCTGGCCGAGCGCGCCGCGGCGCAGCTCGGCGACCCGGCCGCCTACGTCGAGGCGGTCCTCGGCGGAAAGGGGGCCCGGTGATCGTCCGTGCGGCGGGGCTCGCGCTCGCCTGGTGCGCTCTCACAGGGGCGTTCGGCCCGCTCGACTGGGTGTTCGGGCTCACGCTCGGCTCGATCGCGCTGCGGCTCGCGGGCTCGCAGAGGCATGGGGCGACACCCGCCTGGGCGATCACGAAGATCCCGGCCGCTCTGTCCCTCCTCTTGTTCCTCCTCTGGGAGCTCGCCGTCGCGAACCTCCGTGTGGCCGCGGCGGTACTGGGTCCCTCGCGCCTCGTGAGGCCCGGGATTGTGGCGGTTCCTCTCGACGTGACCTCGGAGGCCGGGATCGCGCTCCTCGCGAACCTCATCACGTTGACGCCGGGGACGTTGAGTCTCGACGTGTCGGCCGACCGGAAGACGCTCTACGTGCACTGCCTCGCCGTCGACGACCCCGAGGAGAACGTCCGCTCGATCAAGAACGGCTTCGAGAGACGCGTCTTGAGGGTTCTGCCGTGACCCTCGCGGAGTTCGCCGGAACGATCGTGTTGCCGATTCTCGGCCTCTCGCTCGTTCTCTGTGTCGTGCGCCTCGCTCGCGGGCCGAGGCTTCCGGATCGCATCGTCGCCCTCGAACTGATGACGTCGTGCGCCGTTGGGATCGCGGCTGGGACCGCGGTCGCGAAAGGGCGGTCGCTCTACATGGATGTCGCTCTGATCGTCGCCCTGATCGCGTTCCTGTCCACCGTCGCCTTCGCGCGGTACCTCGAGAGGACGCGATGAGCGGAGGGGAATGGGTCACGGCGGTCTTTCTTCTCGCGGGGGCGGCGTTCATGCTTCTGTCGGGGCTCGGAATCCTGCGGATGCCCGACCTGTACACCCGGATGTCGGCGACCTCGAAGGCGAGCACCTTCGGTTCGTCGCTTCTCGCTCTGGGCGCGGCCCTGGCGTTCGGCGAAGGTCCGATGTTCGCCAAGGCGATCGCCCTGGTCGCGTTCCTCTTCCTGACGGCTCCCGTGGCGGCCCACATGATCGGACGGGCCGGGTACCTGACCGGCGAGCCGCTCACCGACCGGACGCGCGTGAACGCCTGGGGGCATCCCGGTTTTTCTTCGGAGTCCTCCCGTGACGGTGTCGCGTCTCCCCGTCCGGAGAAGGAATGAAGCGAAGTCCGGAACGTCCCCTCTAGTGAAAATCCCGGCTCCCCACCTTCGGGGTGCCGGTCTCGAGCCGCGGCTCCCAGAACGCGTCGGCGATCAGGTGGACAACGCCGTCCTCGACCTGCAGACGGCCGTTCACCCCGAGAAACGACGCCGTCTTCACGAGGAGCTTGAAACGCTCGTAGACCGGGGCCCACACGACGACGTTCACGAAGCCGGTTTCGTCCTCGAGCGTCATGAAAACAACCCCCGACGCCGTGCCGGGCCTCTGGCGACAGATCACGAGCCCCGCGTAGCGGACGCGGCGGCCGTCTCCCATGTGAGAGACCGTGTGCGCGTCCGGGATGCCGAGGGCGCGGAGCCGCTCGCGGAGCGGTTCGAGGGGGTGGCCGAGGGCGCTGTGTCCCGAGGCGCGGTAGTCCCACGCGATCGTCTCGAAGGGGTCGAGGGCGGCGAAGCGCGGAGCGCGCTCGTCGGCGCGCATCTCCATCC
>CAZVOE010000047.1:0-21551 GCA_964628935.1 uncultured Acidobacteriota bacterium
CCTTCGCGGTCTATCCGAAGCCGAGCATCGTCCGCACGCTCGCCTTCACGCCGGGTTGGACCCCCTCGCCGAACGCCTCGCGGTAGAAGACGAAGAACCCCCCGTCCCTCGGCATGCGGGAGGCGCACTCCGCGTAGCAGAACGCCCCGCACGCGGCGGCGAGCGCCCCCACTCCCCAGAAGGCGGCGGCGGCGAGGGCGCCGGGGGCCGCGGAGGCGACGGCGGCCGGGGCGACGAAGATGCCCGACCCGAGCACGATGCCGGCGAAGATCGCCGCCGCATCGACGACGCCGAGGTGACGCCCGGGCTCGGAGGGGCTCGGGCTCCCTGCGGCTGCCGGCATGGACGGCCCCGCTCAGTCCAGGTAGGTGTACTGCTCGAGACGCTCGCGGAAGGTGTCGAGGACGCGCTCCCCGTCCTCCGCGGAGAGCTCGCCGGAGTTGACTCGTTCCCGCACCAGGACGGCGACCGCCTCCCCCATCTCGGCCTGGTCGTACCCGAAGCACGCCATCGTCTCCCAGGCCCGCTCCCCTCTCCGGACGTTCCGGATCACGGTCTTCCCGCGCGGATCGAGCATCACCTCGACCTCGTGCACGCGGCCGAAGAGGTTGTGCATGTCCCCCATCGTGTCCTGGTAGGCGCCGACGAGCACGAACGCGAGGAAGTAGGGCTCGCCGGGCCGGACTTCGTGGACCTCGAGAGCCTCCTTGATGTCCTTGAGGTCGACGAACTTCTCGACCTCGCCGTCGGAGTCGCACGTGATGTCGGCGAGCGTCGCCTTGCGCGTGGGCGGCTCGTTCAGGCGGTGGATGGGGATCGCGGGGAACAGCTGGTCGAGCGCCCAGTGGTCCGGGAGCGACTGGAAGACCGAAAAATTGCAGATGTACTTGTCGTGGAGCCGCGACTCGAGCTCCTGGAACTCGTCCGCGACGAACTTCGCGGTCTTCGAAAAGCGCACGGCCTTCCGCGCGATGTCCCAAAAGAGCATCTCGCCCTTCGCGCGCTCCTCGAGGCCGAGCATTCCCAGGTTGAACAGGGCGAACATCTGATCCCGGTACTCGACGGCATCGTGGTAGAACTCGCGGTAGTTCTTCACGCTGATCTTGCGGGAGACCTCGGCGAGGTCCTGGATGATCTGCGCCTCCCGTCCGGTGATCGCCGGGGGATCCGGCTCCTCCCCCGAGACGGTGCCGCGCACGTCGGAGACGAGCATCGCGTGGTACGCGACGAGCATCCTCCCCGACTCGCTCACGATCGCGGGCGGGGAGACGTGCTCCTGCTCGCAGACCTCCTGGATCCCGAACACGACGTCGTTGGCGTATTCCTGAACCGAGTAATTCACCGAGGCGTCCGACGAGGTCTTCGATCCGTCGTAGTCGATGCCGAGCCCTCCCCCGACGTCGAGGCAGCGGATCTCGACCCCGTGCTTGCGCACCTTCGCGTAGATCCGCGCGGCCTCGCGGACCGCGTTCTTGACCTTCCGGATGTCCGTGATCTGGCTCCCGATGTGGAAGTGGAGGAGGTGGAGCCTCCGGCCGAGCCCCGCCGCGTCGAGCTGTTCGACGGCGCGGAGGAGCTGGAGGGTCGTCAATCCGAACTTCGAGGCGTATCCCCCCGACTTCTCCCACATCCCGGAGCCTTTCGACTGGAGCCGGATGCGGACGCCGATCTTCGGGAGGAACTCCTCGTGCGCCGCCATGCGGACGATCTGATCGACCTCGAACGGCTTCTCGATCACGACGACGACGTTTTTCCCAAGGCGAACCGCGGCCGAGGCGCTCGCGAGGTAGTCGCGGTCCTTGAAGCCGTTGCAGATCAGGAGCGACTCGGGGGGGGTCGAGAGCGCGGTCGCCGCGAGGAGCTCCGGGCGGCTCCCGACCTCGAGGCCGAGCCCCCACCTCCAGCCCGACTCGAGCAGCCCCTCCACGACCGAGCGCTGCTGGTTCACCTTGATCGGGAAGACGGGGAAGTACCGCTCGGGATACTGGAACTCTCGGATCGCGTTCGCGAACGCGTTCGAAAGCTCGGAGACCTGCCCCTCGAGGAGTTGGGGGAACCGGAGAAGGAGGGGGGTGCGGATCCCCCGCCGCGCGAGATCCTCCACGACGCGGAGGACGTCGATCGACTTGCTCCGGTCGCGGCCCGGGGCGACGAGCAGGTGGCCGTCGTCGCCGACCGCGAGATAGCCGTTCCCCCAGCCGTCGAGGCCGTAGATCTCCACCGCGTCGTCGGTCGTGAAACGCTCTGTGGCCGATACGTTCATCCGCGTCTTCTCTCCAGGGAACTCGCCGGCGCCGCTCGCCTTCCGGACGGCGGCGGGATTATAGACTGCCCGCGCGGCGCGCGACACGGCGATTTCCAGCGGCGCCGCGGGAGGAATCGGTGTCGGCCTCGTCGCGCCTTCGGGAGATTCGGCTCTCGCGGCGGCTCGCGGCCATCGCGGAGGCGGCGCTCCCCGCGGACCGGCTCGCCGACGTCGGGACCGACCACGGCCTCCTTCCCGTCCGGCTCCTCCTGTCGGGCGCGATCTCGTTCGCGGTCGCGACGGAGCGGAGCGTCGCCCGGCTCGCTCCCGTGCGGCTCCTCGCGGCGACGCGCGGGCTCGCCGGCCTCGACCTCCGCGCGGGGGACGGGCTCGAGCCCCTGCGCGCGGCGGACCGCCTCGACGTCCTCGTCCTCGCGGGAATGGGGGGCCGCACGATGCGGCGGATCCTCGATCCCCGCCGTCTAGCCGCGCTCGGCCCTCCGCGGCTCGTCCTGCAGCCCCAGACCTCGCTGGACGAGGTCCTGCGACATCTCGACGAGGTCGGGTTCGTCGTCGAACGGAAGACGCCGGTCACGGACCGGACGAGGCGCTACGTCGTCGTGTCCGCGGCGCCACGGGTCACTCGCGGACCCGCCGGATGAACTCGCGCGTGCGCGGGTCGACCAGGACCGTCTCCCCCGCCTCGACGAAGAGCGGGACCTTGATCGTGACCCCGTTCTCGAGCGTGGCGTCCTTGAGGGTGCGGCCCGTCGCGGTGTCGGCGCGGGAGCCGGCCCCCACCATGTCGACCCGGGCCTCCACGTACTGCGGAAGGCTCACGTTCGCGACCGAGCCGTTCCAGAGCACCGCCTGGAGGGACATCCCTTCGAAGAACCACGGCCGCATCTCCTCGACACGGTCGCGGGAGAGCGCCACCTGGTCGTACGTCTGCGTGTCCATGAAATGGCACGCCTCGCCGTCGTCGTACAGGAACTGCACCTGGCGGTACACGACGTCCGCCTCCTCGAACTTCTCTCCCGACTTGAACGTCTTCTCCACGAGCGTTCCCGTCACGACGTGGCGAAGCCGCGAGCGGACGAGCGTCGCCGCGCCGCGCGCGGACGGGGTTTGCACGGTGTAGTCCTCGAGCGTGAACGGCTCCCCGTCCACGAGGAGGCGGATCCCCCGCTTGAAGTCGGTCGTGCTGATCACGGCTCTTCCCCTCGAAGGGCCTTCTCGGCCAGAGCGCGGGCGTCCTCGGGAAAGTCGGGCTGCTTCAGGAGCCACTGGAGATAGTCCGGCCGTTCCCGCGCGACCTCGCGGATCGGGCGGCCCTGGTGCTTGCCGAACGCGAACACGACGGCGCCGTCGCGCCGGACGAACTTCCCCGCACGGTCGACCGCTCCCGGCGGGACCGGATGGCACCAGGCGTCGAGTTCCGCGACCGTTCGCGGGAGGTCGTCGTAACGGGCGAGTTGCGCCTCGAGCACCTCCGCCGCCGCCTCCACGTCCGCGGTCGCCCCGTGGGCTCCGACGAGCTCGCGGCCGAGGTAGAAGCGGACCGCCGCGGACAGGTCCCGCGGCTCTTTCCGGTGGAAGACGGTCATCGCGTCGATCACCCGCCTCGAGGAGAGGCCGAGGTCGTGCCCGGCGTCCCGAAACTCCCGGTCGAGGAGGGGCACGTCGAACCGCCGGACGTTGAACCCCGCGAGGTCGCAGTCCGCGAGGAACTCGAGGAGCCCCTTCGCGATCTGCCGGAAGGTCGGCGCGTCGCGCACGTCCTCGTCGCGGATCCCGTGCAGGCGCGTCGCCTCCGGCGGGATCGGACGCTCCGGGTTGACGCGGCGGGAGCGGACGGTCCGCTCCCCGTCCGGCTGGATTCGCAGGACCGAGATCTCGACGATCCGGTCCGTCGCCGGATCGGTTCCGGTCGTCTCGAGGTCGAAGAAGGCGAGCGGACGCTCGAGCGCGAGCAGCATCGGCGAGGCTCCTTTCCGCGGCCCCAAGGCTAGCGGGAGGAGGGACTCCCGGCAAACGGGGTGCCCGGTCGAGAACCACGGTCTATAGTTCCGCCGAACGCACCGAGACCGACGAGGAGGACCATGGAACCGCCGCGCATCCCCACCCTCCCCGGGGCCGAGCTCGAGATCCCGCGGGAGGTGTCGCGACTCTACGACCTGGCCTACAACCTGTGGTGGACCTGGAGCCCCAGGGCCAACCTGCTCTTCAGCACGATCGACCCCGCCGGGTGGATGCGGACGAGGAACCCGATCGCGCTCCTCCTCGGCGCCGAGCCGCACGTGTGGGACGACCTGCTCATCAGCGAAAGCTTCATGAGCGAGTACCACGCCGTCGTGAGCGAGTTCGACCGTTACGTCGAGGGGCTTCGCACCTCGTGGTTCGTGAAGACGTTTCCGGACCTCGAGGCGGGTCCCGTGGCGTACTTCTCCACCGAGTTCGGCTGGCACGAATGCCTCGGGATCTACTCGGGAGGGCTCGGGGTCCTGTCCGGGGACCACTGCAAGTCGGCGAGCGACCTCGGGATCCCCTTCGTCGGCATCGGGCTCATGTACCGGAGGGGGTACTTCCGGCAGACGGTCGACGCCGACGGCCACCAGCAGCACTTCTACCCCGACTACGACCTCCGGCGTCTGCCGGTCCTGCCGGTGGCGGGGCCGGGCAACAAGCCGCTCCGGGTCGGCGTCGAGCTGCCGGGTCGCACGGTGTGGGTGCGGGCGTGGAAGGCGACCGTCGGTCGCGTCGGGGTCCTTCTCCTCGACACCGACCTCCGGGAGAACGACCCGGCCGATCGGCCGATCACCTCGATCCTGTACGTCGCGGGACGCGAGATGCGGCTCTGCCAGGAGATGGTCCTCGGTGTGGGGGGAGCGCGCGTTCTTCTCGCGCTCGGCATCGAACCCGGCGTGTGGCACCTCAACGAAGGGCACTCGGCGCTCGTCAATCTCGAGCGGGCGAGGCTGCGCCGGACGGAGGCGTCCGAGAGCCTCGCCGATGCGATCGCCTGGGCCAGACGCGCCTCGGTCTTCACGACCCACACCCCCGTGCCGGCCGGAAACGAGACGTTCGACGCCGGTCTCGTGCGGCGGTACATCGAGGCGTGGGCCCCCGGAGAGGACCCGACCCCCTACGTCGATCTCGGCCGGGCGGCGGTCGATCCGGACGACACGGTGTTCAACATGACGGTCCTCGCCCTTCGAACGTCGTCGAAGGCGAACGGAGTCAGCCGCCTCCACGGGCAGGTCGCCGAGACCATGTGGAAGTTCCTCTGGCCGGAGGCGGAGTCGGCGCGGATCGGCTCGATCACGAACGGCGTGCATCTCCCGTCGTGGATCGGGCCCGAGATGGGAGAGCTCCTCCGCCGCCACCTCGGCCGCGACTTCGAGCAGAACGTCCTCGACGCGGGGTTCGAGGACGCGGTGGGCGCGATTCCCGACGCGGAGGTCTGGGAGGCCCACCAGGCGCAGAAGCGTCGCCTCATCCGTCTGAGCCGGGAGCGGGTCCTCGCGCAGTTCGCCCGACACGGCCGGTCCCCCGCCGACCTCCGTCAAACCCAGACGATCCTCGACGAGGACGTGCTCACGCTCGGCTTCGCGCGGCGCTTCGCGACGTACAAGCGCGCCGACCTGCTCTTCCGCGATCCGGCGCGGCTCCGGGCGATCGTCTCCGAAGCGGAGCGCCCGGTCCAGATCCTCTTCGCGGGCAAGGCGCATCCCGCCGACCGGCCCGGCCAGGAGCTCATCCGGACGATCTTCCAGGCCTCCCTCACCCCGGAGTTCCACGGGCGCATCGTCTTCCTCGAGGACTACGACATCCGGATCGCGCGCTTTCTCGTTCAAGGGGTCGACGTCTGGTTGAACACGCCTCGCCGGCCGCAGGAGGCGAGCGGCACGAGCGGGATGAAGGCGGCCGCCAACGGTGTCCTCAACTTCAGCGTCCTCGACGGGTGGTGGGTGGAGGGGTACGATCCGGCGATCGGTTGGGCGATCGGCGACGGCGGAGAAGGCGGCGACGCGACGTCGCGGGATCGCGAGGACGCTCAGGCGCTCTACCGGACGCTCGCCGGCGAGATCGCCCCTTGCTACTACGGCAGGGACGAAAACGGCCTCCCCGCCTCGTGGATCGCCCGCATGAAGAAGAGCATCGGCCGGCTCGGGCCGCGCTTCAGCACCCAGCGCATGGTGCGGGATTACGCGCTCCGGGCCTACGTCCCGGCCGCGGGGGGGCGCGGCGCCGAGGTCGACGAGGCCTCGTACTGGGCCCCCTGAAGCGGAAAGGCCCCCCGACCCAGGCCCGAGGGGGAGGCCTAGTTCCTCGGAGGTTTCTTGTCGGTTCGCCGGGTGTTCTCGACCTTCGGCGGCCGCGAGTTCCCCTGAGGCGTCACCGAGACCGAGGAGGCGGGCGACGCGTGCCCCGCCGCGTCGATCGCGAACACGCTGTACGAGTAGGTCACGCCGTTCGTCAGCGAGGTGTGCGTGTACGTGTCGTCCGCTCCGGCCCCGCCCGCCCGCTCCGTGACGGGCAGTCCGTCGAACGGGTTCGAGGGGAAGATCCCGTCGGTGCGGTAACGGATCACCGTCTTGGCGTAGTCGGAAGTCGGGTTCGTCCAGGAGAGGACGGACTGTTGGTTCCCCGGCGTCCCGGTGAGCGAGCCGACCGGCGCGGGGGCGGTCTGGTCTCCCACCGGCTGTTCCGTCGGAACGAAGGTCGGATCGTCGGTGATCAGGATGCGGTCGACGCGAGCCTCGGCCTCCCTCCCCCCGAGCTCGAGGGTGTGGAGTCCGGCGCCGAGCGTGTAGGAGCGGGCCGCCACCCACATCCAGCGCCCGGTCGCGGAGGGGAAGACCTCCTGCCGCGTGGCGCCGTCGACCGATTCGAACCACGAGTCGCTCGAGGTCGTGGGGCCGTACATCCGGAGCCAGACCTTCCAGGTCGCGGCCGCCGGAACGTGGAACCCGTGGGTCGCGGTTCCGGCGGGAGCGCTCGGGGTGCCGGGCGCGGTGCCGGCGGGGGTGTCGACGTAGCCGGTCGCGAAGGTCCCAGCTCCGCTCGACTTCCGGACGGGCGCGCTCGTCGTGCCCGATTCCGCCTCGATCCGGATGTAGGTGAAGGAGTTCGCGGAGGTCGAGAAGGTCTGCGTGGCGGAGTCGGTCGCGTTCCCCTCGGCGTCGGCGCTCCGGACGTAGTACTCGTAGGTCGAAGAGGGAGCGAGCCCCGCGAGATCCGAGGCGTGCGACGTCACGAGGGCCGGGTCGAGATCGGTCTGCTGCCAGGCCGATTCGCCCGCGCGGCGGTAGTGGACGCGCCCGTCGGCGGGCTCGTCCGTCGTCCAGGTGATCCGCGCCGTCGTCGAGGCGACGTTGCCCGCGGCGAGATCGGAGATCGTCGGAGCGCTCTGGTCCGGCGTGATCGTGAAGCCGGTCCCCTGGCGGTACGTCGAGGCCATGGCGTTGTTCGCGAGGTCCTTGACCCCCGAGGCGCCGCCGACGACCTCGATCCGGTAGGTCCGCCCGTCGGCGAGCGCGGCCGCCGGGGTGATCGTGGCGACGCGCCCGTCCGTGGAGAGGCTCGGCGAACCCGCGGCCTGTGCGACCGCGCTCCCCGACGCGTCGAGGAGGCGGACGGTGCCGGCGGAGATCGAAGCGGCGAGCATCGCCTCGCTGAAGGTGACGGCGGGCTTCACGCTCGGCGCGACGTTCGTCGCGCCGTCCGCCGGGGCCGTCGAGGAGACCTGCGGCGCGACCGCCGCTTGGACGGTGAACGCGCCGACCCCGGTTCCGTAGACGCTGTCCGGGTTGACCGCGTCGACGTTCGTCGCTCCCGCCGCGGCCCCCGAGGCGATCGTGACGTTCACGCGGAGCTGGTTGCAGGAGAGCACGGTCACCGCGTTCACCGCGATGCCGGCGTTCGCGAACTCGACGATCGCGCCCGCCTGGAAGTGCGCGCCGTCGCGGGTCAGGTCGAGCGGCCGCCCCGCCTCCGCCGCCGGCGGCGTCACGGCCGCCACGCGCGGCCGCGCCCACCCGGAGACCTCGTTCGAGTACTCGAGGCTCTCGTTCCCCGCGGCGTCGTACGCCTTCACGGCGACGTACCACGTCTGGCAGTCGGCGAGATCGAGCGTGGCCTCGGTGACGTTCCCCACGTCGACGCTCTGCGAGTAGTTGCCGGTCGAGGTCCCGCTGTACACCCTGTACCCGGCGAGATCGGTGTCCGCGACAGGATCCCAGGCGATCGAGACGGTTCCCGCGACCGCGGGAATCCCGGATACGACGAAGGCGAGCACGAACGAACTGGCGAGTCGCGTGAGGGAGAGATTCACGGCGGCGCTCTCCGTGCGGCTCCGACGGGAGCCGCGGATTAGGTAGGGAGAGCGGGATGCGTGCCAGCCGCGCTCCCGTCGTCCCGGTGCGCCCGACGCGGCGTGAATTCAGGCGTTTACGGGGTGGCGCGCCTTTCGGCCGGGAAACGGAGCGGGTGAGTCTTTCTTACCAAAACGTCAATCCTGCGCTAGGAGTATTTCAACTTCTTCCGAATCGCGAGAGGCTCACCAGAGTTTCCAGAACGGCCGCTTCTCGGCGTCGGCCTCCTCGAGGACGACGTCGTGGACCGGGACTTCGGGGAGCGCCCTCTGAACCTCGTCGCGGAACGCCTCGGCCTCGGCGTCGGGCCCGACCGGGTTGATGGGGTTCGTCGCGACCGCGACAATCCGGGTGCGCCGGACGACCTCGAACCGGCCGCCTCCCTTGAGCCAGGCCTTGAAGTACACGGGGGAGATGTTGAGCCTCGTGGCGTCCCGCACGACGAGCCGGAAACGCAGCGGGGAGCGGACGAGCGGGATCAGGAACTCGTCGTTGAGCCCCGAGGGCATCACGACCGTGCCGAGACCGTCCCCTCCCTGGCTTCGGAGCGCCGGAACGGGGTCGGAGAGGCCGGGGGGGAGAACCCCCAGCGAGCGCCCGTCGCGGGAGAGGAGCACGGCGGCGCCTTGCGAGGCGGTTTCCTCCCACGCGACGCGCGCCGCTTCTCCGCAGGGAGGCGCCGAGAAGGTCTCCACCACGTAGCGGGCGGCGGCCGCCGAGCGCTCCGGAGACGCGGAGAATCCCGCGGAGAGGACGAGCACCACCCCGTCGCTCGGCCCGGGCGCCGCGAACGCCCGTCGCTCCCACCCTCCCTCGAGAAGGACGGTCCCTCCGGAGCGGTCGCCGAGAAGCCAGGCGAGCGCCCGGATCGCCTCGGGCTCGACCGGCCCGTGAAGCTCGACCTCTCCCGCGCCTCGGGTCCGGCAGACGACGACCCTCCCGCGCGTCGTCGGCCATTCGGTCGTCTCGACGACCTCGAGCCGGTCTCCCGACGCGGCGGCGGCCCCTTCCGACGTCGCGAGCCAGACCCCTTCGGGGAGCAGGACCGTGGAGGTTCCGAGCGCCTCCGGCGCCTCGTCCGGTTCGAGCGGAACCCGGGGAGCCGAAAGGACGCCCGCCGGCCAACCCTTCGCGCGGAACTGGGCGACGAGATGGACGAGCACGCGCCTCGCGCCCGCGTGCGGGTGGAGCGCGAGGATCGCGAGCCGGTGCGTCCCGCTCTTCAGGATCCGGTCGAGGAGGGTCGGGCGCTCGAGCGTCTCGGACCCCTTCGCCCTCACCGCCCCCCTCCGAACCTCGAACGCCGCGCGGGCGGAGCGCCGGTGGAGGCGGCGACCGGAATCGAACCGGTGAATAACGGTTTTGCAGACCGTTGCCTTACCACTTGGCTACGCCGCCTCGGGCAGGAAAGCCGGGAATATACCGCCTCGCGCGGAGGGGGGTCAAACGGCGCGCCTTGACGCCGGAGGCCCCGTCGCGTACAACGGAAACGGTTCCGTTAGGGGTGCTCGGCGCGAGCCGAGCTGAGAAGAAACCCTCGAACCTGAACTGGGTCATACCAGCGTAGGGAAACGGGACGAGCCGCGGGATCCCTCCTTCGGAACGTTTCCACCCCTCGCGCTCAGGTTCGGCGGACCGGTTCCCGTTCGGAACCAGGGGCCGGGCCGCCGGGCGGGAGGTCGCGATGGAACGGATTGCATCCCCTTCGGGAATTCGGTCCGCGAGGATTCTCCTCGCGGCGCTCCTCTTCGCGTGCGCGCCGTGCGCGCGAGCGGAGGAAGAAACCGGGTCGGAGCCGATCGTGGAAAAAGGTCTCGAAGAGGAGGTCGTGGTCTCGGCGACCTGGGCGAAGGACCGCGAGGCGCCGGCGAGCTTCACCGACCTCGCGCGCGAGGAGATCCGCGAGCGCAACCGCGGGCAGGACATGGCGGCGCTGCTCGCCGACTCGCCGAACGCCTACGCGTACAGCGACGCGGGAAACGGCGTCGGGTACACCTACCTCAGTCTCCGCGGCTTCGACCAACGCCGCGTCGCGGTCCACGTCAACGGCGTGCCGCTCAACACGCCGGAGTCCCGGCAGGTCTACTTCATCGACCTCGCCGACTTCGCGGGGAGCCTCGAGCGGATCCAGATCCAGCGCGGCCCGGGAACGGCGATCTACGGATCGCCCGCCGTCGGCGGAGTCGTCAACCTCGAGACCGGCGACCTCCCGTCGCGGGCGGGCGGCGAGGTCCGCCTCGGGGGCGGTTCGTTCGGGACCTGGCGGGCCTCGATCGAGTACGGCGCTCCGATCGGGGACGGCTCGTGGGTCTGGCGCGCGCGATTCGCCCACGCCCGGAGCGACGGATATCGGGACCCGGCCTGGGCCCGCCACTCTCTCGGCCACCTGGCGCTCCACCACTACGCGCCCGACTCGGTCTGGCGGATCCACCTCTTCGGCGGCCCGGAGGAAACGCAGCTCGCCTACTACGGACTGCCGGTCGAGTACCTCGGAAACGACCGGGATCGCCGCACGAACTTCCTCGCGCCGGGCGAGATCGACCGCTTCGTCCAGCCCCAGCTCCAGGTGCACAACGACCGGCGCCTCGCGCCCGGGCTCTTCCTCTCGAACACCGTGTACGCGATCCTCGGGGAAGGGTACTTCCGCCAGTACTCGCCTCCGGGATCCCCCCTCGCGTTCGACCCTCTCGGGGAAGACCCCGACGCGGCCCTCCTCCTCGAGGAGGCGTGGCGCAAGCGCCGCATCGACAACGCCCAGGTCGGGTGGATCCCCCGCGTCGAATGGGACCATTCCCTCGGAACGCTGACCGCGGGGATGGAGTTCCTCTTCCACCGAGGCGACCACGTCGGAACGGTGCTCGACTGGGCGGCCTGCACCGACCCCACCGGGGGCGACGGGTGCTCGAGCCTGGGCGCGTCGGGTTCCGATCCCGTGCTGTACTCCTACCGGAACCGGAAGGACACGTTCACGGCGTTCGCCCGCCAGACTTTCCGGCCCGACCCCCGCCTCGCCCTCCACGTGGAGGTCCAGGCGACGCACCACCGCTACGCCATGCGCGACGACGCGATCCGCGGCCAGTCGTTCGACGCCGACTACACGTTCGTGACCCCTCGACTCGGCGCGAACTGGAACGTGAGCGACCGCTTCCACGTCTACGGGCAGTTCGCGACGGCGCGCAGCGAGCCGACCTTCTCGAACGTCTGGAACCCGCAGGAGGTGTACGAGGACCCGGCCGACCGCTTTGCCCGCTTCGACCCGACCCTCGGGCGCTGGTCCGACCCGTACGCCCGTCCGGAGCGGCTCCGCGCCTACGAAGCCGGGTTCGGCTTCACGGGACCGAGTCTGCGCGTGCGGGGCAACCTCTACTGGATGGACTTCCGGGACGAGTTCGTCTTCGCCGGGGGGATCGACGAGGACGGCTTGCCGCTGACCGAGAACGCGGGCCGGTCGATCCACCGCGGCGTCGAGATCGAGGTCTCCGGGCGTCTTCCCGGCGAGATCGACCTCGGCGGCTACCTCGCCGCCTCGGACGACGTCTTCCGCTCGTACACCGCCCTCTCGAAGACCGAGTCGGGAGAGACCCTCGCGATCGACTACTCGGGAAACCGCGTGGCGCTCTTCCCCGAGTACCAGGCCCGCGTTCGCGCTTCGCGGCGGTTCGGCCCCGCGCGGGTCGAGCTCGGCGTCCGCCGCGTCGGCGCGATCTACACCGACAACAGCGAGAACGAGCGGAAGCGCCCGGCGCTTCGCGAGGATCCGGCCTGGGTCGACAAGCGCGTCTCCCCCTACACCTCTTGGGACCTCCGCGCGGCGTTCGACCTCGGCGCGCTCGCGGGCGTGGGGGACGGACGCTCCCTCGTGGCGGAGCTGTGGATCGACAACCTCCTCGACGCGCGGTACGAGACCTTCGGGTACTCCTACCCGCTCGATCCCTCGTACGCTTCCTTCTACACGGAGTTCTTCCCCGCCGCGACGCGCGGCGTCTACGCCGGTCTGACGTACGGATTCTGAGGTGGGAGGGGCGCTCGGCCCGCTCGACCTCGCGGTGGTCGGCGCCTTCCTCGCCGCCACCGTCTGCCTCGGCGCGCGCCGGGGGTCGGGGGCGGGCGACACCGACGACTTCCTGGTCGCGGGGCGGAGCCTCACCCTCCCCGCGTTCGTCGCGACCCTCGTCTCGACCTGGTACGGCGGAATCCTCGGCGTCGGCGAGTACTCCTACCTCCACGGCCTCTCGAACTGGCTCGTCCTCGGCGCCCCGTACTACGTCGCCGCCCTCCTCTTCGCGTGGCTGTTCGCCGGGAGGGCGCGGGAAGAGGGGCAGTACACCGTGCCCGACCGCCTCTACCGGACCTACGGGACCTCCGCGGGGATCGCGGGGGCGATCATGGTCCTCGTTCTGACCCTCCCCGCCTCCTACGTCCTGATGCTCGGGGTGATCCTCCGCCGGGCGACGGGGCTCTCGCAGAGCGCCGGGATCCTGCTCTCGGCGGGGCTGTGCGTCGCGTACGTCGTCTTGCGGGGGTTCCGCTCCGTCGTCGGCCCGAAGATCCTCCAGTTCGTCCTCATGTACGGCGGGTTCGCGCTCCTCCTCCCGATCGCCGCGTTCGAGTTCGGGGGGCCCTCGGCGCTCCGCGCCGCTCTCCCCGCGGAGTCGTTCGAGCCGCTCGGAGGACGATCCCTCGGTTTCGTCCTCGCGTGGTATTTCATCGCGCTCCAGACCCTCGTCGAGCCGACCTTCTTCCAGCGGTGCGACGCCGCCCGCTCTCCGGCCGTCGCCCGCAAGGGGCTCGTCGTCTCGGTCGCGTTCTTCGCCCTCTTCGACGGGTTGACGACCCTCTCCGGGATGTACGCCCGCGCCCTCCTCCCCGACCTCCCCTCGGCCGTCGACGCCTTCCCGGCGCTCGGCGAGGCGCTCCTTCCCGCCGGGCTCCTCGGCCTGTTCTACGCCGCGATGCTCGCGACCGTCTTCTCCACCGTCGATTCGTTCCTGTTCGTCGGCGGGGTGACGGTCGGCCGCGACCTCGTCTGGCGCCTGTCTTCCGGGCGCCGGGACCAGGTCGCCTGGACGCGCGCGGGGGTCGCGCTCGCGGCGGCGGCGGCGACCGGGATCGCGCTCGCCTCGGAGTCGGTCGTCGCGCTCTGGTACGGCTTCGGGAGCGTCGGGACGGCGGTACTCCTCGGGCCGCTCCTCGGGTCGTTCTTTCCCGCCCTCCGCCCTTCCCCTTTCTTCGCGACCGCCGGGATGGTCGCCTCGGGAGCGGTCTCGGTCGCCTGGCTCGCCGCGGCGGGGGAAGACGCGTTCCTCGGCGTCGAGCCGGTTTTCGCCGGCCTCGCGACGGCGTTCGTCGTCCAATCGCTCGGGATCCTCGCCCGGCGCCGCGGCGGGAAGGTCGCGTAGCGCGTACGGCCGAGGCATACTGTAGGGCGTGCCGACGAACCTCGCGCCGAATTTCCTGATCGCCGTCCCGCAGTTGCTGGATCCGAACTTCCGGCAATCGGTCGTGCTGCTCCTCCAGCAGACGGCCGAGGGGGCGCTCGGCGTCGTCGTGAACCGCGAGTCTCCGATCCTCCTCCAGGACCTCTGCCGCGACCAGGAGATCCGCTACGCGGGCTCCGCCGAGAAGCGCGTCCGGTTCGGAGGCCCCGTGCAGCCGCAGCAGGGGCTCGTCCTCTACGGCACGGAGGTCGAGGACCCGGAGGGGCGCATCGTGATCCGCGGGCTGCAGGTGAGCGCCTCGACCGCGACCTTGAGCCGCCTCTGCTCGAGCGGGTCGGCGCGCTTCCACTGCTACGCCGGCTACGCCGGTTGGGCGCCGGGACAGCTCGAGCGGGAGATCGCCGAGGGCTCCTGGATCGTCGCCCCCGCCGACGCCTCGCTGATCCTCGACGTTCCCCCCGAGGAGATCTGGGAGAAGGCGCTCCGCGCGAACGGGATCGACCCCTCGCTCCTCGTCCCCGGCGGGACCGACGTCAGCTGACTACGGAAGGAACTCCGAGGTCTTGCGGAGCTTCGCGGGAAGGTACTCGTCGATCACGTAGTTGAGCCCCCACCGCGCGAGCGCCTGCTGTTCCGCGCGAACCCCCATCTCGATCAGCTGCTCGACCGCCTTCGCCCACGGCTTGTGGATCTTGAAGAACGGGTCGTTCTTGAGGGCGTCCTTCGCCCGCTTGACGTCGACCTCCTTGAGCGGATGCGTCGGCAGATCGTAGTCGAGGATGTCCTGCGGGGTCACGCCGAGGAAGGAGGCCCGGGGGACGCAGAAGAACTGGTTGATGTGGGCGGCGTTCCCCGACCCGACCTTGAGGGTCCGGTAGATGTTCGAGATCCCGTACGGATCGCAGTCGACGAAGGCGTAGACGGGAAGCTTGCACTGGTCGGAGAGCCTCCGGACGAACCGGCGCGTCGCGCGCGTGGGGACGCCGGCCATCGAGACCAGGATGCAGCCGGCCTTCTTCCAGAACTTGTGGCTCTGCAGCCGCTGGAACATGCCCCCCGTCTCGATGCAGAGCACGAACTTCGCGTCCGTCTCGAAGGTCAGGTGCTCGACGAGCGAGGGAATCGAGTACGCCCCCGACCCGAAGCGGGTGCAATCGATCTTCTCGACCTTCCCCGTCTCGAGGTCGGTGTCGTAGACGATCAACTCCCCCGCGACCGCCCCGCCGTGCTCGTCCGGGATGTAGCGGAGCTGCTCGCGGCTGACGCCGTGGACGGAGAACATCGCCTCGATGTCGTCCATCACCATGTCGGACTCGCTCTGCTCGTCGAACTTCGCCTCCCCCCAGTTCTTCGATTGGTAGTAGGCGTCCCGCTTCGTCGCGAAGTCGCTCGTCTCCACGAGTTCCTTCGAGAGGGCCATCATCTTGAGGGTCTGCGCGAAAGTCTTCGCGGTCGTCACGGTCAGGGTCCGGGTCGACTTCCCCTTCCCGATCTCGAAGTACCCCTTCTTCGGGTCGTACCGCACGTTCGCGAGCGAGCGGACCGGGAACGACACCTCGGGCTTCGCGTGCTTCTCGATCCGGGCGTCGATCGCGCGGGCCACCTCCTCGATCGCCTGGACGGTGACGCGGTCCTTCTTGGCCTTCTCGATCTGCGGGGACTTCAAGGCTCCTCCTTCCCTCCGTTCCGGCCGCGTCCCGCACGGTACCACGGCGGCGGCGATTGCGGGGCGAGGCCCCTCGAGGGCAGGATGGCGCCTTCGCCGCCGGTTCGGAGGTCCCGTTGCGCCTCGTCCCCGCCGTCGCGCTCGCGGTCGCCGCGGGCGCCCCCGCCTTCGCCGGGGATCCTCCCGAACCCGGGCTTCCGAGGGACCGGAGGCCGTTCCTCGAAGCGCGGAGGATCGAGCGCGCCCCCACCCTCGCCGAGTTCCTCGACCCCGAGCGCCCCCCGGAGATCGCCTCGCGGATGGCGGTCGTCGACGACGGCTTCGTCCAGCGCCTCCCCTACGACGGCCGCCCCGCGACGTTCCGGACGGTCGTCTACCTCGGGTACGACGACGAGGCGCTCCACGTCGTCTTCGTCGCGTCGGACGACGACCCCGCGGCGATCCGGGCCACCCTCGGCCGGCGCGAGACGTTCACGAACGACGACCTCGTGCAGATCCTGCTCGACACCTTCCTCGACGAGCGCCGGGCCTACTCCTTCCTCTGCAACCCGTTCGGCGTCCAGTTCGACGCGGTCTGGACGGAGGGAAGCGGGTTCGATTTCTCCTTCGACACGGTCTGGGAGTCGGAAGGGACGCTGACGGATCGAGGGTACGTCGTGCGCATGGCGATCCCGTTCAAGAGCCTGCGCTTCCCGCGCGTCCCGGAGCAGCGATGGGGCATTCTCCTGAATCGGGACGTCCCCCGCCTCAACGAGGAGACGTTCTGGCCGCGCTACTCGAACCGGATCCAGGGAAGGCTGAACCAGGCCGGGACCTTGACCGGCCTCGCCGGGATCTCCCCCGGGCGGAACCTCCAGTTCATCCCCTACGCGACCGCGAGACGCTGGCGGGTGCTCGGCCCCGACGGGTCCACCTTCGAGGAGGATTCCTTCGACCCCGACCTCGGGGTCGACGCGAAGTGGGTGATCCGGGACCGGCTCGTCCTCGACCTGACGGCGAACCCCGATTTCAGCCAGGTCGAGTCGGACCGGCCGCAGATCACGACGAACCAGCGGTTCGAGGTCTTCTTCCCGGAGAAGCGGCCGTTCTTCCTCGAGAACTCCTCCTACTTCGAGACCCCGGTGACGCTCCTCTTCACGCGGCGCATCGGCGATCCTCTCGGCGGGGTGCGCGCGACGGGGAAGTTCGGAGGCTGGGCGGTCGGGGCGCTCCTCATGGACGACGAGGCGCCGGGGAAGGTCGTCCCGCCGACCGACCCGGCCTCGGGGGAGCGCGCGCGCTTCGCGATCGGGCGCCTCGCGCGGGACATCTTCGGGCAATCGACCGTCGGCGTGATGGCCACCGACCGGACGTTCGCCGGCTCGCGCAACACCGTCGGCTCGCTCGACTCGCGGATCACCTGGAACCGCAACTGGGCGAGCGACCTGCAGATCGCGGGGAGCCGCACCCGCCCTTCCGGCGGCAAGACGCTCGAAGACGAGGCGATCTACGCGAGCCTCGAGCGCGAGGGGCGCCATCTCGGGGTCCTCCTGCGCTGGCAGGACATCGGGCGCGATTTCCGCGCCGAGTCCGGTTTCGTGCCGCGGACCGACATCCGGGACGGCACCGCCGCGATCGGCTACACCTTCCGGCCCGAAGGGGGGCGCCTGCTCTCGTGGGAGCCCGAGGTCGCCCTCCGGAGGATCGACGACCACGCCGGGGTCCGCCTCGACGAGGAAGCGGAGGCGAGCCTCCAGTTCGAGTTCCCCCGCCAGACGCGCCTTTGGTTGAGCGCGGAGGCCGCGACCGAGACGCTCAAGCCCGCCGACGCGCCGGCGCTTCCGGCCCCGACGGAGTACGACGCCGACACGTTCGAGCTGGCGTTCGAGAGCGCCCCCATCCGCAGCCTGAGCTTCGGCGCCTCGGTCGCCGCCGGGGACGGGATCCACCTCTCGCCTCCCGGCGCGAGCCCCCCCGAGGCGGCGCGGTTCGTCTCGGGCGAGCTCGGCGTGCAGTGGCTTCCCGTCCGCCGCCTCCGGGTGACGGGCGACTTCCTCTACACCCGGCTCGACCCGCCCGAGGGCCCCGGCCGCTTCTTCGCCGACCGGATCGCGCGGCTCCGGACCGATCTCCAGTTCACCCGCACGTGGTCGCTGCGCGCGATCGTCCAGCACGAGCGGCTCGTCACCGACCCGGAGCGCAGCGCGATCGCCCCTCTCGACCGCTGGGACGGCGACGTCCTGCTCGCGTGGCAGAAGGACCCGTGGACCGCGCTCTACGCCGGTTGGACCTCGCGCCGGCAGAACCTGACGCCCGGAGGCGAGACGGTCGAAACCGGGGAGCAGGTCTTCGTCAAGGTCTCGTGGCTGTTCCGGATCTGAGGCGGGGGCGCGGTGCGCTCTTTCGCGCGTGCGGGAGGCCGCGCTCGCAGCGCCTGCTCGAAACCCGCCCTACGCGAGGGTCGGCGGTCCCCCAAGACCCGATCGGGCGACACCTCGGTGTCATCGTGACATCCAACGCCGGGCGGTAGCCGCGACGGGGGGCGCCGTTTGCGGCATGCTCTTGTTAGCCACCGACTGCAGCCTTGCGTCCGCCGTAGACCATACGTTTCATGTCAAACGGAATGTCCTTCGGCGCACCAATGTTGGCCATTTCCTTCATGACGTTTTGATTGACGCGGCCGCGATGCGCCAGAGACCGGAACACGATATAGGAGAACACCACCGGTCTCGCCCGGCTTCAATTTCATCATCCGCGTGAACGGCAATCCGCACTTTGTCGCGAGGTCGTCTCCGACGCACTCCTTGTCGTCAAGCGCGCCGTGCTTCCCCCACATTCGCTCTTCCATCCGAGCCATGCAGAAATCGGCCTTCAGCTTTTTCGTGGGAACGGGCAATACAGATCCATCGACGACCGCATTGGATCCTCCTTGCTTGCTTCTGCTTCGAGCGGCTGACGCGGAGCATCAGCGGCGGCGCACGACACCGCCCGCTGCATGCTGCCGTTACGCGCCCCTATTGCAATGGTCGTGCTCACTCGTCAACGATGAGATCCTTCAGGGCATTCGCGTCAGATGCCTCGAAGAGCGTCTGGTCGATGCGCGCGTAGCGCCAGGCGGCTTTGGTCGCCGCACTGATCCGGTCGCACCAGGTCTCGAGCGCCTGGTCTTTTGCCTCCGTCCCCTCCCAGACGCGCCCCTTGGTCTCGATGATCCAGTTGACCTCTCCCGTCTTGGTCTTCTGCACCACCACCCAGTCTGGGTGGTAGAAGCCGATCGCGCCGCTTGGCTTCAGGTAGTCCACCCGAAACTGGGTGCCGGATTCACCCTGCTCGGTAGTGCCGAGCGACGCGAAGCGGAGGACATCCGACGCCTTCTCGTCCAGAAACTTGGCAAAGCGCCGCTCGAAGTCGTTGTAGGTGGCGACGTAGTTGAAGACCGTCTTCTTGGCCTCCAGCGGCGGTAGGTTGCGCCGCCAACTAAATGGCTTCGTCTCGGATAACCGGAAGTCGGCCTTGTCGAACTCGATGGCGCGCCGCTCGACAGTCAATTCAGCAATCTTTCTGGCCAGATATTTGGCTATCCCTTCCTGAAGCTCCAGTCGGGCGAGGTGCGAACGCAGGGCGTCGTTCTCGAGGTCCACGCTCTTACCGAAGCAGCGGGTCGCCACGTATCGCCGCACGCACGGGTAGAGTTCCGCAAAGCGATTCGGCAGCTTGGCCCGCTCGATCACCTTGTTGGTGATGCTCGCCAGCAGCTCACGGGCTGGCGGCACTTCGCCCGCCGCGATGTCGGTCTGATGGACCTCAGTCTTGGTGGTCGCGAACTCGAGTTTGAGCTTCACCCGGAACGGCTCGGCTAGATCCTCCTGATTGTAGATCGCGTCTAACGCCTCGACTTTGAGCTCGGAGAGCTTGCGTATGTTGTGTTCTAGGCTCGGCTTGGTGATCGGGATCGCGATGTCGTAGGCAATGCGTTGCTGCAATGGCGCAATGATGACCGGCGGCGGCGGAGCGCTCTTGGTGCTGGCGACACCCACGCCTTCGGCCTCGAGCTGATCTTTCAGCACCTTGAGCAGGTTGCGGGTACCGAGCACCTCCAGGGTCTGCGTGCGGTCAGGACTCACCTGAGTCATGAGCCTCAGTCCCCGTCCGATCACCTGCTCGGGCAGGATCTCGGCCTTGGCCGTGAACGGGCGCAAACCCAGCACGACGGTGACGTTCCGCACGTCCCAGCCCTCGCGCAGCATCATCACGCTGACGATTGCCTTGACCTTGCTCTCGGCCTTGTCGATATCGCGCGCGGCCGCGCGTGCCTTATCAAGGTCCTTCTTGGTGATCTCGCCCGCGGCGTCGGTGTGGATCACCAGGACCTCGGCTTCCTTGAAGCCAAACTCCTTCGTCTTCCACAGGTACCCGCCGATGGCGTCGGCGTGGGCGTTCTTCTCGGCCATGATGAAGAGCACCGGCCGGGTGCCGAGCCGCTTGTAGACCTTGTGGTGCTCCTTCCAGCGCTGCACGGCCGCGCGCAGCCAGTAGCCGTACTTCTCGCCGATGTTGTCCGCAGTCACACCATCCGGATCGTGCTTCGGCTGCTTGGGATCGTCCTCTTTGGTGACGATGAGCGGCGCCTTGACGATGCGGTCCTCCACCGCCTGGGCGAGCGGGTAGTCACAGACCGTCCACGGGAAGTACATGCCGTTCTGGTCTTTCGGTGTCGCTGAGAAGTCGAGCCAGAGCGCGAGGCCCTTGGGAAGCGACCGATGGAGCGCCAGCAGCGACTGGCTCCAGGCCAGATCCTCATCATGGACGTGATGGGCCTCGTCGTTGAGCACCACCAGGTCCTTGAGTGACTTCACTCGTTCCAGGATCGAGCGCTGCCCCGAGGCAGCAAGGTCCTTCGAGGGCTTCCTGCCGAGCAGGGCCTCGATGGCGTTCTGCGGCGTCCATTGCTCGTCGCGGGACTCGTAGAGCTGCTGGACGTTCGTTAAGAAGAGGTTCCCAGACGGATCGGGCTCGGCCGCCTCACCGCGCAGGATCACCTTCTGCGCGAAGGCGCCGCGCCACTCGGGCGGAATGAGCGGCAGCTCGTAGAAGACGCGGTTCGCGGCAAAGTCCTTCTCGAGCCGCTGGTACACGATCACATTCGGCGCCACGATTAGAAAGTTCGTCGAGAGATCCGACCCCGGCACCCGCTGCTTGTGAAAGCGTGCCCAGACGATCGCCATCGCCATCACCCATGTCTTGCCCGAACCAGTGGCCATCTTGAAGGCGAAGCGGCGCAGCTCCTCGGGCGGGAGGTCCTGCACGCCCTCGGCGTCCAGCTCCGGCACGTAGCGGCGCAATTGCCGCCGCCCGTCCATCGTGGTCTGGAGCACGATGTTGTCGGAGAAGAGGTCCTTCTTGAACTTCGTCGCGTAGGTCTGAATGAGCTTTTGCGTATCGCGCTGGCCGGCAATCTCCACCAGCCACGCTAGTGTCTCGATCGCCTCACGCTGGCAGAAGTAGTAGCGGAAGGGGACGCCGAAGCCGGGGACCTCGTGGGCCTCCTCGAACCAGTATTCGAAAAGACGCCGTGTGACCTCGGACGCGCCCTCATAGCCGCTCGCGCGCCAGGCATCCACCGCGGCGCGGATCTTCGGCACCAGCAGCAGCCGGCTCGGCCGGCGGCCGGAGGTCTCCTCGCGCCAGCCTGTCGGCGCCGCGTCATCCTTGACCAGGTACGACGTGGGCTTCTCCCACGGGCGGCGGCCTGGGATCTCGGGCAGGTCCTTGTCGTAGGCGATGACGGCCCTGGCCATGGCTACTTCACCTCCACGTCGAAGGCCTGCGAGGTGTCGTTGCCGAAG
>CAZVOE010000048.1:0-11240 GCA_964628935.1 uncultured Acidobacteriota bacterium
AGCGGGAGGCTACATCGCCTTCACTCTATTTCCACACCTCTTGGGTATACCTCCGTCGAGCCTCGCCGACGTGATCGCCGCGTATGCGGACTCGTAGGAGGCCCCGTACTGGCTCGTCGCGCAGGTCGGTGAGTCACCCCACGTCGCATATTTCACGGTGTCGATGTTGCCGTTGGCGAGGAACGACCGGCACACGACCAGATCTTCGGCGGTCTCGGTCGTGAATCCGCAGCCCGTGGAAAGGCCGTTCGCCCAGGCCTCCCACGTCGCATCCGAGGCGGTTTCCGCCGGAGGTACGCAGCCTCCCGCCACCGTCGTGACGTTCGCCTTCCGGATCGAACGGGTCGGAAGACCGGTCGTGCTGTACTCGGTACGGCCTTCGATTCGCTGACTCCCTTCCTGCGTGAAGCGGAAATCCACGAGGTCGAGGATGTGGTTACTTACCTGCGGGCCAGACGTCAGGTAATGGCCATAGGTCAGGCGGGAAGCCGGAAGGTAGTCCCCGTACGTCCTGGTCAGCCTCCAGTGGTTATTCTCGTCCCGCGAGTACGACACGGTCGTCATCGTCCGCGCCGTCCCGCCACTCGTGTCCCCGAAACAGCCGCCCGCGTCGTCCAGGTACTTCACGATCTTCTTCTCGAGCATCACCTCGAGTGCGGTGTTCGTGCCGTTGATCAGCGCGATGCCGGTGTGGTCGTACTCGAACTGCTCCAGCCGACTCTGGGAGCCGTTCGCGTCGAGGGTCGCGCGCTCCGCCTCCCATCCTTCGAGTCCGGTCGCCCACTGATCTCCACAGGGATTCCCGAGGTATTCCGACCGGGTGACCGTTCCATCAGGCGCGGTCATCGAGAACTCGTTCTCCGTGACGAGTTCGCACGATTGATCCGCAAAGAAGGCGCGATCCCAAGTCCAGGTGGAGAATGTCCCTGGGCTGTTCATCGGATCCGGGTACACCCGACGTTCCTTGACACCGACCTCGCGCCGCCTTCCGACCATGTCCAGACAACGAGGGTCGTAGATCTGATTGTAGCCGAGCCCGAGCATCTCCTTGGTGCATCGCGCGCCTTCGCGCCTCCCCACCGTGAAAGACGCCCAGGTGTAATCGGAAGCCCCGCCCGTCGGGTACTCGATACGCTGCAACATCTGATGCCCGAACGGTGGAGAGGTCGCGGGATTCGAGATGTAACGGATGCTGCCTGCGGAACCTGATCCGCCTGTCAGAGATGGGAGCTTCACCTCTTCGAGGATCGGAAAGCTGCGCGACCCCATGGGATCCGCGATCGTTACGCCGCTGTATAGGAACTCGTACGACACCGTTCCGTTCGCCCCGAGAGCCCGCACGAATCGAACCGCTCCCTCGACATCGGGGGCAAAGCCCGAGTCGGCGACTCCGTCGCCTTGTCCGCTGTCCCACACTTCGGTCCAGATCAGCGTTGTCGGTTCCGTCTCCGGCGCGCGCTTCGCCCGGATTGCGTAGATCGCCTCCGGAAAACGCGGGTTCCTCGTCGCGCCGTAGTACTCGATGTCGATCTGATTGCCGTGCACGTCGCGGATCCAGGTGACGTACCAGCCCGCGCGGTCGTTGTTGCGGATCCAGCCTTTACGCCACTCTTTGTACTCGGGAGCCGTCGTGACGACGAGCGTCTGTTCCTCCGAGACCTCATGCTCGAAGTGGTAGACCGTTCCGTTCGGCATCGTGATCTCGTGGTAAGCCGGGCTCAGGAGCACCTGCTCGGGACCACACGTGCATCCGCACGTTTCGCCGATGACTTCACCGGGCCCGCAGGGCAGATACGGATCGCAGCAGTTCTCGGAACACGGCGGCAATCCATCCTCGCAGACGGTCTCCGTCCCGTACTCCGCGGGGTGCCACACGTGACTCAGGATCGGGTGCGCCACGATCCGCTGCGGGCCGCCGAAAAGCGGTGCTCCCGCTTCGCGGAGCTTGTGCTCCGTACCTGACGCATCCTCGAAGTACAACTCGTAGTTCGCGTAACCCGCCGTCGCGCCAGAGGCCTGATTGTGAACCGGTCGACGAAAGACCCGGCCGAGGTGCATCGCCCACCCACGTCCGACCCAGCTCTGGCCATACGGGTAGTCTCCGTAAACGTAGCCCCATTGGTCGTCGTCGCGATGGTGCACCTGGTCCTTGCGGACGTTCTTGCTGTTGTAGACGCGCGTCAGCCCGATCGAACCGCCACCATCCAACGGGAACGACGGCGAGCTCGGGTGCTGGATCGTCAGGTTGCCGTTGTAGAGAGAGACCTGTTCGTTGTTCTCGAAGCCCGCGAAGGCGGAGTTCGTCGGCACACCGGGAGCCTTCGACACCACGCCGAGCCAGTCCTTGTCGAGCGTGTCACCAGTGCCCTCGGCGAGGGCCGTCGCTGGAACCGCGCACAACGCCGCGAGTAGGATCGCGAGTCGAAGATGCTCCAGCCGCGAGCGCCGCCGGAGAGGACGGCTGGACCTGTTGTCGATCGATGTGCTGGCGAACATCGCTTCCCCCAGTTTCGTTGCCGGCTGGTCCCGACTTCGATTCTCGACATCGCGCGCGCCGCTGGCCCGGGTCTTGGCGGGCGACCGGGCGCCCCGGCCCGGAATGGACGCGGAAACTCAGCGTAGTCCCCGGCTCGGCCGCCGTGCGCCCAAGTCAGGACTCGAAACGCCCGTGTGGCACGTTGCACCGGTGAGCGTCCTCCTGTCTCGCGAGTCTCTTCCCGGGGTCACGGAGGGCGGAGGGTCCAACGATTGGGCCGACCGTGTCCGTGGCCGACGGCGCCACTCGCGCTGTGCCGCGCGTGATACCCAGCCTGGCCGCGCGTCGTCAAGAGAATCGACGTGACATCGGTCAAGTCGTGAGGGTCCTTCGCCGCTCGTCACGCGAGGTTCGCCTGAGTTCCGTGGCTGTGAGATCGCATCCGATTCGCCGAGATTCTTGGGACCACCGGGGCGGGCACGAATTCACGCACTTCGTCGCTCGGCCGCATCATCTATATAGGGACCGATCCGGGACCGTCGTGGCTCGGGCTCCGTGGTGGCCGCCTCGCAAGGAAACCCGGGCTGCGCCCACCCGATCGTCGGGTACACTCCCACCGATCCCATGAGCGCCGGTCGCAACGATCCATGCCCCTGCGGCAGCGGGAAGAAGTTCAAGCGCTGCTGCGGGGTACCCAGGCCGGACCCGCTCGCGGAGGCGGCGGCACGCACGCGCGCGATGCAGGAACTGCTCGAGCGTCGAATCCTCCGGCACGCTCGCGACACGCTCGGCCGGGATTTCTTGGACCGGGCCTGGGACGACTTCGTACTCGATGCCGAAGGTATTGAGCGAGACGGCCCCGAGATCCAACTCTTCTTCCCCTGGGCGATCTACCGGTGGGTGAATGGCGAGCGGGACTCCCCCCCGGACGAGGAGGCCGCCGCGGCGGGACCGATCGCCGAGCGGTATCGTCGGGCGGCTGGACCGCTCCCGCCGCTCGAGGACGCGTTCCTCAAGGCGACCATGTTGACGCCGTTCACCTTCCACGAGGTGATCGAGGTCGAGGCCGGCCGGAGTCTACTTCTGCGCGATCTCTTCGAAGGCAAGGAGATTCTCGTATACGAGCAAGGCGCCAGCCGAAGTCTCGAGCCCGGGGACATCGTGTTCACCCGGGCTGTCTCGTACGGCGACGTCGCGCTGCTCATCGGAACGGGCGCGACGCCGTTGCCTCCCGACTCCAAGATCCCGCTGATCTCGCTCCGTAAAGACATGCGCAAGGTCGCCAGGAGGGACGGCCCGCTTGGGCATTTCGCGGCCGACGACGTCTTGCGACGCGTCTACTTCGAACTCCGCAAGGAGATCGTCGAACCGTCGGTCCCCGTCCTGAAGAACACCGACGGCGACCTCATCGAGATGCACCGTCTCACGTGGAAGACCCCGGGCGCGGAGGAGACCTTCCGGGCCCTCGCCTCGCTCGCGGTCACCGCGACGGAAGCGGAAATCCGCGAGGACGCCGAGTTCGATCGCAACGGCCAACTCCGTCGGGTCGAGTTCTCCTGGGAAAAGGCCGGCAACGCAATGCATGAGAAGTGGTCCAACACGCTCCTCGGGCGGATCGTGATCGACCGGACTGCGCTCACCGTCGAAGTGAACTCCGCCCAGCGAGCCGATCGGATTCGTGCCGAGGTCGCCACGCGCCTCGGGACGCGTGCGTTCGGACCCTCGATGGAACGCATCGAGATCGACGACCACGATGCCGAGCCGGAGATGACACCGTTCGGTGCGGGATCCGGTGCGATGTCGGAGGAGGAGATCCAGAACCACCCCGAGGTGATCGAGTACATGCGCCAAGCGAACGAGTCCCACTGGGAGTCGTGGATCCACGAGAAGATCCCCGCTCTCGGGAACAAGAAGCCCTCGAAGCTCGTGAAGACCGCCGAAGGCCGCGAGATGGTCGAGGCCCTTCTACTCTCGTTCGAGCGAGGGCCGACGATTCCTGGCCTGCGCGAGTCGAACGATATGAATCCCGTGCGTCGACGACTGGGCCTTCCGCTCCGCTCGCGATCTTCGGATGTCGAGGGCTCGTAGGGGGGCGTTCCGCCGTTGCTGCCCTCACCGCATAGGAGCCGCATGTCGTCCCTCGCTTCAGGTACGACATGCGGCACACACTCGGCTTGGGGAGCGGCAGCCCGGGCAGCCGCGGGGCAGTCTTCCGGCTCCAAGACGATCTCCGCTGCCGGTTGAGCATCGGCCCGAATCGGCCTAGCTCGTTGACCCGGAACGGCTTACAGCCCGATCGACCGGTTTACATCTCTGCCGTTTTCCCGCTCCGAACCGATTTCCGATGCCGCATAAACGGCACTTTCCCGGACCCCGATGCCGCATGGGAGGCACCCCCACGGAGGGGGATGCCGCATGAACGGCACTTTCGCGGGACCCCATGCCGCGTGGGAGGCACCGAGGGAGCCCCGGTTCCGGCCCTCCCCGGCCCGCCCGTCACCACTTCATGGGAATCCAGGAGGTGTCCACCCACCCGACCGCCGGTGTCCCGGTGATCATCACCCGGTGCGCCGCGATCCACGCGTACGTAAACGCCAGCGAGTAGTGGTCGGGTCCGGTCCGGATGTACTTGTACCGCTTCGCCCCGGTGTCCTCGTCCTCCTCGAGGATCTTGGCGTCCGCCGCCATGTGCGCTGCGAACTCCTCGACCACCTTGCTCCGCCGCGGGAGGGTCACCCGCTTCTCCCGGACGGCCGCCCGGGTCGCGTCGAGCGCCTCGGTCCGGTTGACCTGGACGATCCGGTCCTCGTGGTTCCAGTGGGCCTTCCCCCGCTGGTGCTCGTTGAAGAAGTTCAGGTAGACGTAGCCTCGGTGGCGCATGGCGAATTCCCGCGTCGCGTGCGTCTCGGGCAGCCCGTCGATCACGCACCGGTCGACCTTGAACCGCTTCATGAGCGTGTCCAGGTCGGAGAAGTCCGCGTAGGCCCCGACGTGGACCACGTGGCGGACGTCTCGCCGGTCCTTGTCGGGCCGGACGATCACCACGTGGAGCTGGCGCCCGGTGTCCACGCCCATGGCGGAATGATGGTCCCCCGTTTCCTCCATCGGCCGGTTCTCGCACAGTTCCAGCACCGCCGAGGCGTGGAGCCTCCGCTCGAGGTCCGCCCAGGGGATCCCGATCTTCAGGTTGTAGAAGCGGTCCGGATACCGGGTCGTCCGGTACTCCTGCAGGACCTCGCCCGGGTCGACCTTGGTCGAGATCAGCTGCGAGATCCGGTAGCCGTGGATCGGCCGGCCCGGGAAGTCGGCCACCCACTCCCCCGCCGTCACGTCCAGCTCCTTCCCGCACTTCGGGCAGGCCCGGACGAAGCTCCCGTCCGGTCCGGGCAGGATGACCCGCACCTCCTGGCCGAGCTTCGTCGGAAACTCCTTCTCGATCGAGACCCAGCGGCCGCAAGCGGAGCACTTCGAGGTCCAGTGCCGCTGGTCCGACCGCTGGTAGGCGTCGTCGATCCCGTAGTCGGGGAGAGAGGGGTTCGACAGCTCGATGATCCGCTTGAAGTCGGAGTGGGCCAGCCTCTCCTTCGCCATCGACTTGGCCTCGGGGGTCGCCTCGTCCAGCTCGTCGAACACGATCAGGTCGGCGGGGACCGACTTCATCCCCACGGTGGACTGCATCCCGCGGAGGTAGAGGTGGGCCTCCCCGATCCGCTTCAGCCCGGCCGTGTCGGTGTCCCGGAGGAGGCCCTTGAGGA
The DNA here is from genome assembly GCA_964628935.1 of uncultured Acidobacteriota bacterium. GTDB lineage: Bacteria > Acidobacteriota > Polarisedimenticolia > Polarisedimenticolales > DASRJG01 > CAYLHQ01. The sequence continues at coordinate 6,232 of CAZVOE010000048.1, forward strand.
AGGGGTTGTCCTCGAGGAGCGGCTTCACCCGGGCCCGGCTGAAGTCCAGGACGTCGGTCCGGGTCGGGAAGAAGTAGACGACGTTGAGGCCGAGGACGCAGGAGTGGATCGCGCGGAGGATGGCCCAGACCGTCCCTCCGACCTGGGCGGCCTTCGAGAGGACCACATGCGGCGAGGTCTCGTCGTAGATCGCCCGCAAGAACTCGTGCCCGACGAACGAGAACGGCCGGCCGTCGAGGCGAATCCGCTTAAGCGCCCACTCCCCGAGCGGCTCCGAGACGGCCCGGGTCGCCGGGGTCGCCAGCTCCGTCGTCCGCCTCGTCAGGTACCGCCGCGAGAACGGTGCGGCGAATCCGGTCACGCGTGGCTTCATCGGGGATGTTCTCCTTCACGGCGTCGATGAACACATCGATGAGATGGCGGATCTCGGCCTGGGCCTCCGCCCGGATCTGCTCCTCGGTCTGGCCGTCGGTCGCGAGGCCCCGGGCGAGGCGTTGGCCCTTCTGCGCCCGGTCGAGGATCCCGGCGGCGCGGTCCAAGAGCCGGATCGTCTTCTCGGTCGGCTCCCCCTTGAGGGCGCCGAGGAGGCGGTTGACGAGGAGGCCCCAGAGCTGGAAGTGCTGGGTGTTCAAGGTCACGCGGTCGGTGGCGATCTTCTCGACGAACAGCTCCGCGGCCCGCCGGTCGATCTTCCGGCGCAGGCTGTCCCAGTCCTCCTGGCGGCGCCAGATCCCCACGGTGTGCGGCTTGACCCCGAGCCGGGCGGCGATCTCGGCGTTGGTCGCCATCTCGCCGGTCAAGTAGAGGCGCCGGGCCTCCTCCCTCAGCTTCGTGGCTGCCCGGGCCATCAGGGGTTCCCGCGCCAGCCGACGGCCTTCTCGCCCGTATACTCCTGCCACCTCTGGCAGATCACGTCACAGTAGGCGGGGTCGAGCTCCATGAGGAAGGCCTTCCGGCCAAGGCGCTGCGCCGCGATCAGGGTCGAGCCGGATCCGGCGAAGAGGTCCAGCACGCGTTCCCCGCGCTTCGACGAGTAGTGCATCGCGCGTTCGGCAAGCTCCACCGGCTTCTCCGTCAAGTGCACCATCTCGGTCGGCGTCACCTTCTTGATCCGCCAGAGATCCGTGGCGTTCGTGATCTCGGGGTTGAACCAGTGAGCCGCGCCCTCACGCCACCCGTAGAAGCACCACTCGTGGGCACCCATGAAGTCTTTCCGGGTGAGCACCGGCCACTCCTTGTCCCAGATGATCGCCTGGCTGAAGTAGAGCCCAGCGGCCTCCAGCGCGGAGGGGTAGTTCTTGATGTTGGAGTAGCCACCCCAGATGTAGAACGACCGCCCCGGCTCGAGGGCCTTCGCGAGATTCCCGAACCAGGCCCTGAGGAGCGCGGCGAACTCTTCGTCCGAGACGAAGTCGTTCTCGAGCGCCCGGTCTTTCGGACGCATCTTCCCCGTGGGCGTCGCCTTCTCGGAATGCCGCGCAAGGTCGAGCTGCTGGTGATGGGTTTTCGCCCGCTTCGCGTTCGGGACGTTTCCCTTCGTGTTGAGGCCGGCCGCGATGGCGTTGTTGGACCGGGGTTCGACTTTCACGTTGTAGGGAGGATCGGTGTTCACGAGGTGGATGCGGTTCCCGTCGAGAAGCCGCGCGACGTGCTCCGGGTCGGCGCTGTCTCCGCACAAGAGGCGGTGCTCCCCGAGGAGGATCAGGTCCCCCGGCTGCGTCCTCGGGTCGTCGGGAGGCTCCGGAATCGAATCGGGATCGGTCAGTCCCTCCGTCGGCTCGTCGTCGCCGCGGAGCAGGTCCTCGATCTCGACGTCGGTGAAGCCCGTGAGGTCCAGGTCCGCCCCGGCCGATTCCAGGTCCCTCAGAACCTCCTCGAGCTTCTCGAGGTCCCAATCTCCGTGGATGCGGTTCAAGGCGAGGTTGAGCTGCTTCTCGGAAGGGTCGTCGAGGTCGACGTAGACGACCGGGAGCGAGTCGATCTCCTCCGCGAGCGCCGCCTTCACACGCTGATGGCCGCCCACGATCCGCCCGGAGCGGCGGTTGACGACGATCGGCTCGACCGTCCCGAAGTACCGGAGCGAGCGGCGGAGTGCTTCGAGGTCGTGGTCCTCAATGGTGCGGGGGTTGTACAGGGCGGCCATTCCGGCCAGGTCGCGGGTCGGGACGTCGGTCAGTTCCATGGGTGTTTCCTTCTCGGGGGGATAGAGGTGGAGCGGGGTTTGCACGACGAGGATCGCCTCGTGATCGCCTCGGAGAATCCGGTCGAATCGCCTTGATGTCCTCGGCCCGGGTGAGCACTGATCACGCTCCGGAAACGGAGGTGACGATGCCGAGGAACCTGACCATGAACGACGTGCTCGAACGCCTCGCCGCGATCGCGGAGGCGACGAACGGAGGCGCACGGGGAGCGACCGTGCTGACCTGCGACATCCTCCACAAGGACGCGCTCTACCGGCTGCAGAGCGATCTCGTGTCGCTGATGGCCGACCTCGCGAACGCCTGCGGACCCGTCGCTGCGCGCCGGTTGATGGGCCGGTTCCCCACCGTCTTCGAGAGAGTCTGAGCCACACACCCGGGCCACGGGCCCGAGAAGGAGAACGCCATGTCCGAGACCAGGACCGAGACGAAGGCCGCGAAGGCCACCAAGACCACGAAGAAGGCGAAGGCGCCCAAGGCCGAGAAGCCGAAGCGGGAGGAAGAGAAGGGTCTGAAGCCGAGACGGGTGTTCGCGATCCGCGTGACCGACGAGGAACTCGCCGCGATTCACCGCGCGTCGGGACCGAGGAACGCGACGCGCCGCGGCCGCGCCGGCGCCGCAGCGTTCGCTGCGGAGGACGAGGAGGCGTTCCGCACGACGCTGCAGGAGGCCCGAAAGCTGCGGGCGTGACTCAGGTTCCATCGATTTCCCTCCGACCCGCGGGATCCCTCGCGGGTCGTTGTCGTTTCCAGTTCCCCGGCCATCGCACTGCTGCGCCGTGGTGGAGTCGGATGCGCGCTCCAAAGCCGACTGTAAGGCTGGATGCGAGGATGTGTCTCGGCACCAACGAAGAGGTGATGAGAATCTATTGACGGTGGTACTTTTCGTTGATGGCGAAGCGTGGACTGCCCGGACCGAAGTACTACTCGGCAAGCCGTATCGTCGGCGAAATCAAGCTTGATCAACCTCAGAAGGACCTCTTCTTCTTGGGGAACACCCTCCACGACGGTCGCGTTGAGAGCGACGGCTGGGTGACGTTCGTGCCGCCCGGTGAGCGCATCCAAGTCCAACTGAAGATCCCGATCGAGGGCGGAAGACCTTACCTGGCGGCAAGAGAATGGATGATCCGCCGTGCCGCTGAGGACCCCTCGCGGCCGAGGCGCTTCAGCGTGCGTGAATTGGCGGCGCTTTGGAACCTAGAAGGCAGCCTCGAGCTCAAACCTGGATGCGAAGGGATGCTCCATGCCGGTGTGGGGCGAAAGGTGAACTGGGCTCACATGGGGGAAGCCATCGAGGTGTGGGCCGCGTCGGGCAAGAAGGGGCTCTACCCTCCTTACCTTCTCGAGTTACTGGATCCCGACAGCCATCTCCCAATCTTCACGCGAACCGGACCAGACCCTGTCTCGCGGGAAGATCGCAGGGTCTACGTGAGCTTCGACATCGCCCGCCCGTTGGAGGATCAATTCAAGGAGGCGCTGAAACAGCTCGGTCAACTGAGGGAATACGCGCTGATGTTGGCGGGTCAGGCGCCCCCTCGGAAGCGGGTTGAGGAGCTGAGGCGCGATATCTTGATCTTCACGTACCGCTACTCGGCCGAGCTGTCCCTGAACGCGATCGCATCGAGGGTGTTCCCGAGCGAGCCCTGCGAGTCGGCTCGAGCCAAGGTGACGACCATTCTGCGTCGGCTACGCAAGCGGATCGGCGACAGACTCGGAGAACTTCCCGCCGACACCTGGGAACAATAAGCCCCCGGCCTGTTGTTCCCTGCCCGACGACTTTTCCTCTCTGTACCGTGACCTGCGCAGGGAATCTGTGGAGGTCACGATGAACGAGCGCTTCCTTCACGCCCAAGACGTCGCGAGGCTCTTGAACGTCAAGATCGCGACCGTCTACCGCCTCTGTCGGCGTGGTGAATTGGTGCACGTCCGCCTCGGAGAGGGTCGGCAGCGGCCACTGGTTCGTTTCCGGAGGGAGGACCTCGATCGTTTCCTTCGGGAAAGGACCGTCGGCCCCTCTACCTCGGCCTCGTAGGCCCGCCATGGCGCCGAACGGCCTGGATCGGCTGATCGGGCAACTCACCGGCGTGCGGAGACGCGCGTCCGGCTGGACCGCTCGGTGTCCCGCTCACGATGATCATGAAAACAGCCTGTCGATCACCCTCGGGAGCGACGGTCGAATCCTCCTTCATTGCTTCGCCGGCTGCACGGTCGAAGCGATCGTCTCGTGCATCGGGCTCGAGATGTCGCATCTCTTCGTGGCGGACGGGCCGGCGCCCGTGACGCTCGCCGAACTCGCGGCAGACAAGCGGATTCCCGAGTCCTTTCTTCGCTCGCTCGGATTGCGCGACGTCGAGCGGGGTGTCGACGTCCCCTACTTCACCGACGACGGAGCCGTTGCGCCCAGGCGCCGACTGCGGACCGCACTTCGGGCGAAGGACGGCTCCTACTGGAATCGAGGTCATGGGTCCATCGTTCCGTATGGGCTGAATCAGCGGACCAGAGCGCGAGAGGCCGGCTACCAGATCATCGTGGAGGGCGAGAGCGACTGCTGGACACTCTGGTTCCACGGTCGCCCGGCGCTCGGCATCCCGGGCGCCGACATGACGCATGTCCTGTGGCCGGAGCACCTCGACGGCGGCTCGAAGGTCTTCGTCCTGCGCGAGCCCGGTCAGGGCGGGAGCAACTTCATCGCGAAGGTCGCGGCGAGAATCGCCTCGTTCGGGACGGAGATCGACGTCCGGGAGTTCTCCCTCGGGCCGCACAAGGATGCCAACGATCTTCATCGACATGACGATCGACGCTTTGACGATG
>CAZVOE010000048.1:11250-21519 GCA_964628935.1 uncultured Acidobacteriota bacterium
TGCGTTGGACGCGGCGCTGGCCGCGTCTACGCCGATCGGCGCCAGAGTCGATGCGGGCCCGTCATGGACGCCGCCCACTGCGTTCTACCGGGTCGCCGTCCCGGAGTTCCCCGTCGATTGCCTGCCCGACTGGCTGGCTGACTTCGTCGCCGAGGTCAGCGTCGCGATCCAGACGCCGACCGGACTCGCTGGCTCGCTCGTCCTCGGCGTGACGGGGCTCACGATCGCGCGCCGGGTCGGGGTGGAAGTTCGCCCGGGCTGGACGGAGCCCGTCAACCTGTACACAGCCGTGGCCCTGGCGCCTGGGAACCGTAAGTCCGCAGTGTTCTCGGCGGTCGAGCGTCCTCTCCTCGAATTCGAGGCGCGGGAAGCGGAACGACTCGCACCGCAGATTCGCGAGCAGCTCGCGAGGAAGCGCGTCCTGGTGCGGGCCCTCAAGCAAGCCGAGGCCGCGGCCGCCAAGCAGGAGTGCTCCGGCTTCTCGGCGGACTTGTCCGAGGTGAACAGAATTGTCGATGAGCTCGCGAAGTTGGAGGTGCCGGTCGCGCCGAGGTTCTTCACCGACGACGCGACCCCGGAGGCACTGTCAAGGCTCCTCGCCGCCCACGGTGGGAGATTCGGCGTGCTCTCGGCCGAGGGAGGAGTCTTCGAGATCATCGCAGGGCGCTACGCAAACGACAGCCTTCCCAACCTCGACCTCTTCCTGAAGGGGCACCAGGGCGACACGATCCGCGTCGATCGCGTCAGCCGAGACGGCGAGTACATCAACGCACCGGCGCTCACGGTCGCACTCACCGTCCAGCCAGACGTCCTGCGGAGCATCGCCTCAAAGCCCGGGTTCCGTGGTCGCGGCCTGCTCGCTCGCTTCCTCTATGTCATCCCCAACAGCCCGGTCGGGAATCGCACGATCGGGGCCCCGCCCGTCTCGGACGTCACCATCAGGCGTTACGGGAACGGCATTCTCGATCTCATCACCTCGACGCCGGAGTCGGCGGATCCGACGCGACCGCCGATCATTCGATTCGCCCTGGAGGCACGGGAGGCGATCGAGTCGTTCGAGAAAGCCATCGAGCCCAGGCTCGCGACCGACGGTGACTTGGGATGGATCGCGGATTGGGCGGCGAAGTTGACCGGCGCGATCGCCCGGCTCGCCGGGATCCTGCATGTTGCGTCGCTTCGCTGCGCGGTCAGGGCCGTCGAGACCCCGATTCCGATCGCGGTCGCGATGCACGCGATCAGGTTGGGGGAGTTCTTCTTGGAACACGCTCATGCGGCGTTCGCGGCCATGGGTGCCGACCCGGAGGTCGAGCGAGCTCGGATCGTCCTCGCGTGGCTCCGCAAGAACGCGGACATCCGATCGTTCTCGATCCGGGACGCGCACCAGGCGTTGAAGAGTCGGTTCCAGACGGTCGAGGAGATCCGCCCGACGATTCGGCTGCTTCTCGACCACGACTACATCCGGTCCATCGAGAACCAGCCCACGGGGAAGTCCGGACGTCCAGGTAGCCCGAGGTACGAGGTCAATCCCCGGTGGGATCGTAATTCTGAGGATATTGAGGATTCTGAGGGGGTACCCGGAGAATCGAATTCGGGAGCCGGTTCTTTCGAAAATTCAATTCTGCCACCGAATCCCCAGGCGGAATCGAACCCCCGCTCCGCCTCTCAGAATCCTCAGAATCCTCAAAACCCCCCCGACCTGGCGGATGACGACGAGTTGGCCCTGTGACCGCCGTCGAGGTCGTCACCCGTCTCCAGGAACGTGGCTTCACCCTCCTCGCGGATGGCGACGTGTTGCGGTGCCGGCCGGGGTCCGCCCTGACCCCCGAAGATCTCAACACGCTGACGTCGATGAAGGCCCAGATCCTGGGGGCGCTTCGAGCGGGGACGGCGCCGAAGTCTCCACCGGTGAAGTGTTTCGCCTGCCGCGGTTCGCGGTTCTGGCGATCGGTGTACGACGTGATCGTTTGCGCCCGGTGCCATCCACCGGCGGATCTGTCGCTCGTCGCCGCATGGATCGGCGAGCCGGAAGCGTCCGGAGTGCCGCAGCATGCGTAGCCCACCCCGCCCAGCCCCCGGACTTGCGGACCTCGCCGCGCTCCTCGCCCGGGCCTACCTCCGGATTCTCGACTACCGGCGCACCCTTGCCGTTTCTCCATCGGAAAGTCTGCGGAATTCCCTTGATGTGTCTCGCGGCGAGAGCCCTCATGTCGCTCCGAAGACAACACCCGGGAGGGCCGCATGACGGACGCGAGCATCGGTAGGGACGTCCGCCGCCTCCGCGGCATGACCGTTGGCGAACTCCGGGAGGAGTGGTTCCGTCTGTACGGCGAGCCGACCCGGTCCCGGAACCGGGACTACCTCTGGAAGAGGCTCGCCTGGCGCGTTCAGGAACTTGCCCTCGGCGGTCTCTCGGACCGCGCCCGGGCCCGCATCGACGAACTGGCTCCCGCCGGGTTCGAACGCGCCCGGACCCCGGCCATGAACTTGCCGGTCGACGTCGACCCGCCGTCCCCTGCTGCTCGCCATCCGCGTCGTGATCCTCGTCTCCCCGTCCCCGGATCGGTGATCTCGAAGCCATACAGGGGTCGGGAGCTGCGCGTGATCGCTCGCGAGGACGGCTACGAGTTCGACGGGATTATGTTCCCGTCCCTCACCGCGATTGCCAAGCAGGTCACCGGCGCGACGCACATCAACGGGAAGTTGTTCTTCGGCCTGACGGGACGGAAGCGCTGATGCCCCGCCCGCGACGCACCCGTTCGAGCCTCGCCACCGCCACGGTGGCCGCTCCGGTTCGCGCCGCGATCTACACGAGGAAGAGCACCGACGAGGGCCTGGCCTCCGCGTTCAACTCCCTCGACAACCAGAGAGAGCGCGGCGAGACCTACGTCACCAGCCAGGCGGGCCTGGGGTGGACCACGCTCCCGGACCGGTACGACGACGGCGGGTTCTCGGGCGGGACGACGGCCCGGCCCGCCTTGAAGCGGCTCCTCGACGAGGCCCGGGCCGGAGCGTTCGAGGCAGTCGTCGTCTACCGCCTCGATCGGATCAGCCGGTCGCTCCGGGACTTCCTCGCGATCCACGAGTTCCTCGAGGCCAACGGCATCGCCCTGGTGTCCGTGACCGAGAGCATCAACACTTCCACCCCCCAGGGGCGGATGATGGTCAACGTCCTCCTCTCCTTCGCGCAGTACGAGCGAGAGTTGGCCGGGGAACGAACCCGCCACAAGATCGAAGGCGCTAGGCGTCGCGGGAAGTGGACGGGTGGTCATCCGCCGCTGGGCTACGACGTGGTCCCCGAGGGCGGGAAGCTCGTCGTCAACAAGTACGAGGCCGCCCAGGTGGTGGCGATCTACGAGATGTTCGCCGCCGATCCCTCGCTCGTCCGCGTACTGCGGGAGCTGAACCGGCGCGGCCACACCACGAAGGCGTGGACGACGCGGGAGGGCAAGGTCCGTACCGGCTCGGCCTGGAACAAGTCCACGCTCCGCACCCTCCTCCGCGACCCGATCTACGTCGGGATGCAGAAGCTCGGCGACGAGACCTTCGACGGGGAGCACGACGGTATCGTCCCGAAGCGGCTCTGGAACCAAGTCCAGGCCCTGATGGACCGGAACCGCCGCGACCGAGGCGCATCCGAACGGAACGGCCAAGGCTTCCTGCTCCGAGGACTCCTGCGTTGCACCGCCTGCGACGCCGCGATGACGCCGCACTGGACCCGGCACCACGGCCGGACGTATCGGTATTACACCTGCCGCTCCGCCCAGGACCGTGGCCACGACGTCTGCCCGACCAAGTCGATCCAGGCCGCCGCCGTGGAGGAGTTCGTGGTCGGGCAGATCCGGCGGATCGGTTCCGACCCCGCGCTGCAGGAGGAGACGTTCAACCAGGCGATCGCGCAACTGAAGGCCGAGCGCCGGGGACTGCGGGCCGAGGCCAAGCGGCTCGAGGCGGACCGCACCCAGGTCGCCGCGGACGTCGAACGGCTCGTCGCCACGCTGACCCGGACCGAAGGGCCCGCTGCCGAGGCGATCGCCAGCGAACTGAACCGCGCCCAGGAACGGCTCGCGACCGTCGAGAGGCGCCTTCGTGAGATCGCCGACCGGGTCGCCGCGCTCCGGAGCCAGGAGGTGGACCGGGACGCCGTGGCCCGGGCACTCGCGGATTTCGACGAAATCTGGAGCGTGCTGCTGGTCCCCGAGCGTGAGCGGGTGCTGCGCCTCGTCCTCGACCGCGTCAGCTACGACGGCCGGGACGGAACGATGGCGATCGACTGGCGGCTCCCGGGGCTCGCGGAACTCGCCGCGGAGGTCGCGCCGTGACCCGCCCCGCCGCCAGGACCGTCCTGCAGGTCGACTTCGCTCGTCCGGCGCGACCCGGGCCAGGCCTCGCGCCCACGGGCCGGATCCCGCGCGTCGCTCGCTTGCTCGCCCTGGCCCACCGCATCGACGGGATGATCGCGGCGGGCGAGATCCGGAACTGGGCGGACGCCGCACGGCTCTGCGGCCTCACCCGGGCTCGGATGACGCAGGTCGCCGCGCTGCTCCTGCTCGCCCCCGAGATCCAGGAGGAGATCCTGGCTCTGCCGCCAGTCACCGGCGGCCGCGAAGCCGTCACCGAGCGGTCGCTGCGCCCGTTGACGACCGAGGTTCGTTGGGAACGGCAGATAGCCCTGTGGAAACAGATGCAGCGGAGGGACGTCGCATGAACGAGCCCGCGTTCTATCAGACCCGCGCCGGGAGGACCTTCTACGAGAAGACCCTGCCCGAGCTCGTGGAGCAGATTCGGCGGCTAGCGGATGCGGTGGAGCGATTGACCCAGAGGGTCGACGCGGACCGCGGCGACGAGGACGAGTGATGCCCTACCTCAGCCCACCGACCCTGACCTCCGCCGAGCAACGCGCCGTGCTCCGCGCCACGGCCGGAAACGTTCGCGACCACGTGATCGTCTCGCTCGCGCTCGGCACCGGCCTCCGCCTCGCCGAGATCGTCGGCCTCAACGTCGGGGACGTCTTCGCGCCGAACGGGGCGCCCCGGACCCGGGTCCGCATCCGGAAGGAGATCGCCAAGGGTGGCCGGGCGGCGGACGTGTTCCTGCCGGACCGGCTCGTGCCGAAGCTGCGGAAGCTGTGGCGGATGAAGAAGGCGCGAGGCGAGGACCTCTCGGCTATCGCGGCGTTGTTCTGCAACCAGTCCCGGCGCCGGATCTCGAAGCGGAGGGTCCAGCACGCGTGGCGATCGTGGCAGAAGGTGGCCGGACTCGACCGGCTGTACCCCTTTCATTGTCTGCGCCACAGCGCAATCACGGCCGTCTACCGAGCCACGCACGATCTCTTCCTCGCCCAGCGATTCGCGAGGCACGTGAGCCCGCTGACGACGACGATCTACACGCATCCGGCCGATGAGGAACTGGTCCAACGGTTGCGGCGACTGGTCTGTTGACCCCAACCAGGAATTCACCCGGTTCCGTTCCCGTCGCTACCTTGCCGAGTGCGGTCGGCGGTCGACTTCAGCATCGACAACTCGGTCTCCGTCGCACCGGAGAACAGCCGGTTGCCGGCCCAATCAAACGCCACGTCGTGACAGACTTGAGCAAGCACCGTGGCTTCGAGCTCAAAGGCTTGTTGCCTCTCCGGATGCCATACCCCTGGGCGACTGGAATCGTGATGATGGAGAACACCCCGCAGATCGACGACGTGCTCCACATACCACTCGACATCCCGTCCTAGGAACTCCCGCTCAAACCTCTTTCGAAGCGCGGCTGGGGTCGCGGTGAGCGGTCCAGGTGAAGCCAGCGACGTCTGGACGGCACTTGTAAGCGCAGGACTGCCCATGAACGCCGAGCACAATCCACGCTTCCGAAACTTCCCCCGGCCGAATGCGCTCTCCAGCATGAAGAAGAAATCGTAGAAAGCCTCAATGAAGCGGCCCTCCTGAAAATCTACGAGAGCCCTTCGGTGGAACACAAGCGGCAACTCGTATTCGTGCGTGGAACGCGCGGCGACAAGTGAGCGGGCGATTAGGCTCGGTGGAACGATGTCCAACTCCTCGTCTTTCCAGTCCCGAGTCCAGACTCGAAAATCGCGGACGGCGAGGGCGCGCGCCTCGCTTTCCGTTTCGGGGATCCACTGGCAACGTGCTGTTTCGATCGGGATTGCTGACACACCGAAGAAGCTCAAAAGGCCCTCGAGCCGTCGAACGAACGCGAAGATCGGTTCAGCGAAGCTCAGCCGGGTGTCAAGGTGCCACTTCGCCACCGGGTCCTGGATTGGATCCAGTCGCGGCCAGTCGCTCTGATCTAAGAGTGTCGTTTCGATTGCCAACTTCTCCACGACGCCAGTCGGGCGGGTAACAACCGTGCATTCCATCGCCTCAAGGGCAATGGACATCGTTCCCGGGAGCCGCAGCCTGCCCACTACGTCGAACGTCAGTTTGACCTTCACGACCTTGCCGTACTCCGCCGCGCTGCGGCCTCGTCCCCCGCGGGAGTCGATTCCCGGGAGGTGGACTCACGGCAGCAGCGCGAATACGCGTAACCCCTGAGGTGCCCGTGTATCGTGGTGGCCGGTTTGCCGTCGCCGAGCGTGCGGACCAACTCCTTGCGTAGTCGATCCCTGCCCGGCCTCACCTCGCCACGCCTTGCCAGGCCATGCCACGCCATACTTTGCCGCGAGTTCGTCTTAGGTTATGACGATACAACCGCCCAAGTCAATCGTCCGGCGTTTGTGAGCGTCCACCGCGTGGCCGCGAAGGTATGAGGCTCGAGTCGCTCTCAGCCTTCAGCGCTCGGCCATCAACGGTCCTTCGTGCGATCCGACTCGGACTCGTCGGGGAATAGGTCGCGGATATCGCAGCGAAGCCGAATGCAGAGCGTCTCGAGCGTCTCCAGGGACACGTTCTGCGCTTCGTTCTCGATCCGGTTGATCGTTGGACCGGAAACGCCGACTCGTCGAGCGAACTCGTTCTGCGACTGACCTCCGCGGATTCGCGCCACGCCTCGAGCGAGCCGTTTCCGCAGGAAGCCCTTCTGACGGCGCATGCCCCGATGCTGCTTGACCGTGCTCTACACATGTGTAGAATCGGGCACCGACCGGAGGCCAGCCCAGCAGGTGGCTGGCGAGTCGCTGGATCGCGAGGGAGGCACGCGGATGCCACCGGACATTTCACGAGCCCTGAAGCGCTACGTCCCCCATCTACTCCAGGCCCAGCGCGACAACCTCAACGAGGCCGATACCGTGCAGCGCCTCATCAAGGTGTTCGAGGAGGTGCTCGGTTACGACTCCCTGACGGAGATCAGTCGAGAGACGCAACTCAAGAACAAGTACGTCGACATCGCGTTGAAGGTCGATGGCGTGGTTCGGCTGCTTGTCGAGGCGAAGGCCGCCGGCGTGACCCTCCGGGATCGGCACATCGAGCAGGCCCAGGCTTACGCATCTCGGAACAACTTCCAGTGGGTCCTCCTGACGAACGGCGTGGCCTGGCAGTTCTACCACTTGACGTTCGAGGAAGGAATCGAGTACGAGCGCGCCTTCGTTGTCGACCTATCGGACAGCGAGACATTCGGCGAATCCGCCGCCCTACTCGCCTACCTGCATCGCCAGGCGATCAAGAGGGGCGAACATGAGGCATTCTGGCAGAAGCACAAGGCCCTCGGGCCCGCATCGATCGCAAAGGCACTTTTCCATGAGAACGTCTTGCGGCTGCTACGACGAGAGATCCGGCGAGAGGAGGGGCTCCTAATCGACTCGGAAGACCTCGCCGCCGCGGTCCATCGAATGCTCTCGCCGGAGGCTCGCGAGCAGATCGGGCCGCTTCGGATTCGGAAGCGGCGGGCCAGGGCGGCGACTCGTCGCAAAGCGGCCGCGTCTGATCCCGCGTCGACATCCGAGGAGACCGCGAGTAACGACTCCGGAGGTCGGCCGGAACCGGTTCATTCAGAAGACGATTCTGCGTAGAACTGGAGCGAATTCTCCCGCTTGTGGGCTTCGCCGATCCGGCCAGGTGGTGACAGTTTCCAACCCGCGCCGCTTTGCTAACGCGCCCGCTTCGACGTGCCCGAAGACGCCCTCTCGAATCCGGCTCCAAAGGCGTAGAATCCCCAACTGACCAACCGTGCGGGGTTTGGTTCAACAGGCTTTGCGCGGAACGCGGAACGACGCACTCCGCACAAAGCCTCTTCGTTAGGCGGACAGGGACAACGACCGATGAGTTCGGCGAGTAGTAACCGCGATGAGTTCAGCCCAAGGGTTCGAGACGCGCTCGCGAAGCGAGCGTCCTACATTTGTTCCAACCCTGACTGTCGGTCGATCACCGTCGCGGCCTCCGCCGCGGACCCCGAGAAGTTCCTGTATGTTGGAAAGGCATCTCACATCACGGCGGCGGCTCCTGGTGGACCCCGCTACGATCCATTGCTGAGCGAGGAAGAACGGTCTGGGGCCAACAACGGCATCTTCCTGTGCGCCACGTGCGCAGATCTGATCGACCGCAACGGTGGGGCGGACTTCAGCAAGGAGGCTCTCCGCGGGTGGAAGGGAGGCCACGAGTCGTGGACTCGCGAGAACCTGAACAAATCGACATCGTCATTGCTGACGACTATCGACGGTACGCACTCCGCTCGCGGCATCGGGAAGGTCACGGGTCTCGATCTTCAGGGGCCCGCCACGATCAAGCCAGGTACCCTCGTGACGGCCGAGGGGGTTGGCGAGATAAGGGCGACGCGAATCGGTCCGCCGAAAGAGAAGAAGGCATGAAGCCCACGACCTACTTCGGTTTCAAGTGCCCGGCGTGTGCGTCAACAATCGACGTTGGCGTGGGGTCGTCAGGACAGAAACCGCGTTGCCCCAGCTGTGGAGCGGAAATGGTCCCAAACCCTGATGCCCGTCCAGCGACCGCGAACGCGTACTGTCCGCGATGCAACTCGAGCTTTGGGCTGATCAACTCAGACCGATGTCCGAGCTGCGGGGGCCCGTTCAGTGCGGTCCCGTAATCGACCGACTGTTGCCGAGATCGGTGACCTTCCGCCTTACAACCGGCTGAGCCCGATGGTCGGTCCCGTCACGGCGCTTGCGAAGGACACAAGCGCCGCGCGGGTCCCGCCCGCGAGTTACCCGTGCGTCAGACCGTTTCGAATGAGGCCAGAACTTATGTCGCTCTTCAGGAAGTCGATCTCCCCCGCCGCATTGGGCACGGTCATCTACGACTTCGTCCACCGTGCCTTTCTCGACGGGCCGATGTCCCACGAGAGTCTTGCTGAGGAACTCAACGAAGACCCGGCGGACCTACCGGACGGGTACGAAGGTGAGGTCCTCATGGCTCTGCTTTACAGTGCCATGGTTGCTGTAGAGGCCACGTGCGAGGAGTCAACCGGAGGACCGATTCTTGAATCCATGGTGAAAGTGTATGTCTCTCAGGGTGAGGAAGGGGGCCTGGGTCGTAGCCAGGTTGAGCAGTTGAAGGAGCAGCTTCGCCGTAGGGTTCACGAGTACGCCGCGTGTTTGCGGAACCACACTGGTTCCGGCCCTGCGTGGCACCTCGGCAAGGCGTTCTATTGCAATGTTGTCGGGGAGAAGCGAGAGAGCGCCGTTGGGGTCACCACCGCTGCGCGGTACTTTTTCGCAAGCGTCGACGGTGTGAAAGGTGTCCTCAGGCAATTCAAGGTGACCGGCTGAATGGTCACCGTGTGAACGGTCGTCACGCCACCGACTTCGCGGCTCTTTCCCGTCTCGGCGAGCGAGCGGAAGCGCCCGTCGTTTAGGAGGCGCGGACCGGTCGGTTGGAGGTGCGACCCGGCGAAATTGAACGGCTGTCGCAACTGGGCGATCCCGGGTATTTTCGTCTTGTTTTCGCCATCGGTTCGGCGACTCTCCCCAGAGGCCATGCCAGCGATTTTGCGGCTCTCCGCGTCTCGGCGAGAGAGGGAAAGAGCCCGGCGGCCCCGGAACGTGGACTGGTCTGTTGGGAGGTGCTATCGGCCGAAATTGAACGGTGTTCGCAACTAGCGATTCGCGCGTGTTTCCGCGGGTTTCAGTCCTCGCCTGTCAACCAGAGAGCCGCGATTTTGAAGTGAGTTCGGGTTGGCTCCTGGGGAGGGACTCGAACCCCCGACCCGGTGGTTAACAGCCACCTGCTCTACCGACTGAGCTACCCAGGAATGCCGAGGGGCCGTGGGAATGTACCACCCGCTCCGGGAGAGCGTCAACGAACGGAGCCCACGCAAAAGGGATTGTCCCGCTGAGCGTTGAAAGTTGACGGCGGTCTCCGACCCGATGAGATC
>CAZVOE010000049.1:0-1393 GCA_964628935.1 uncultured Acidobacteriota bacterium
GTACGGGAGTGCGCGCTTCATCGCTCGCTCGCGATCCGTCGCAGGCGAGCGAGGGCCCGGGGGAGGTCGATCGCTCCGGCTCCCGCTGCGGCGTCCGTTCCCGGAGGCGGGACGTCGCGCGCCGACTCCCGGAGCGCACGGGCCAGATCGGCGGGAGAGGCCTCGGGCACGGCCTGGAGAAGGAGCGCCGCGGCGCCGGCGACGATGCCGGCGGCGAGGGAGGTCCCTTGGCCCGAAGCGTACCCGGTCGGGTCGCCTGCATAGGCGTACGGAAGGTCGGCACCCGGAGCCGCGAGCATCGGGAACGGGTCGGCGCCGCAGAGGCTCGGCCCTCGGGACGATCGCGGGTGGATGGTTCCGTTCGAGGCGAGGCCGGCGACCGAAACGAGGGGCCCTCCGTCCGGGAAGCCGCCGGAGAGTTGGGCGGGTGACTCGCCGGTCGCCTCGCCCGGCCCGGCGTTCCCGGCCGGAAACACGACGAACGTCTCGGCGGCCTGCCACGCCCTCACGAACGGGAGGTCGAACGATTGGCATGGCCCGTCCTCGTCGTGGGACCAAGGATTCACGAGCACGTCCGGACGCACCGAGCGGAAGATCCAGTCCGCCGCCTCGGTCATCCGGCTGCGAGAATAGTGGTTCTTCCAGTTTCCGAGGGCGGACGCCCAATTCGCGCCGGGCGCGATCCCGACGATCTTCCCTCCCGTGTTCCCGCCAACCGCGACCGAGAGCACCGACGTGCCGTGACCGTGGTTGTCCCGGGGCGCGGTCGTCCCCTCGACCGGGTCGAACCAGCCTCTCGGGGGCGGGAGCATCCGGCCCGCGAGCTGCTCGTGGCCTCCCGCGACGCCGGTGTCGATCGATGCGACGACGACGCCTCTCCCGTCGATCCCCTCCGCCCAGAGGGCAGGGGCGCCGGTCGCCACGACACCCCAGCTCGCGAAACGCTCCGGAACGGGGGCTCCTTCGGGAGTGAGCGTCGCCTCGAGACGACCCCGGCGCTCGGACGTCCAATCCGGGCGGATCGACGCGACCCCTTGGAGGTTTCGCAGATCGAGGATCCCGGAAGGCTTTCCCTCGACCAGGATCCGGTTCACGATCGCGAACCCCCGCCAGTAGTCGATCTCTCCCCGGGCGACCCTCCGGTCGAGCTCCGGCCGGAGCGCCGCCTGGCTCGTTTCGGCGACGGCCTCGAGGGCGCGGACCACCGCCGCGCGCCGTTCTTTCTTCGACAGGCCGGCGGCGTGGAGCCCCCGCGCGAGGGCGTCGAGATCGACTTGGTCGCGGAGGTCGACCAAGGCGACGAGGCGGCTCGCCGGGGGAGCGGCGCGCAGCCGCGGGACCGCTGGACGCGCATCGCCTCCCGGAGCAGGCGCCTCCGGCTCCCGAGCGTCTT
>CAZVOE010000049.1:1403-21488 GCA_964628935.1 uncultured Acidobacteriota bacterium
GCGGCGGCGCGCCGGGGGCGCGGCGCGCAGCCGCGCTTCCAAATCCCCTTCGACGCGCGGCGGGACGTCGTGGACGAGGACGGGAGGCGCGCCGCTCCATGGGAGGCCCGCCGACGCGCCGCCCGCCCCGGCGCACCCGGCGCAGGGGAGGACGATGCCCAGGATCCCCGCGAGCACGGGAAGAATGCAGGAATCAAACGACGGGCGCATGTCGGACGAATATACCCCGCGCCCCCGAATTCCCCCAAAAGGATGGCGGAATTCAGGACGTGGCGGTATATACCGCGCGTCCGGCACGGGAGTGGGGGGTCCACATCGCCGGCGCGCGAAGTCGCCGGTTTCGACCGGAGCGGGGGCGTCCCGCCCACCGACGCCCGGCCGGCGCAGGGAGGACCTCGATGCCGCTCGTGCCGCCTTCGCCCGATCGTCGCCTCACGCACAGGTTCCACCGCGCGTTCTCGCTCGCGATCGTCGCGTCGCTCGCAGCGTCGGTTCCCGCGCTCCCTCAGTTCGCGAACGTGGAGGTCGATCTCGACGTCGACAACCAGGACTTCGTCTCGTGGGGGCGGACCGACGCCGACGAGACCGGAAGCGGTTCCCTGATCGCCGACCTGAACGGAGACGGCATCGGGGATCTCGTCGTCGGGATCCCGGGGGGGCGCGGGCCGTCCGACGCGCGCGGAGCGCGGACCGGCGAGATCGCCATCCGGTTCGGGACGAAGGTCTACCCGACGGCGGAAGACTTGTTCACCCGTCCTCCCGACGTCGTCCTCTACGGAGTCGACCCTGGGGACCAGCTGCCACGATCGCTCGCCGCGGGCGACCTGAACGGCGACGGGCGGGCCGACCTCGTGATCGGAGTTTCGCTCGCCGACGGGCCCGCGAACGCCCGCGCCGGGTGTGGCGAGGTCCTCGTCCTCTACGGCCGGGCGGCCTGGCCCGCCGAGATCGACCTCCGAAACGTCGATCCCTCGACGACGAACGCGGACGTGACGATCTTCGGCGAGGAGGACGGCGACCAGTTCGGCCGGTCGGTCGCCGTGGGCGATCTGAACGGGGACGGCACGGACGATCTCGCCGTCGGCGCCCAGGGAGCGGACGGCGCGACGAACGGAAGGGACGACAGCGGAAAGGCGTACGTGTTCTACGGCGGGGCGCTCCCCGCGCAGATCGACCTGTTTAACGCCGTTCCGAGTGTCGAGATCTTGGGGCGGGACGAGGGGGACCTCTCGGGCCGCTCTCTCGCGATTCTCGACTTCAATGGGGACGGCACGCTCGACCTCGCGATCGGGGCCCCCGGCGGGGACGGGTCGGCGACGACTCCGCGGGAGGACTCGGGAGAGGTCCACGTCCTTTTCGGTTCGCCGACGCTTCCGACGATCGTCGATCTCCGGACCGGGTCGAACGTCGTCGTTCATGGCGCGCGGGAGGCCGATCTCGCCGGAAGCTCCGTCGCGGGCGGGAACCTGAACGGCGACGTCCGCGGCGACCTCGTCGTCGGCTCCCCCTTCGCCGACGGACCGCCGTCGATCCCCCGCTCCGCGGCCGGAGAGGTCGCGATCGTGTTCGGGCACGAGACCCCCGCCGCGACGATCGACCTCGCGACGGCGGCATCGGTCCGGGTCTATGGGGCGGACGAGGGGGACCAGCTCGGGGACGCGGTCGCGGTCGGAAGCCTCGACGGCGCCACCGTCTACTTCGATCCCAACTGCTTCTGCGACGTCGAGCGCACGATCGACGACCTCGTGATGACGGCGCTCGGCGGCGACGGCCCCGACGGGTTCATCCCGGAGCGGACGAGCGCGGGGGAGATCTACGTCCTGCTCGGCAAGGATCAAGAGTTCGCCTCCTTCCCCCCTTCCTACGATCTGAACGACTTCTTCACCGGCCAGGTCGACGCCCTGTTTTACGGGCGGGACGTCTTCGATTCGATCGGGACCTCCCTGGCGACGGGCGACGCCGACGGGGACGGGATCGGAGAGATTCTGACCGGGGCCGCGGACGGCGACGGTCCGGAGGACGGACCGGGGGGGGGCGAAGACGACGCCCGCCCCGCTGCGGGAGAGGCGTGGCTCCTGTCGGTTTCGGACGCCGATGGGGACGGCCTCCGTGGCCTCGGCGACAACTGTCCCGAAGACTACAACCCGAACCAGTTCGACTCCGACGCCGACGGGGTGGGAAACGTCTGCGACAATTGCCTTTCGGCGGCGAACCCGGCGCAGGCGAACAACGACGGAGATTCCGAGGGGGACGCCTGCGATCTCGACGACGACAACGACGGAATTCCGGACGCGAGCGACCCGTGCCCCTTCGACGCCGGGTCGAACTCCGATCCGGACGGCGACGGCTTCGGGGACGCCTGCGACAATTGCCCCGCGGTCCCCAATCCCGGCCAGGAAAATCTCGACGGCGACGTGGAGGGGGACGCGTGCGACGCGGACGACGACGCCGACGGCGTTGCCGACGCGTCGGACAACTGTCCGGTCGTCTCGAACGCCGACCAGGCGAACGGGGACGCAGACGTCTTCGGGGACGTCTGCGACAACTGCGCGTCAGCGACGAACGGCGGCCAGGAGGACGGCGACGCGGACGGGGACGGGGATGCCTGCGACAACTGCCCCGTCGTGTCCAATCCGTCTCAGGCCGACACCGACGGCGACGGCGACGGCGACGCCTGCGACAACTGCCCCTCTGCGGCGAACGCGGACCAGCTCGACGCCGACGCCGACGGCCGGGGAGACGTCTGCGACAACTGCTCGGCCGTAGCGAACCTCGACCAGGTCGACTCGGACCTCGACGGGCTCGGGAACGCCTGCGACAACTGCCCGCTCGCGGCGAACGCCACCCAGACCGATGGCGACGCCGACGGCCGGGGAGACGCCTGCGACAACTGCGTGAACGCGGCGAACTCCGACCAGGCGGACCTCGACGGCGACTCGGTCGGCAACGTCTGCGACACCGACCGGGACGGGGACGCCGCCACGAACGACGTCGACAACTGCCCGGACCTCGCGAACCCCTCGCAGTTCAATGGGGACGCCGACGGGTTGGGCGACGCGTGCGACAACTGTCCGGCGGTCGACAACGCAGGGCAGGAGGACACGGACGGAGACTCGTTCGGCGACGCGTGCGACAACTGCCCGGCGTTCGCGAATCCGAACCAGAGGAACAACGACGGCGACCCGCTCGGGGACGCCTGCGACGACGACGACGACGGCGACGGGGTCCTCGATCCCGCGGACAACTGCCCCTACGCCTCGAATCCCCTCCAGGAGGACGACGACGGCGATGGCTTCGGGAACGCCTGCGACTTCACGACGATCGACCTCGCCTCGAGCCAGGGATACGTCGTGATCCACGGCCGAGACCCGGCGGACTTCCTGTCGAACGCGGTCCTCGCGGCCGACGTCGACGGCGACGGGTTGAACGACCTGATCTTCTCGGCGACGGCGGCGAGCGGCCCGTCGAACGCGCGGGCGAACGCGGGGGAGGTGAACATCCTCTTCGGGCGCCGCGCGTGGCTCTCGGAGACCGACCTGGCGACGACCTTGCCGGACGTGCGGATCTTCGGCGTCGACGCGAAGGACTCCTTGGGCGGGGCGATGGCGGCGGGCGACTTCAACGGCGACGGTGTCGCCGACGTGGCGATCGCCGCCCGGTTCGCGGACGGAGCGTCGAACCTGAAGCCGAACGCGGGAGAGGTCTACGTCCTATTCGGCCGCTCGCGCGCGTCGTGGCCGGCGACGATCGACCTCAAGAGCGCGGACGCGAGCCGCTCGAACGCCGACGTGACGATCTTCGGCGCGGACGAAGGGGACCAGGCCGGGCGCTCGCTCGCGATGGGAGACGTGAACGGGGACGGCTTCGCCGACGTCGTGCTGGGGGCGACCGGGGGCGACGGGAAGAACAACCAGTGCGCCCGATGCGGCGACGCCTACATCGTCGCCGGACGGGCGAGCCCGGCGGCGACGTACGACCTCGCCGCGACGGGTGGCGCGACGACGAAGCTGTTCGGCGAGTTCGAGGACGACTTCTTCGGGTGGTCGGTCGCCACCCTCGACTTCGACGGCGACGGTCTCGACGACGTCGCGGTCGGCGCGCTCGCGCGGGACCGAAACCTCGAGGAAGACACGGGGCGCGTGTACGTCGTACGCGGGGCCTCGAACCTCCCGGCCGAGCGGAACATGGCGCTCGGGCAGTTCCTCGTCGCCTACGACGGCGTCGACGCGCTCGACCAGTTCGGGGCCTCCCTCGCGACGGGCGAGTTCGGCGATCGGAACGCGGCCTGTCCGCCCTGCGAAGACCTGGTCGTGGGGGCGCCGACGGGCGATGGACCGTCGGCGTCCGACTTCCGGCAGGACGCGGGGGAAGTCTTCGTTCTCCGGGGACGATCCGACCTCTCCGCCGGCACCGTGTTCGATCTCGGGGCGGAGGCCGACCCCCCCGAGAACGCGCTCGTGTCGATCCACGGCGCGCGCGCGGAGGACCGGATCGGCGAGAAGGTCGGCGCGGGGGACCTCGACGGCGATCTCCGCGAAGACGTCGTGATCGGGGCGCCGCTCTCCGAGGTCGACGCGGCACGTCCCGCAGCGGGCCGCGCCGTGGTCTACTACGGAAGGGACCCCTGGCCCGCGAGGATCGACGCTCTCGTCACCCCGCCGGAGCTCGAGGTGCTCGGCGCGGACGCCCTGGACGACTTCGGGATCGCGATCGGAGTGGGCGACGTGAATGGCGACGGCTTCGGGGACGCTCTCCTCGCCGCCGACTCCGCCGACGGGCCGGGGAACGCGCGGGCGGACGCCGGGGCCGTCCACCTCGTCTCGCCGGTCGACACGGACGGGGACGGCGTGAGGAACCTGGGAGACCTGTGCCCGGAACTGGCGAACCCCTCCCAGGAAGATGCGGACGGGGACGGTCGCGGAGACGCTTGCGACAACTGCCCGGCGGTGATCAACGTGGCGCAGGAGGACTCCGACGCCGACGGGCAAGGGGACGCCTGCGACGCCGATGATGACAACGACGGCGCCCCGGACGTTTCCGACAACTGCCCGTGGAACCCGAACGCCGATCAGGCCAACGCGGACGGCGACCCCGTCGGCGACATCTGCGACAACTGCGACACGGTCTCGAACCCGGCCCAGACCGACACCGACGGCGATTCCGAGGGAGACCTCTGCGACGCGGACGACGACAACGACGGGGACGCAGACGGAAGCGACAACTGCCCGCTCGATCCGAACGCCGATCAGGCCGACGGGGACGGCGACGGCAAGGGGAACCTCTGCGACAACTGCCCCTCGGACGCGAACGCGGATCAGGCCGACGGGGACGGCGACGGCAAGGGGAACGTCTGCGACAACTGCGAGATCGTCGCGAACGCGGGACAGACCGACGCGGATCAGGACGGCGTCGGCGACGGCTGCGACAACTGCCCCGAGCGGGTGAACGCGGGTCAGGAGGACCAGGACGGCGACGGGACGGGGGACGACTGCGACACGGACGACGACGCCGACGGGGTCCTCGACGACGGCGACGTCTCGGGGTCGGCGACGGACCGTCCCTGCATCACGAACCAGACGCAGCGCTGCGACGACAACTGCCGGCTCGACCCGAACCCGACCCAGACCGACACGGACGGAGACGGCCAGGGGAACGCCTGCGACGGCGACGACGACGCCGACGGCGATCTCGACGGGTCCGACAACTGCCCGGTGGTCGCGAACGCCGATCAGGCCGACGGGGACGGCGACGGGGTAGGCACCGCCTGCGACAACTGTCCGACGACCCCGAACCCGGACCAGGCGAACGCCGACGGAGACGCCGACGGCGATGCGTGCGACAACGACAACGACAACGACGGGCTCCTCGACGGGTCCGACAACTGTCCGAACGTCGCGAACGCCGACCAGGCCGACGCCGACACGGACGGCAAGGGGAACGCCTGCGACAACTGCCCGGCCCTCGCGAACGCGAACCAGGCCGACGGCGACGCCGACGCCCGGGGGGACCTCTGCGACAACTGCCCCGCCGCCTCGAACCCGGGGCAAACCGACACCGACGGCGATCTCCAAGGGGACGCTTGCGACACGGACGATGACGCGGACGGGGTTCCCGACGCCTCCGACAACTGCCCCGTCGTGGTCAACCCGGGCCAGCTCGATACGGTCGACGAAGACGGCGTCGGAGACGATTGCGACAACTGCCCGACCGTGGCGAATCTCGATCAGACGGATGCCGACGGGGACGGACTCGGCGACGCCTGCGACAACTGTCCCACCCTTTCGAACCCGGCGCAGTCCGATCTCGACGGCGACGGGGACGGCGATCTCTGCGACTTCGACGACGACGGGGACGGCGTCCCGGACGTCAACGACAACTGCCGGAACGCCTCGAATCCGAGCCAGGCCGACGCCGACAACGACGCCATCGGCGACGTCTGCGACGTCTGCCCGAACCTCGTCGATCCGCAGCAGGCGGACAACGACGCGGACGGGCGGGGGAACCTGTGCGACAACTGCCCCGACGCACCGAACCCGGACCAGACCGACACCGACGGCGACGCCCAGGGGCTCGGCGACGCTTGCGATCCCGACGACGACAACGATGGGCGCCTCGACGGGGCCGACAATTGCCGGACGATTTCGAACTTCGACCAGGCGGACGGCGACGCCGACGGCGTGGGGAACGTGTGCGACAACTGCGTGGGCGCGCCGAACGCCGGCCAGGCGAACGCCGACGGCGATCTCCTCGGCGACGCCTGCGACAACTGCCCGCTCGCGACGAACGCGGACCAGGCGAACTTCGACGGCGACGGGGAGGGAGACGTCTGCGACCCGGACGACGACAACGACGGGACGGTCGACGCGGCCGACTGCGCCCCGTTCGACGCGGCGCGCAGCGAGGTCCCCGGGGAAGCGACCGGCCTGCTCTGGACGAGCGACACCGAGTTCGGGTGGACGGCCTCTCCCCAGGCCGACACCCACACCGTCTACCGGGGCACGATTCCGAACGCCGGGACGATCGTGTACGACCACTGCGGATTCCCGACGGCCGGAACGACGTGGACCGACGCGGGCATCCCGGCGCCGCGGGGCTGGTACTACCTGGTCTCCGGCGTGAACTGCTTCGGAGAGGGGACGCTCGGGGCGGGGCAAGGGGGTGGGCCCCGCCCGAGCGGGCCTCCCTGTCCGTGATCTAGGGAGCCTCGATCGCCGCGATGGCGGTCCGCGCCGCGGCGCGGCCCGCCTCGGCGGGCGCCTGCTGCAATTCCCGGAGGATCGGAAGGGCGTCGCGATCCTTCCGTGTGCCGAGCTGCTGGATCGAAGCCAGCCGGACCTGGAGGTCCTCGGACTTCGCGAGCGCACGGAGCTTCGGTAGGGCCTTGTCGGCCGGGAGGATGCCGAGCGCCCGCACCGCTTCGAGGCGGACGAGCGGGTCGGGGTCGGCGGTCGCGAGGTCGACGATGCGGAACGCGCCCTCCGTCCCGATCTTCCCGGCCGAATCGACGACCCGCCCCCGCACGACCGCCGATTCGTCCTTCATCATGGGCTCGAGCGTCTCGAGGCCGTCCGGGCTCGCGAGGATCCCGAGCGCCATCGCCACCGCCGCACGGACCCTTTCGGACGGGTCGGCGCGCAATCCGGTGATCACGGGAGCGTGGGCGCGCGACCCCCGGTCGGCGAGGGCGAGGACCGCCGAGGCGCGGACGTTCGCGTCCTTGTCCGCGGCCATCTTCGCCAGAACCGGCAAGGAATCGGGGGAAGGGATCGCCTTGAGCGCGGTGAGCACGTTGCGCCGAACGAACGGGTCGGCGTCCTCGGTCCGCTTCGCCAGGATCGGGATCATCTCCGGGGACGGGGCGTCGCGCATGGCGACGAAGACGGCGTTGCGAACCGAGGGGTCGGCGTCGCTCGCGAGGGCCTCCACCGCCTCGCGTTGGGCGGTCACCCCGCCGAGCGCCACGAGGGCGCCGGCGACCGCGCGCCGAACGTCGAGGGCCTCCGCGGTCCGCATCCGCGCGAGGCGGTCGAGGGCAGCGGGGTTCCCGAGCTTCCCGATGGCGCGGACGGCGGCGGTGACGATCTCGTGGTCGGCGTCGGAGGTCGCCGCCATGAGGAACGAGAAGGATTGCGGGGCGTTGAGCGCCTCGAGAGCGGTCACGACGTTGTAGCGCACGTCGGCGTCCTCGTCGGCGAGGAGGGGTCCGAACTCCGAGACGAAGCGGTCGTCCTTGCGGTCCCCGAGATAGGCGACCGTCTGCGCGCGGACCCCGGCGGATTTCGACGCGAGGGCCTTGCGGATCGGCGCAGCGGTCCGTTCGCCCCCGAGGTCGATGAGCGCGCCCGCGGCGGCGAGCGCCACCGCGTCATCGGCGTCCTCGACGAGTGGGGCGATGTCGGGGACGGCGGCGGCGCCGGCCTCCTTGACGAGAAGCTGGATCGCCGCCGACCGCACGGCCCCCCGAGGGTCCTTGAGCGCTTCGCGGAAGGCGGCCTTCGCCGCCTCTCCGCGCCCCTGGAGCTGGAGCAACTCGGCGATGCGCACGGAGGCCGGGGAGCCCGCCGAAGCAGGGGGGGTCGCGCCGGCCGTTCCGGCCGACACCGCGACGCCGAGGAACAGCAGGGAGCGGAACAGGCGGATCGGTTTCATCGTCTCGGTTCTCCTGGGAAGAGGGCGCGGTCGTCGCGCGCCGCGCCGATCCGTCGCCGCGCCTGGCGAGGGGAAGCCTTCTCGTATTTCACGAAGTTGCGGTAGAAGTCGCGGTAGGTCTGATATCCGACGACGAACGCGATTTCCGAGAGGCTCCGCTCGCCGGAGGCGAGGAGCAACCGCGCGTGCTCGAGACGCACGCGGTGGATCTGCGCGGTCAACGTCGTTCCCGTCTCCTTGCGGAAGAGGCGGGAGAGGTAGCTCGGCGAGACATGGAGCGCGCGCGCGATCCCCGCGAGGGCGATCCGGCTCCGGTAGTGCTCCTCGATGAATGCCTGGGCCTTCTGCACGATCGGATGGACGGAGGCGCGGAACGCATGCACGGACGAGAGGAGGGCGTTCAGGCGGCGCGCGAAGATCCGACGCGCCTCGTCGGCGCCGGACGCCGCGCCGAATTCCCGGAGGATCAGGACGCGCGTCGCGTGGAACTCCGGGTCGTCGTGCGGCGGCCGGTGGAGCCGCCGGTTCACCCGCTGCAGGACGTCCTCGAGGAGAGAGGCGGTCGTCCGCCCTCCGTCCCCGTCGCGCAGGGGATCGAGCTGGTCGACGAGCCGTCCGAATGCCGCGCGGCTCCCGTCGAGGTCGAGCTCGGCGAGCAGCCGGAAGCCGAGCGCCTCGAGGGCCGGGTCGAAGCCGATCTCGGCGTAGAACTCCGTCACCGGTCGGGATCGGAGGGCCGGGCGAGGCGGCATGGCGACGGACTCCGGGGATTCAGGGGGCGACGGTCGAATCTACGGGGAGGTCGCCGCCCCGTCAAGTGCGGACTGGGCGTCCGCAAGTCCGGTTTGGTCGTATACTTTCCCGCGTTCGGTCGGGCCGGACGGGTTTATACGAGGCCCGACGGAGGTCGGCAGCGCGCCGCCGCGCGGGAGGGGGGACATGGCAGAACCGAGGCCGAGCACGGCGCCCCGGCCGGCGTCTTTTGGGACGGTGGGGGGGGAGAGCGTCCCGTCGGTGCGCCTCGGCGCCTATCTCCGCCGTCTACGCGAAGGGTACGGATACACGCTGCGGAAGGTCGAAGAGAAGTCTGCGACCTTCGGCGAACCGATCGACAATTCGCAGTTGAGCCGCTTTGAAAAGGGCAAGGCGCTCCCTTCGTTCGACAAGCTCCGCGCGATCGCGCGCGTCTTCAATGTGTCCGTGCAGAATTTCGCCGACGTGCTCGATCTCGAGCAGTACGAGGCGGAGAAGCCGGTCGGCGGCGACTTCGACGAGCTGCTCGCCGCCGGGGCCGCGTCGTTCGCGAGAGGGGAGCACGGTCGGGCCTTCGTGACCTTCGAGCGTGCCCTCGAAGTCGCCGAGTCGGGTCCCCCCCGGGACGTGGCCGAACGGGTCGCGGAGGCCCGTTGGAGGATGGCGGCCGCCCTCCGCGCTCTCGGAAAGCTCGGCATGACGGAGCACGAGCTGCGCGAGATCCTGAAGCTGCCGAGCGGCGCGCCGAGACGGATCCGGATCCGGGCGCTCCTCCAGCTGAGCTCGGTCTATCGGGAGATGTCCGACCTCTACCTCGCCCGGATCCTCGCCCGCGAGAGCCTCGACCTCGCGATGGAGGAGGGGGACCTCGCCGTGCAGGCCGCGGTCCTCAACACGCTCGCGAACATCACCGAGGTCGACGATCCCGCCCGCGCCCTGCCGTACTACGAGAAGGCGCTCGAGGTGCACGAGAGCGCGCAAGGGCTCGAGGAGGTCGGGCTCATGATCGCGACGAATCTCGGCGGCTGCCTCGTGCGATCCCACCGGTTCGAGGAGGGGATGAAGAGGTTGCAGGGGGCGTACCGCACGGCCCGGGATCGCGGATTCCGGCGGGTCGCCTCGCTCTCCCTGACCCGGATGGGGGAGGCGTGGCTCCAACGCGGGGACCGTCCCCGCGCGATGGAGGCGTTCGCGGGCTCCGACGCCCTCGCGGCCGGCGCGGGCGAGACCTACCACGACATCCTGTTCCTCAACGCCTTCCATCGGTGGGAGGCCGCGCGCGAGGACGGGCACGGGACGAGGGCGAAGATCGAGTTCGGACGGCTCCGGCACCTCCGCTCGCTTCTCGAGCGGAAGTTCCCGGAGGTCGAGGCGTTCGACCGATGGGTCGAACGGAACCGGAGGTTGAGCGATGAAGCAACCCGCTAGTGTCGTCGCGGCACTGCTCGCCCTCGCGGGAGGCCTCGTCGACGCGGCCCGCGCCGAGGTCGCCGCCGAGGTCGACGCGCAGGGGAATTACGTGCGGACCGTCGTCTTCTCGAACGCCTCGGTTCGCAACGCGCGCGTGTGGGGGGGGCCGAAGGAAAAGATCGGCTTCCGCAACCTGAACCCTGCGGGGGACGAAAACGGCGATCTCTGGCCGCTCATCGTCGACCAGACGGCCGGTGAGCGCAAGCCCTGGGTGCTGTGGAGCCGGTTCAACGGCGTGGACTTCGATCTCGCGTGGTCGACGTTCGAGGCCGGCGCGTGGACGGACGTTTCGTGGCTCGAAGCGCCTCCCTCCTCGGCCGGCGACGATCTCGACCCCGATGCCGATTTCGATGCGGACGGCCGTCCCCACGTCGTGTGGTGGCGGAACGAGGGGGGCGTCGGCCGCGTTTACCTGAGCCTGTTCCTCGTCACCCGCTGGATGCCGGGCTTCCTCGTGTCGGATCCGGCGATCGACAGCCTGCATCCGTCGATCACGCTCCTTCCGGACGGAAAAATCGAGGTCGCCTTCGACACCCCGAGCGGCCGGGTCGTACGCGTCGTGGCGTTCGGCCGCCCGACGACGATCACGGACGACGTGACCCCATTCGGTCGGATGACGATCACGGAGGAGCGCGCCGCGGGCACGATCTCGAACTGATCCGGCGCGAGTCCGCGCGACGCCTCGGCGTTGGCCGCGGGTGGGCGATCGGCGTACACTTCGCCCTTTCGCCGGCCCGTTGGCCGGTCGGGGGACGGGTGAGCGAGGCCGGGGAATCGCGGTTCGGTCGTGCGGCGGTTCGACTCGGCTTGGCGCTCGCGCCCGCCGCCCTGTACGGGGCGTACGCCCTCTATCCGGTCTTGACGGCGCTTCCTTACGTCGCCTTCGTTCCGTGGGTGCTCCTCTACACGGATCCGCGCGAGACGAAGGTCTCCGCCTTCTGGTTCGCCCTCGGGGCGTGGGTGCTCTGGGTCGTCAACTACTTCCCGCAGACGAGCCGGTACGGCTGGTACGCCCCGCTCGCGATGGCGACCTTCTTCTTCGTTCCGTGGAACCTCTACCCGTTTCTGATCCGGCCGATCGCGCGGCGGTTCGCGCCGCCGAGGGCCCTCCTCTTTCCGACCGTCTGGGTCGCGGTCGAGTGGGTCCGCGCCGAGTTCTCCCTCTCCCACTTCGACCTCCACCTGCTCGGCTATTCCCAGGGACGGTTCACCTCGCTGATCCAGATGAGCGACTGGACCGGGGTTTACGGCGTGTCGTTCCTCGTCGCCGCGGTGAACGGCTGGTTCGCCGATCTCTGGATCGCCGCGCGCGACGGCGGACTCCGCGCCGCCCTTCGCGCGAGGGGAATTCGCCTCACGGCGGCCGCGATCGCCGGGGCGTTCGTCCTGGCTTCCGCGTACGGCGCGTTCCGGCTCGCGACCGCACGGCACGAGGAGGGGCCGCGGATGGCGATCGTGCAGCCGAACATCCGGCACACGATGCGGAACGCCGTCGGCGTCCACCTCGGGCAGGTCCTCCTCACCCATCGGGAAGTCCCGAAGGGGGCGGCCGACCTGATCGTCTGGCCCGAGAACGCGATCCTCGACAACCTCCGGCGGGAGGAGGGGTACTACCTCGACGACCTCGCGTGGCTCGGCACCGAGAAGGGGGCCTGGATCCTCCTCGGCGCGATGGGGAAGCACCCCTCCCTCCCGGGGAGGACGAGCAATTCGGCCTTCCTCGTGAGTCCGGAAGGAGAGATTCGGGACGAGTACCGGAAGCAGATGCTCTACCCGTGGTCGGAGTATGTCCCGTTCGACCGGGCGGTGCAGCGCCTCTCCCCCCCGTTGTGGCGGGCGTACCGGGGCCTCGTCCGTGGCGCGTGGGGGTATCTCGCGCCGGGGACGGCGGGGGACGAGATGGACCTCGTGGAGTTCCCCTGGAACGGGCGCGAACTGCCGATGGGAGTGATCATCTGCGTCGAGAACACTTACCCCGTGATCCCGGCGGAGGCCGGGCGGCGAGGCGCGAGGCTGCTCGTGAACATCACGAGCGAGGGGGAGGCGGCCGGCATCGGACTTCAAGAGCAGCTCCTCCGGATCTGCATGCTCCGCGCGGTCGAGAACCGGATCCCGTACGTCCGTTGCGGGAACACGGGGATCTCCGCCTTCCTCGACGGTCAAGGGAGGCTCCGGGCGCTCCTGCGCGGGGAGCGCGGGCAGGCGGTCTCGGACGCAGGGGTCCTCATCGAGCGCGCGCTCCTCAATCCGGCGACCGGCCCCACTCCCTACGCGAGGAGCCACGACCTCTTCGCGTTGACGTGTCTTGCGGTCTCCGTCCTGCTCGCCCTCGTCGCTGTGCTCTCCCGACGCCCTGCCCCCGCGGTCGCAGCGGTTCTCGCCGCCGGCTTCATTTCGGCCGGCTGCGGCGTCGCCGCCTCCGATCCCGCCGACGCGCTCGCGCGAGGCGGGGTCCTTCTCGAAGAGGGGCGGCCGGCGGCCGCGGTCAACCCGCTCCGCGGGGCCTGCGCCGACGAGACGGTTTGCCGGGAGGCCCTCCCGCGGCTCGCCGACGCGTTCCGCCAGTCGCGCCAAGCCGAGCTCGCCACCGACGTCTTCGGCGAGATCGCCGAGCGCCATCCGACGCTCGCGCCCGCCGCGCTCGCGTACCGGGGGTACTTCCGCCAGGAAGCGCTCGACCTGGAGGGAGCGGAGGACGACTTCCTCCGGTCGCTCGAGGAGGAGCCGACCGCCTCCACCTGGGCGCTCCTCGGCTCGCTCCGGGTCCGCATGGACGACTACGCCGGCGCGGTCGAGGCGTTCCGTGAGGCGAACCGACTCGATCCGCTCGATGTCCAGGTCCGGTACCGCCTGAACCGGGCCCGCTGGCTTTCCGGCGCGGTCACCGAGGCCCGGGAAGGCCTCGAGGCGTCGGTCCGGGAGCATCCCGACCACGGACCGTCGTGGGCGCTTCTCGGACGTTTGCGGGCGGCTTCGGGAGACGCGACCGGGGCCGAGGTCGCGTGGGAGCGCGCGCTGCGCGCCGATCCGTCGAACATCGAGGCGCGGTTCATGCTCGCGCGGCTCGCGCTCCGGGCGGGGAGGGCCGGAGAGGCGCGGCGCTGGCTCCGGGAGATCTCGACGATCGAGGCCGGGCTCGGCCGCGGCCCGGCGGAAGGATAGGGTCGGTCGTGCGACACGGAGTCTTGGGCCATCTGAGGGACCGCTTCGTTCGCGGTCTCCTGCTCGTGCTCCCGCTCCTCGTGACGGTCTGGCTCCTCCGCATCCTCTTCGGAATCGTCCACGACAACGTGACGCCCCTCGTCTTCGCCTTCCTCCGCGCGATCGGCCTCGGCGGTCTCGAGGGATGGCACGCGAAGGTCACCGTTCCCCTGATCGGCATTCTGCTCACCCTCCTCGTCATCTACCTCATCGGCCTCCTGGGCGCGAACCTGGTCGGGAGGCGGGTGGTGCACGCGGTGGAGTCCTGGATCCTCCGCATCCCGCTCGTCAAGAGCGTCTACGGCGGCGCGCGACAGCTGCTCGACGCCTTCAACGCGACGAAGGCGGGAGGGTTCTCGCGCGTCGTGCTGATCGAGTACCCTCGCAGCGGGGTCTACACCGTCGGCTTCGTCACGGGAGAACGGCCGAAGGAGGGGGGGGCGTCCGACGAGGTCTTCGTGTTTCTCCCGACGACCCCGAACCCGACTTCCGGGTGGCTCGCTCTCGTCCCGAAAGAGCAAGTGATCGATCTCGACGTCAGCGTCGAGGATGGGGTCAAGCTGATCGTCTCGGGAGGGATCGTCGTTCCTCCCTCGTTTTCCGCCAAGGACGTCCGGCCGTGAGGGTCGCGATCGTCGCCGTCGGGAGCGAGCTTCTCGGCGGGGAGCGCCGGGACACGAACGGCGACTGGATCGTGGAGCGAATCGAGAGGGCCGGGGAAAGCGTCGACTTCCGCGCGATCGCGGCCGACGACGTGGGATTGCTCCGCGCGGTCATCGAGTCGGCGGCGCGGGCCCACGATCTGCTCATCCTCACCGGCGGCCTCGGGCCGACGGAGGACGACCGGACGCGGGAGGCGCTCGCCTCCGCCCTCGGCCGGCGGCTCGTTCACGACCCGGCCGTCGAGGCGGGAATCGAACGCGCCCTGCGTTCCCACGGCCTGAGGTTCCGCGCGACGCACGCGCGCCAGGCGATGCGGCCCGAGGGAACGCGCGTGATCGAGAATCCCGTGGGATCCGCCCCCGGGATCGGCGCGCGCCTCGGCTCCTGCGAGATCCTGGCCCTCCCCGGCGTGCCCGCGGAGCTGCGCGCGATGTTCGATCCGGCGATCGGTTCTCTCCTCGCTGGGGGGCGGGGGCGGGTCGCGCGACGCACCCTCAAGGTCGCGGGGCGCACGGAGTCGTCGGTCGACGAGGCGCTCGCCGACCTCTACCGCCGGCCAGGGGTGGCGGTGACGATCCTCGCCTCGTCGGGGATCGTCGAACTCCGGCTCCGTGCCGAAGGGAAGGACGACGGGGACGCGGCGGCGATCCTCGCCGATCTCGAGGCGGAGATGGCCTCGCGGCTCGGCGACGACCTCTTCGGACGCGACGACGAAACCCTCCCCTCCGTTCTCGGCCGACTGCTGCGCGACGCCGCGCGAACGGTGGGCGTCGCGGAGAGCTGCACCGGGGGGGCGATCGGAGCCGCCTTGACCTCGGTGCCGGGCTCGTCGGCCTGGTTTCGCGGAGGTCTCGTGGTGTACGCCGACGACGTCAAGACCGCGCTCGCCGGGGTCGCCGCGGACACGATCGTGCGGGAGGGGGCCGTGAGCGCCACCGTCGCTCGCCGGCTCGCGGATGGGGCGCGCGAGCGACTCGGAACCGACTACGGGATCGGCGTGACCGGGATCGCCGGCCCGGGCGGCGGCTCGCCCGAAAAACCGGTCGGGCTCGTGTTCGTCGGCGTCGCGGCTCGAGCGCAGACCCGCGTGCGCGAGACGCGCCTTCCGGGAGACCGGGACCTCGTCCGGGCGCGCGCGGTCCACGTCGCCCTCGACCTTCTGCGACGGATCGTGATCGAGGACCTTCGCGCGGGGGACCGGTGAGAGCGTTCCTCGCCGTCGAGGTTCCCGGCGAAGTCCGGGCCGATCTCGACGCACTGGTCGGGACCCTCCGCCCGGCGTTTCCCGGTTGGCGATGGACCGTGCCGGCTTCGCGGCACGTGACGATCCGATTCCTGGGCGAGGTCGAGGAGGCGGTTCTCGTAGCGGCGATCCCGGCCTGGCGGAGCGAGCTCGGCGCACTGCCGAACGTGCGCTTCGAGCTCCGCGATCTCGGTGTCTTTCCCTCCCCCCGCTCTCCCCGCGTCCTCTGGATCGGCGTGCGCGAGACGAGCGCGCCGGGGGGGTTCGAGGCCATCTTCCGTGCGGTCGAGTCCGTCGCGATCGCCCAAGGTCTCCGTCCGGAGGAACGGCCGTTCCACCCCCACGTCACCCTCGCGCGGGCGGCCCGGGACGCGCGCCCGAGAGCGCCCGAAATGAAGCCTGCACCGGTGTTCGGGCCGCTCGTCGCGAGCGAGGTCGTCCTCTTCCGGAGCGAGCTCCTTCCCGGCGGGGCCCTCCACACTCCGATGGAGCGTTTCGCGCTCGGGGCGGCGCGTTGAGCGAAGGAGCGGCGGCGGCGCTCGCACTCGTCGGCGCTGCGGCGCTCGGGAGCATCCCCTGGGGTTGGCTCTTCGCGCGCCGAGCCATCGGAGAGGATCTCCGGCGGACGGGGAGCCGCTCGACCGGCGCGACGAACGTGTTCCGCAGGGCCGGCGGGGTCTGGGGTTTCACGACCCTCCTGGCCGACGCCGCGAAGGGGGCCGCCGCGGCTTGGATCGCCGGTCGGCTGCCGGTTTCCGGGTGGGTTCCTCCGGCGGCGATCGTCGTCGCGGTCGTCGCGCACGCGTGGAACCCGTGGCTCGGGTTCCGCGGGGGGCGCGGCGTCGCCACCGCGGCGGGGGGGATGGGGGTTCTCGCACCCTGGGCGACGGCCGTGGCGGCCTTGGTGTTCTCCGTCACGCTCGCCGCGACGCGCAGGGTCTCGGTCGGTTCCCTCGCGGCCGCTCTCGCCCTTCCCCTCGCCGCTGCCTTGCGGAGCGAACCGCGAACGACGATCCTGGCCGCTGCGGCGGTGTCGATCGTGGTCGCCGTACGGCATCGGGAGAACCTCGCGCGACTCCGCGCGGGGACCGAGCCGACGCTCGGAGGGGGACGAGGAACATGAACGGCGATCCGGTGGGCGTGATCGGCGCAGGGGCGTGGGGAACCGCGTTCTCGATCCACCTCGCGCGCATCGGCGTCCCGGTTCGGCTCTGGGTCCGCGAGGAGGAGGTGCTCCGGAGGATCCTCGAGCGAAGGGACAATGCGCGTTTCCTCCCGGGGATCCCCGTTCCGGAAACGGTCGCCGTCACTTCGTCCCTCGAGGAGGCGGTCGCCGGCGCGTCGCTCGCCGTGCTCATGGTCCCGACGCCCTTCGCCCGATCGGTCTACCGGACCCTAGCCCCGCATCTCTCCCGGGAGACCCCCGTCGCGGTCGCCGCGAAGGGGATCGAGGAAGAGACCCTCGACCTCCCGCTCGCCGTCGCACGACAGGAGCTCGGCGCGGCCCGAGGCGCCGCGGTCCTCTCGGGTCCGTCCTTCGCCGCGGAGGTCGCGCGGGGCAGCCCGACGGCACTCGTCGTCGCGTCCGACGATCCGGCGCTCGGCGCCTCGATCCAGGACCGGCTGTCGAGCGAGACGCTCCGGCTCTACACGAACGAGGACGTCGTCGGGGTCCAGGTCGCGGGCGCTCTCAAGAACGTCATCGCGATCGCCGCGGGGGCGGCGGCGGGACTCGGTCTCGGCGGGAACACGGCGGCCGCCCTGCTCACCCGAGGGATCGCCGAGATCGCTCGCCTCGGGGTGGCGCTCGGCGGGAAGGCCGAGACTTTCTCGGGGCTCGCCGGGCTCGGGGACCTCGTGCTGACCTGCAACGGCGACCTTTCCCGGAATCGGCGCGTCGGATTCGCCCTCGGGCGCGGCGAGCGGCTCGAGGACGTCCTCGCGCAGACCGTCCACGTCGCGGAGGGGGTGCGCACGGCGCGCTCGGCG
The DNA here is from genome assembly GCA_964628935.1 of uncultured Acidobacteriota bacterium. Lineage (GTDB taxonomy): Bacteria > Acidobacteriota > Polarisedimenticolia > Polarisedimenticolales > DASRJG01 > CAYLHQ01. The sequence continues at coordinate 19,372 of CAZVOE010000049.1, forward strand.
CGACGTCTCGCGAGGCGCCACGGGGTCGAAATGCCGATCGTCGAGGAGGTCTGTCGTCTCCTGGACGACGAGACCTCCCCGGCGGACGCCGTGCGCCGGCTCATGCTCCGTCCGCTCGTGCCCGAAGACGCGGGACCCGCCGGGAGGATGGGGTGATCGACCTGCACACGCACATCCTCCCCGGTGTCGACGACGGCGTGCGTACGGAAGAGGAGGCGGTCGAGTTCGCACGGATCGCCCTCGGCGACGGGATCCGGACCGTCGTCGCGACCCCCCACTGCCGGGACGGTTTCTACCGCAACGAGCGGGAGCACGTGCTTCGGGAGGTCGCCCGCCTCCGGGAGCGGCTCGACCGCGACGGGGTCGATCTCGAGGTCCTTCCCGGCGCCGAGGTTCACGTGACTCCCGATCTCGTGGAGAAGATCCGCGACGGCCGCGCCCCGACGCTCGCGGACAACGGGAAGACGCTTCTCCTCGAGCTCTCCATGTCGCAGTACCCGGTCGAGCTCGAGCAGCTCATCTTCCGTCTCCAGCTCGCGGGGGTCGTCGTCCTTCTCGCCCATCCGGAGCGGATCCGCTATTTCCAGGAAGACGTGAGGCGTTACGAGCGCGTCGTGCAGCAGGGAGCCTACGGACAGATCACGACCGGGAGCGTTCTCGGCGGCTTCGGGGAGCAGACGCGGGAGTTCTCGGAGGTCTTGCTCCGTCGCAGACTCGTCCACGTCCTCTCCTCCGATTCCCACAACGTGCGCGGGCGTCCGCCGGTGCTCGGCGCGGCGCGCGCGCGAGTGGAGACCTTGACCGATCCCACGTTCGCGAGGAACCTCGTGGAGGACTGGCCGCGGGATCTGCTCCTCGGCCGGCGGCCGGACACGCCCGCGCCGGCCGAACCGGAGCCGCCCCGCCGGTCGTTCTGGAGGCGCCTGTTCCGGCGGTAGAAGGAGGGATGGAGATGATCGAGCGGTGGATTCGAGCGGGGTTCGGGGGGGCGGTCGTCGCGGTCCTGCTCGCACCGGGCTGCGGCGGGAAGACTCCCGAGACGAAGCCGGGCCCCAAGATCGACAACCAGCAGCGTGTCCGTCTCGCCGACTCCTACGCGAGAGCCGGGAAGATGCCCGAGGCGCTCGAGACGCTCGAGGAGGCGGTGGCGCTCGACCCGTCGAACGCGAGCCTCCACAACTACCACGGGCAGTACCTTTTCCTCGCCGGCCGCCTCGGCCCGGCGGAGGCCGCGTTCCGCCGATCGCTCGAACTCGACCCCTATCTGACCGACGCACGGAACAACCTCGGGGCCGTGCTCGACCGCGCGGGAAGGAAGGATGAAGCGATCGCGGAGTTCCGGAAGGCGCTCGAGGACCCTGCCTATCCCACGCCGCAGAAGGTCTGGCTGAACCTCGGGCTGACCTATGCCTCGCAGGGGCGGTCGGAGGAGGCGATTTCCGCGATGCGCCAGGCGGTCGAGATCGATCCGAAGTTCTACCGCGCGCACTACGAGCTGGCGTCGGAGCTCGACAAGGCCGGCCGCGTCGAGGAGGCGGTCCGTCTGTACGAGGTCGCGGCCCCCGAGTTCCGGACGGACCCGACCTACCACTACCGGCTCGGCGTCGTCTACGTGAAGGTCCACGACCGGGAGAAGGCGAAAATCCATTTGAACCGTGTCCTCGAACTCTCCCCCGGGAGCGAGAACGCGGTCAAGGCGGCGGACCTCCTCAAGGTCCTCGGCTGAGATGGCGTTCGACGCCTTCCGCAAGCTCTTCGAGGGGCTCGCGCGGACGCGCGAGGGGATCGCGACGACCGTTCGAGCCGCGCTCGGGGGCCGCGCCGTCGACGACGCCGCGCTCGACGATCTCGAGGCGGCGCTCCTCGGCGCAGACCTCGGACCGGCCCTCGCGGGGGAGGTCGTCGAGGGGCTCCGGAGGCGGGCTCGGAGGGAAGGGCTCGACGAGCGGGGCCTCGCCCGCGCGGTGCACGACGCGCTCCTTTCCCTGCTTCCGGACTCCCCCCCTCCTCCGCGCCCCCCCGCGCCTCCCACCGTCGTGACGATCGTCGGGGTGAACGGCGGGGGGAAGACGACGACCGTGGGGAAGATCGCGCACCGCGAGCGGGCGGCGGGGAGG
>CAZVOE010000050.1:0-20911 GCA_964628935.1 uncultured Acidobacteriota bacterium
CCCTCGCGCTCCGCGAGAAGACGACGGCGGCCGCGACGGCGGGCGCGAGGCCGCTCATGAGGTGCTTCGTCTGACGCCAGTCGGTGACGGAGAAGACGACGGCGACCGCGACGAGCCACGCCGCGAGGACCGCTCCGGTCTCGTCCCCGTCTTCGCTCCTCGTCCGGAGCCACGACATCGCTCCGAGGAGACCGACCGGAAGCAGGAGCCATCCGGTGTGATCGGAGAACTCCTTCCAGAGCGTCCCGATCCCCGGCGCGTACCGGACCTCCGACGCGCCGAGCCGGACGTCGTCGAGGAGCGCCCGGTGGACGACGTGCTTGCGGAGGTGGTCCTCGACGAAGGCGTTCCGGTCGACCGCGAGGCCGTACCCCCACCACGCGAAGGTCGCGATGGAGAAGCCCGCCCCGAGCGCGACCGCGCGCCGATCGACCGCACGCCACAGGGCGGACGGGGCGAACGTCCGTGCGTCGCGCCACGCCCTCCACGCGAAGAGTGCGGTCGTTCCGAGGACGAGAGCGACGGTCTTGTGGTCGGTCCACGCGAGGGCGACGCCCGCGGCGGCGAGCCACCCGACTCCGTTGCGGCGGGACGTCTCGCCCGCAGGCGCGAACAGTCCCGCGGCGACGAGCATCCAGAAGACCGCGGGGGCGAAGTACCCGGCGTAGGACGCGCGGACGATCGTCTCGGGGGCCGCGGCGTAGAGCCCGATTGAGAGGGCGCCCGCGGCGCGGCTCCGCGCGAGGCGCGAGACGAGATCGAACAGCAGGGCGAGCGCGAGACCGGAGAGCACGGCCGAGGGGGCGCGCGTCCCGACGAGGGCGGGGTCCTCGACGAAGGCCGCGTGATCCTCCCGCCACCGCGCCATCGAGTCGAAGGTCTCTCCTCGCGCCGCGGCGCCGGCGGCCGCGCGCGCCGATTCGTACGACCGGCGGGTCGTCTCGATCTCTCCCGAGTGGACGAGCGCCTGCGCGACCTGGACGTGGAAGAGGAGGGGGTGGGCCATCGGCAGCCAGTGCTCCCGGTTCGTGAGGAACCACGGTTTCCGTTCCGTGAGCAGTCCCCAGGCCGTCCCGCGGACTTCCATGTCGTGGTCTTCGAGGGGCGGGACGAGCCAGAGCCCGGCGCAGGCCGACGCGAGGAAGCCCGCGAGGGCCACCGCCGCGAGGAGTCCGCTCGGGTGGGCCCACTCGATCCGTCCCACCGACCGGAACGACCAGAGCCCGGTGTTCGCGACGAGGAGCGTGAAGCCGGTCGCGAGAAGGATCGAGGGCGGAGCGGACCGGTTCGCCAGAAAGACGACGGCCGCGACCGATGCGGCGCTCGAAACGCCGACGACGACGAGCAGCAGCCGCGGCAGATCGAGCGTCCGCCCCGTGAAGGCGCCGAGCCAGCCGAGCCCGGGGAGGACGAGGACCAGCAATCCCGCGGCGAGCATCCGGACCGGCCCCGGAACGGCCTCCGCCGGCGCCGCCGCCGCGCAGACGAGGATCGCCGCGTTGAGGCCGATCGCGCGTTTCACGCCCGCCCCTCCGGCTCGGAGCGGATCGTCGCGATCGCGAGGGCGAAGAGGACGACGGCGCCGGCGCACTCGACCGCGAGACCGGGGGCCGCGGTCCTGCCGAGGCCGTCTGCGGCCGCGATCAGGGCGTTCGGAGTCGGCGCGCCGATCGCGAGCGTCCCCAGGAGGAGGGGGGCCCAGAAGCGCGGGCGCCCGAGCAACCCCCGCTCTCCGAGCTCCGCCGCGAGCAGGTACACGCCGGGTGCGAGAAGCAGGAAATAGTGGTCCCACGCGATCGGGAGCGCGACGAGCCCGAGCGCCATCGCGGCGACGTACGTCGCTCCGGGAGGCGCCGCCTTCGAACGACGCAGAGCCGCGGCGAGGAAGGCGGCCATCGCCATCGACCCGACGAAGGCGATGGCGCGCGCGGAGGCGGGGGCGGGCCGCGGCGTCCAGTCGAGGGCCGGCGAGGCCTCGAGGAAGCGGGTCGCGACCGCGAGGATCGACTGGTTGTTGTGCCCGGTGACGACGGTCCCCGCGTGCTCCGAGACGCCGCGGAAGTACCCCGCGTGAAGCTCGGGTCCGAAGAGCACCCCGGAGACGACGATCCCCGCGCCGATCGTCAGCGCGGCGGCGCCGGCCAAGCGACGCCGTCCGCGGAACGCGTCGGCGGCGACGAGCGCGAGGGGGGGGAACTTGACGAGGCAGGCGGCGCCGAGGAGCACTCCCGAGGCGATGTCCCTTCCCGTCCGTCCGGCCGCGAGGGATCCCGCGAGGAGGGCGAGAACGAGCGGGGTCGTCTGGCCGTGACGCAGCGAGACGTGCGCGGGGTCGAGGACGGCGAAGAGCGCGAGGCAGGCGGCGAATTCCGTCCGCCGCGCGGGGGCGAGCCACGCTCCGAGTCCGAGGGCGGCGAGGCCGATCCACCAGAAGACCCGCTTCGCTTCGAGATAGTCGAGCGTGGCGAACGGCACGAAAAGGAGCGACACGACGGGGAGGTTCTTGAACTCGTTCGCCGGGAGAAAGAGGGGGATGCCCGCCTCGGGACCGCCCCCGGGGTCGTAGAGGGCCTCCGCGTTTCCCGCGAGCACGCGTGACCCCGCGAGCCAATAGGTCTGGAAATCGATCGAGTACGGCTGGTCGATGGTCCACGACCGGAGCGCGAGCAGGGCGAGGGCGGCGAGGGCGAGGGCGGCGAGCGCGGCGTTGCGGGCGGAGGGGCTCACGAGGCGGAGGATACGCCTCGATCAGACCCGGCGGGCCCGCGCCGACTGGAGGGTCTGCCAAACGAGCGAAACGCCGTTTCCGAGGTGGTTCTGGAGTTCGACCCAGGATCCCATGCGCCGGAGCCGTTGCGCGATGTAGGAGGGGCGAAGGTAGAACCGGCGGATCGCCCGCTGGCGGAATCGCTGGACCTCCTCCGCCGAGAGGGCCTCCGTCGAGAAGACCGGGAGGGAACGCGAGGAGTCGAGGACCTGGTCGTCGGCGTCCTGGATCATTCCGGAGTCGATCATCTCGTGCCTCAGTTCGGTCCCCATGCGAGGGCTCGCGACGTTGAACGAGCAGAAGGTCGGCTCGATCTCGAGCGCCAGGTCGAGCGTCTGCTCGAGCGATTCCCGGGTTTCGCCCGGCAGCCCGAGGACGAAGGTCGCGAGCGTCGAGACCCCGAGTTCCTTCGCCCAGCGGAAGGCGTCGCGGATCTCCGAGATCTTCGTCCCCTTCTCGTAGCGGTCGAGCATCCCCTGGTTCCCCGATTCGACGCCGAACTCGATGAGGTCGCAGCCGGCTCGATGGATCAGCTCCATCAGCTCGCGGTCCATGAGGTCGACGCGGGAGAGGCAGGACCAGGTGAAGCCGAAGTCTTCCGCGATCATCCCCTGGAGGATCGTCCTCGCCTGTTTCTTGTCGACGGCGAAGGTCCAGTCGGCGACGTGGACCTGACGGATCCCCATCCGGCGGATGTCCCTCAGGTTCCGCAGGACGTCCTCCGGCTCGCGCAGCCGGTAGGGCGTGCGCGCGAAGGGGCAGTACGAACAACCGTACGGACACCACGAGGACGTGACGATCGTCGCGTACGGGTGGTAGCGGTTGTACGGCATCCGGTAGCGGTCGAGGGCGAACAGTTCGTAGCGGGGGGTCGGGATCGTGAAGAACCTCGGCCGCTTGGCGGCCGGGACCTTGCGGATCGATCCGTCGGGGCCGCGGATCGTCATGTTCTCGGCGGCGTCGAGGTTCCCCCGAAAGAAGTCGTGGAGGCCGTGGGTGATGAAGTCGGTCAGGCAGGCGTCGAGGGCCGGGTACTTCGGGAGGAGACGCTCTCCTTTCTCCCGGAGAATGTCGCCGATCCCGACCGCGACCTTCGCCCCGCGGCGCTTGCTCTCCTCGACGAAGGCGATGTCGTCGAAGAAGGAATCGCTTCCGGTCAGGAAGACGATCGCATCGGGTCCGAAGCGATCGATGCGAGCCTGCGCCTCTTCGGGGGCGAGCCGCTCCGCGATCGCGTCGACCACGGCGAGTTCGTAGCCGTCCGCATGCAGGCGGGCGGAGAGCATCAGGAGGTCGAGGGGCTGCCAGTAGTACGTCCCCTTCGAAACGTGGCTGCAGAACTGATCCCGGATGTAGAGCCGGTCCCCCGGGGGGTTGAGGAGAAGGACCTTGCGCACGTCGGCCATGGGGGTACGCCTCTCGGAGGCTCCGTCAATATCCCGGTCGTCCGCGCGTCTGTCAAGGCCGACTCTCGACGATCGCGCGAGCCGATCTATCGGTTTTCGAGTAAGTTGGGCGTCTTCCGGCGCGGCCTCGCGCCGAGGAGGGGCGGCTTACGAAAGCGTCGATGGGAAGGCGCGTCGTCTACGTGCTCCGGTCGTTTCCGGAGCCGTCGGAGACATTCGTGGTTCGGGAAATCGAGGCGCTGCGCCGCGCCGGCGTGCCGGTGAGCGTCCTCGCGGGCTGGAGGGCGGGCGGAAGTGTGCCTGCCGGACTCGACGTACGCTGGCTCCACCGCCGCGGCCTTCCCGTCGCGGCGGCGTGGGGGGACCTGAAGGGTCTCGAACCTCGACCGCGGCGGTGGGCGCGCGCTCTCCGTCTCGGATCGATGGCCGCCGCCGCGAAGCGGTCTCTCCCTCCCGACACGTGGCGCCTGCACGCCCACTTCGCGAACGACGCGGCGGCCCTCGCGCGTTACCTGTCGTCGGTCTCCGGGGTCCCTTACCGGATCACGGCGCACGCGTACGACCTATTCCGGGATCCGTTCCTCCTCGACCCCAACCTGCGCGGGGCCGAACGGATCTACACCGTGTCCGAGGCGAATCTCCACTTCCTGCGTGAGCGCGCGCCGGGCGCCGGATGGGACAGGGAGAGGATGTCGGTCCTCCGCTGCGGCGTCGACCTCGCCGAGTTCTCCTACCGCGACCCCCCGCCGCCGCGACGTCCCGCGCGCCTCCTGTGCCCGGCGCGGCTGGTTCCCAAGAAGGGGCACGCCGTCCTCCTCGAGGCGGTTCGCACGCTCATGGAACGCGGGAGCGACGTCCGCCTGGAACTGGCCGGGGACGGCCCGCTCGAGGCCGAAGTGAGAGCGCGAATCGCGTCGCTCGGTCTCGAAGGGCGTGTCGATCTACTGGGGTCGATTCCCGCGGAGGAGGTTCGCGAGCGGATGTCCGTCTCCGATGTGGTCGTCCTCGCCTCCCGGGTGGCGGAGGACGGCGACCGCGACGGCCTCCCCGTCGCGCTCATCGAGGCGCTCGCGCTCGGCGTTCCCGCCGTCTCGACCCGGGTCGCCGGGATCCCGGAGCTTCTCACGCGCGAGACCGGCCGCACCGTCGAACCGGACCGCGCCGATCTCCTCGCGGCGGCCATCGCGGAGTGCCTCTCCGAGAGTCTCGAGGGGAGGATCGCGAGGGCGCGGGCCGGTCGCCGCGCGGTCGAGCGCGAGTTCGACGTCCGTCGGCAGGTCGAGGAGTTGCGGCCGGCGGGCGACGGGATACCATGCGGCTCTACGGAGGGACCCGCGTGATGATGAGCCCGAAGGTCCAGGAAGCCCTGAACCGCCAGATCCACTCCGAGATCCGTTCGTCCTACATCTACCTCGCGATGTCGGCGTGGCTCGAAGCGAACCATTGGGTCGGCTCGGCGAAGTGGATGCGCCTTCAGAGCCAGGAGGAGTACGGCCACGCGATGCGCCTGTTCGACTTCCTCCTCGCCCGTGGGGGCACGGTCGCGCTCGGAGCGATCGATGCCCCGAGGCACGACTTCAAGAACATCGTGGAGGTCTTCGAGGCCGCCTTGGCCCACGAGAAGGAGGTCTCGAAGCAGATCGACGCGCTCTACGAACTCGCCGGGAAAGAGAAGGCGTACGCGGCTCTCGTCCAGCTCGAATGGTTCATCACCGAGCAGGTCGAGGAGGAGAAGACGGTTCGCGAGATCGTCGCGCAGTTGAACATGGTCCAGGACGACCCGGCGTCGCTGCTCGACATCGACCGCACCCTCGGTGCGCGCCTTCCGGAGACGGGGGAGGCGGAGACGACCGGCTGACCGGAGAAGTGGCCCGCGCGACGCGAACCGGCGCAGGATCTAACGCCAGACCCCGCCCTCGGCCACGCGGAAGCCGAGGTCGAAGTGCGTGTACGGGGCCTGGTACACGTATTCCCGTGCACCCACCTGCACGGGGGTTTCCAGCATGTCGTCCGGATTCCGTTCGTGCCAGCTCCATGGGGCCCGGTAGGACCCCCCTCGGACGACGTGACAACGCCCCTTCGTCCGGCTCCGTCCCACGGGATTCAGCAGGGTGAGGTAGTTGAGCCAACCGTTCGGTCCCGTCGGGTCGCGCTCGGGGGCGCGGGCGAAGTAGCGTTCGTCATACCAGTCGTGGACCATCTCGTTGACGTTCCCCGCGACGTCGTGGAGCCCGTAGCCGTTCGGCGGAAACGAGCCGACGGCGACGGGGCCCTCCGACCAGGAGAGCGCGTGGCGGGCCATTCCCTCCCGCCGGTCGTTCCCCCAGAAGAACTCCGCCCCTTCGAGCCCGCCGCGCGCCGCCTTCTCCCACTGGGCCTCCGTCGGGAGGTGGAAGTCGCGCCCGGTCCGGTCGGAAAGCCACTTGCAGTAGGCGGCCGCGTCGGACCAGGACATCTCGACCGCCGGATGATCGGGCCTCTCGAGATAGTAGTCGTACCCTCGGGCGAAAATCGGGTTGACCGGCCGCTCGCGACCCGTGGCGTCGACGAACCGTTTCCACTCGGCGTTCGTGACCTCGTACTTGCCGATCGAAAACTCGGACAGCCAGATCGTTCGCAGCGGTTTCTCCTCGTCGGTCCCGTTCGGGTTCCCGCGGAGAAACGGTCCCTCGGGGATCCGGACCATCTCGGGGAGGATCGGTTCGACCGAAGGATCGACCTCGGTGTACCGGACCGGGTTCTGCTTCGCCGCGAGGAACGCGACCCCGAATGTCGCGGCCGCGAGCAAGACGATCCAGACGTTTCGAGTCGGCAACGGCATCCGGTCCCTTTCCTCCCGAGGGATCACGTCCGGCGCTTCGCGCCGGGCGTCCACGCGGGACCGCGGAGGTACCCGGCGAGGAGCCCCGCGTACCAGAGTGTAAGCCACAGCGGCTCCCACAACCGGTCGTGGGGGGCGCCTCGCCCCGACGCCGAGCGGGCGAGCGCGCCGAGCCGCGAGAGCTGCTCGCCCGCGGAGAAACGATACCGTCCAGGGAAGGTTCGGCGCATGAAGGCGACCCCTCGGCCATGTTGCACCCCCTGCTTCCAGAGGGCTCCCCACGTCCGCCGGTGCCGGTGGAGGACTCGCGCCTCGGGGCGGAAGAGGAGCCGGGCGGCGCGTTCGAGCTGCATCCGCCACGACAGCTCCATATCGCCGAAGTAGCGGACGTCCTCTCGGAAGCCGCCCAACGCGCGCAGGAGGGGAAGGCGGATCGCGACGTTCGCGGTCGAGAAGCAAGGGAGATCCTTGTGCGGGAGGGTCACCGCGTGGCGCATGATGCCGTGCCGTTCGGTGAGGCGCTGCACGGGGGTTTCCATTTCGAGGGCCGCGACCTCGCCGACGACCGCTCCGACCTCCTCGGGGATCGGCGACGCCAAGAGGAGCCGCAGCCAGGTCGGCTCGGGGACGCAGTCGGAGTCGGTGAAGGCGACCCACGTTCCCGTCGCCGCTTCGGTCCCCCGATTGCGCGCGGCGTAGGACGACGCGAGGCGGTCCTCGCGGACCACCTCCGCCCCCGCTCGGGCCGCCTCCTCGGCGGTTTCGTCCTCGGAGCCGTTGTCGACGACGACGACGCGAAACGCGGCGCGCGGGAGGTCCTGCGCGAGCGCCGCCTCGACGGAGCGTCCGATCTCCCCAGCGGCGTTCCGCGCCGGGATCACGACGGTCGCCAGGGGCTCCGCGCCCGTCACAGCAGTCCCTCCCCCCGGTACCACGCCGTGGTCGCCGCGATCCCGCGCTCGACGCCGACGGCCGGCGCCCAGCCGACGCGCTCGCGGGCGCGGGAGATTTCGTACACGCGGTTCTCGGTGAGCGTGCGAACGCGGGACCGCGAAAGCGGCGGGTCGCCTCCGAACGGGGCGTAGAGCGCTTCGAGCACCGCCCCGGCGACGTACGCCGCGGCGAAGGGGAGGCCGGGCCCGCGAACGGAAACCCCGAGCGAGGCGGCGATCGTCTCCGCGATCTGCCGCACCGTGCGCCGCTCGGGCCCCGCGAGGTGGAAGATCTCGCCGTCGAGGCCCGGAAGTCGGGCGAGCGCCTCGAGACCTCGCGCCACGTCGGTCACGTGGACGGGTTGCCAGAGGGCGCGCCCTCCGGCGACGAGCCGGAAGCGTCCGCTTCCGATCGCGCGCCAGAGCGCGACGAGATGGAGATCGCGCGGGCCGTAGACGAGACCGGGACGGGCGACCACGACCTCGAGCCCGGCTCCTCGCCCCGCGAGCGCGGCGAGTTCTCCCTCGTGCTTCGTCGCCTCGTACACCGTCCCGGGCCGAGCGGGGGCCGACTCCGGGAGGGGAACGCTCCCCGTGGGGCCGAGGACACCGGTCGTGCTCACTTGGACGAGCCGACGCGGCCGGCCGTCGCGCGAGACGGCCCGGCGGCAGGTCTCGACGACGCGGCGGGTCCCGTCGACGTGGAGCGCGCGGTACCGAGCGGGAGCGGTCGCCGGACGGAACAGAGCTCCCGCGAGGTGGACGACGACCTCGGCCCCGCCGATCGCCCCTTCGAGCTCCGGGATCGAGGCCTCCGTCTCCACGTCGCAGCGCGAGCAAGACAGCCCGTCGGGAGCGGGGCCCCACGGCCAGCGGCCGGAGCGGGAGAGGACCCGAACGGCCGTCCCCGAGGCGGCGAGCCGCTCCGCGAGATGGCTTCCGAGAAATCCCGCGCCGCCGACGAGGACCGCGGTCTTCACCGCGGTCCCTCGGGGACGAGGACCCGTACCTCGCGCCCCCCTTCCCCCTCGATCCGCGCGAGGAGTCGGAACCCGTGCGGGGGCGGCAATTCGAGGAGGGGGCCGAGATCGGCTCGCCGCTTCGATTCGTTCGGCACGTTGATCACGATTCCCGCCGCCCCGACGTTTCGAAAGTACTCCGCCGCCGATTCGCCGCCTCCGAGCGGGAGCCTTCGGTACGGCCGATCGGCGAACCAGGGGACGTGGGGGCGAGTCGCGAGAAGCGGCCCCGGCGGGACGGTGCGAGCGATCACCGCACCCGCCTCGCGGTAGAGGGCATCGTCGGCGAGGGGTCGAGGGCAGATCGTCGCGTGCGACAGGGTCGACGCCACGATGCCCGCCGCGATCGCGGCGTGCGCCGGAGCGCGCAGGCGCGGGGTGCGGGCCAAGCCCCGATCGAGCGCCGCCCAACCCCGCGCCGCGAGGAGGCACGAGGCGGCGAACGTGGTCATCAGGAATCGCGATTCGAGATGGCTCGCGGCGGGGGCGAGCCCGAGCAGGCCGATCCCGAGAAGGACCGCTGCGCCCCGGCGTCCCCGGCGGGAGCGCATCGCCGCGACGACCCCCGCGAGTCCGAGAACGGTCAAAACGGGGGTCACGAGATGGGCTCCCCAGAATTGGCGGGGGAGCTGAGCGATCGTTCGACTCAGGATGAACGTGCGCAACCGGACGGTGTCGAGAAACTCTCTCCCGACGCTCGATCGCGGCCGCGATCCGTCCGGTGCGGGCGCGCTCGCGAAATCCCATCGCGGATCGGCGGGCAGCAGCGTGTGCGAGGCGAAGTGCTCCGCGAGGACGAAACGGGTGCGGTCACGGTCGAGGAGGAACAGCGCCCGGTCTTCCCACGGGACTCCCGCCAGCGCGAATCGCCGGACGCCGTAATGGCCGGCGACCTCCCGCACCGACTGCAGGTAGTCGACTCCGGGGGAGAGGCACGGGCGGCCGAGACGTAGGGACACCGCCGACGCGTAGCACCCGTACGCGACCGCGACGACGACCCCGCAGGTTGCGACGCCGAGCCAGGCGCGGCGAACGCGGCGGGGAGCGACGAAGGCATGGACCGCGAGGAAGCCGCAGGCGGCCGCGCCCCAGAGCACGCCTTCCGGCCGCGCGATCGAGGCGAGTGCTCCGAAGACCCCGGCGGCCAGGCAGCGGCCGATGCCGCCGCGCTTCGCCGCCGACCACGCGGCAGCGGCGGTCGAAAGGTACAGGAGCGCCGCGAGGGGGTCGGGAAGCGCGAACCGGACGTCGGCGGCGGCGCAGGAGATCAGAACGATCACCGCCGCTGCGATGGCGCTTCGCCGCCCGAACGCGGACCGCGCGAGCGACCACGCGGGAACGGCGAGAAGGAGGTTCGCGAGGAACGAGACCGCCTGGGCGGAGCGCTCGGCAGAGGCTCCGAAAACCAACCCGAAAGCGATCAGGAAGGGGTAGAGAGGGTAGCGGGACAGATCGGGGTGCTCGCTCCCGCGGCTCTCGTAGACGCCGCGCTCCGCGAGACCGCGCGCGAGCTCGAGATACTGGAAGGAGTCCGATCCGAAGGGGGAGCACGTTTTCGCCATCCAGGCCCGGATCGCCGCTCCCGCGAGGACGGCGAGCGCGAGCGCGAGGAGTGGGGCAAACGATCTCGAGCGCGCGGGGCTCATCGGCCGGGAGGGGCCGCCGCCCCCGCAGGGACCGGAGCGGCGGCTCGCTTGGAGACCGTGAACCGGAGGAGCGGGATCCTCCAGATCGCCTCCCAGATGATCCCCTTCGTGATCTTCGACGAAGTCAGGTAGTGCTCCTCGAACGTGATCGGCACCTCGCCGACCCGGTACCCGAGACGCCACGCCCGGTACGCCATCTCGACCTGGAAGGAGTACCCGTTCGAGCGCACGCGGTGGAGGCCGATCGCTTCGAGGACCTCGCGCCTGTATCCGCGGTAGCCGGAGGTGGCGTCGGAAACGACGGAAGAACGCATGCCGGTGGCGAAGTTGACGTAGTAGTTGGCGAACCGGGAGAGCAGCAGCCGCCGGAACGGCCAGTTCTCGACGCGGACGCCGTGGATGTAGCGGCTCGCGACCGCGACGTCGAGGTCCGTTTCGAGACGCTGTCGCATCGCGGGGAGGTACTTCGGGTTGTGGGAGTGGTCGGCGTCCATCTCGAAGACGAGTTCCGCCCCCTCCTCCATCGCGCGGCGGAACCCGTCGCGGTAGGCGCTCCCGAGCCCCAGTTTCCCCGGGCGGTTCAGGACGCGGATCCGGCCCCCCGACGCCGCGGACATCGTTTCGGCGATCCGTCCGGTCCCATCGGGAGAGGCGTCGTCGACGACGAGGACCTCGAACTCCGGACGGATCTCGAGGAGGCGGCTCAGGAGGGACGGCAACGCCGCCGCCTCGTTGTACGTGGGGATCACGACGACGGAGCGCATCCCGGCCTCATTTCCCGCCTCCCGAAGTCAGGAGGTTGCGGCCGACCCGGAGGAGCGATCCGGGGTCGACGAGCATGCTCGTGTACGCGGCGTTCGCGAGCGGGCAAGCGCATTCCCGCCTCCGGATCGACCGGCGTTCCTTCGCCGCTTCCTCCGCGCGCCAGATCGCTCGGAAATCGTATCCCGTCTCGCGGAGGTTGCCGAGGGCGCGGGCGCGGGTGCAGCACGCCCACACGTCGCCGTTCGCCGCGAGATGGACCGACGCGACGCCGGCGTAGCAGGGGATCGTCTGCTCGTTGCGCCGGAGCGTCTCCCGCGCCAGACGGTAGTAGACGAGACGGATCGCGCGCGTGAGGGCGGGGAGGCCGCGGTCCTCGCGGCGGCGCAGACGCGTCTCGAGGTGGCCGATCGCGCGGTCGAAATCGTCTGGGCGCGGGGTGATGCCGGTGCCGATGGTCTGCAGCTCGAACCGCTCCTCGGCGGGCTCCGCGATGTACTGGTCGGGCCCGAGGGCGATGAGGGCGTCGGCGATCGCCGGAAACTCCCGGACGTTGTGCCGGGAGATGACCGTGTGGATTCCGACGGTCACGTTCGGAAGGGCGAGGGCCTTGAGTCGGCGCAACGTCTCGTTCGCCTTTTCCCAGTCTCCCTGGAGCCCTCGGATGACGTCGTTGCGCTCCCCGATCGCGTCGAGGGAGACGTTGAGCACGAGACGGGTCCTCGTCCCGAACAGGGCGGACAGCCGCTCGGCGCACGCGACGACCCGGTCGGGATAGGTCCCGTTCGTCGGGATGTTCACGATGGACGGGCGGCAGCGTCGCCAGGCCGCCTCGATCAGATCCACCAGGTCCTTCCGCAGGAAGGGCTCCCCCCCCGAGAAGGTGAACCAGCGGGCGGAGCGACCGAGGGACGCGAACACCCGGTCCCATTCGTCGACCGACATCTCGTCGACCGGTCGCTCGTAGACGTTGCAGGTGAGACAGCGCGAGTTGCATCGAAAGGTCGTCGAGACCGTCACGTTGACCGGCCGCATGCGCGGCCACCCGAGCGCATGCATGAGGCGGAAGCCGGGGATGCGCGCGAGGACCGAAATCACCGGGAGAGGTCCTTCGTCGTGGGGATCGCATCCCAGACGCGGTGGTCGCGCCGGCCGGGTCCCGCATCCCACGCCCCGAGAGCGCGCGCCGCGGCCTCGAGGGCGACGGCGGCCACGAGGTCGACCGCCTCCCCCGCGCTTCGCGGCGCCGCATCCCGGATCGCGCGGACGATCCGGCCGAGCGACATCGTGCTCGCGGCGTGTCCGGTCGTCCGCTTGAGGCGCAGGTGACCGGCGTGGATCCGCCGGCGCTGGGCGAGGTAGTCGGCGACCGTCTCCGGGCCCTTCATGCGGACCCGCGCGCCGGGGACGTACACGAGCCGAAGCCCGCGCTCTCGGATCCTCGCCTCGATGGAGGCTTCATCGACCGCCGTGTCCCGGGGCATCTCTCCGAACACAGGACGGAACGCGACCAGTTCCCCGAGCTTCGGGGTCCGACTCGCGACCCGGTGGTGCAACTCCCAGAGAAGGTGGACGACGCGCCCCATGCGTGTGGAGCGATCGTTCACGGGGCACGGGCGCCCGCCGGTCATCCCCACCGTCGGATCGTCGAAGGGGGCGACCAACGCTTCGATCGCTCCCGCCTCCGGCTGTCCGTCGCCGTTCGCGAGGACGATCACGTCGCGTTCGCGAACGAGGTGAAGGAGGGTTCCGATCGCCGCCGCTTTCCCCTCCCGTCGCGCCTGCGCGACGATCCGGACGCGAGAATCGGCGGACGCCGCGGCCTCCGCCCGGATCACGGTGCGGTCGGTGCAGCCACTCGCCACGACCCACACCTCCAAGGCCTCGAGGTGAGGTCCCGACTGCGCGCGCACCGCCTCGATCGAGGCGGCGATGTTCGCCTCCTCGTTGTAGGCCAGGATCCCGACGGCGACGCGCATGGACCTTTCCGGGCCGGGACCGCCCGGCGAAAATGGTGGAAAACCTGTGGAAATATCCTCGGCCCCCATGCGGAAGTCAAGCCGGGACGCCGCGACGCCGGGGCGCAAGCCCAAGAAAACAATGCGTTTCTCGAATTCGCCGACGTCCGAACCGCTTCGGGCACGTTTTCCGCAGCGCTCGTATCCTCACACGGTGGCGCGGAGGATCCGGCGGGTCCACGGGGAGGTCGAGGGGGCGCGCTCGCGCGCCTTCGCGAGGGTGTACACCCTCACGCGCAGGATCCCGCGCGGACGGGTCATGACCTACGGGCAGATCGCGATCGCGCTCGGGAACACGCTTTCGCCGCGCGCGGTCGGCTGGGCGCTCCACGGTTGCCCGGACGACGTTCCGTGGCAGCGGGTCGTCAACGCGTCGGGCGGATGCTCGACCGACCGCCTCCCGGGGATGCCTCCCGGGCTTCAGCGCGCCCTCCTCGAGGCCGAGGGGATCCGATTCCGGGAGAACGGGACCGTCCCTCTCGAAGTGTTCCGCTGGGTTCCGGGAACGAAATCGAGACCGAAACGCAAATAACACAAACTTGACCGATTTCCGTCGGGGCACAAACTTCCCTCGCATACGCGGAGGGCGGACGCATGGAGCGCACGGCCGGAGTCGAGTCTCGGTTGCCGATGCCATGGGCGGTCCTCGGCTCTCTCGGAGTCGTCCCGGCCGCCGTCGTCGCATGGAGGACCCCTTCCACGCTCGCGTGGCTTTCGTTGGCGGGAGCCGCCGCAGCAGCGAGCGTCGCGGTCGGGATATTGATCTGGAGCGACCGGGCTCTCCGGCGCGCGCGGGCGTTGCAGAAGTCGCTCGGCGCCGAAGTCGCCGCGCTCGAGCGGAGGCTCCGGGAGCAGGGAGATGCGCTCAACCAGGCCCGGACGATCGACGAGACGACCGGGGTTTTGAAGCGGCCCGCGTTCCTGGAGCGTTTCGAGGAAGCGCTCGCGCGAGACGCGCGCCTCCAAAAGCCGCTCGCGCTCCTCCTTCTCGATGTCGAGGGGTTCCGGAAGATCAACGAGGAGCACGGGCGCGAGGTCGGGGATCAGGTGCTCTCGGTCGTCGCCCGGGCGCTCAAGGCCGCGACCCGGGGAACGGACGTCGTTGGCCGCGTCGGGGACGACGAGCTCGCGGTCGTCCTCGGAGAGTGCGCGGATCCGCGCCCGGCGATCGATCGGCTTTTCCTGACTCTCGACGGGCTCCGCGTCGGAGACGGGAGGGTCCGAATCCGCGCCGCGATCGGCGCCGCCCTCGTGGAGGATCCGCAGGAGGGTTGGAGCCTCCCCGAGATCGTCCGCGAGGCCGAGGTCGCGGTGAACTCCATCCGGGGCAGGGGGGGCGGGGTGTGCGAGACCCGCCGACTCCGTCGAGAGAGAGCGCGTTCGATCCTCGCCTGATTCCACGATAATGCCGGCGTGGACGCCCTCTTCGAGGCGGTACGCGCCGCCTGCACGCCCCAGGCGTGGTCGCGCGGCGTCGAGTTGGCCCGCGGCGACAACGTCATCGGCGAGCGGGCCGGGGCGGGAGAGGTCGTCGTCCGCATCGCCCTCAAGGGAGGGCTGATCTCCCGCACCGTCACCCTTTGGCCCGAGGAGGTCGACTGGGAGTGCTCCTGCGGGGGGGCGCGAGGCTGCGAGCACGCCGCTGCGGCGGTGATCGCGATCCGCCGAGCAACGGAGGCGGGCGAGGTCTTGCCGAGGCCACGCTGGCAGACGGGGACGATCGGCTACCGCTTCTCGCGAGGTCCCGGCGGGATCTCCCTCGAGCGGGGGATCCGGACCGACGAGCGCTGGCATCCATTCGAGGCGACGATCGCCGCGCTCGCCGAGCGTCGGGTCGAGGCTCCTCCGTTCACCGCGACCCAGGCCGACCTCGCGGTGGAACTGGCCCTCGGGACGCATCGACGCGGCCCGATCCCCCGCCCCCTCGTCGAGCGGATCCTCGCGGGGCTCTCGCGGGCGGAGGGGATCACGCTCGACGGCGAGCCGGTGGTGGCGTCGCCGACGCCCGCGATGCCGCGCGTCGTCGTCGAGGACCAGGACGACGGCTTCCGCGTGTTTGTCGAGGACGATCCGGAGGTCACCGAACGCTTCGAGAACGGGTTCGCGCTGTGCGGTTCGACGCTCCGGCCGACGGCGGAGCCGCCGCTGACCGCGCGGGAGCGCGAGGACCTCCTCCGGGGAATCTCGTTCTCGGCGGGGGAGGCCGCCCGCCTCGTCGCCGAGGTTCTGCCCTCGTTCCGGAGCCGCATGCCGGTCGAGCTGCGGACGGAGAGGCTCCCGAAGGTCGAAGTCGAGGCCCCGAGGGTCGCCTTGGAAGTCGCGCATCGAGGGGACACGCTCCGGGTCCTCGCGACGATCGTTTACGGCGATCCGCCGCGCGCGCGCGTCGACGGCGAACGCCTCGTCCATCTCGCGGGGGCCGTCCCGATGCGCGATCCGCGCGCCGAGTCGAGGCTCGCCGCTCGACTCGCTTCGGAGCTCGGCCTCGTTCCCGGGGTTCCCGAGGTGTTCCAGGGGAAGGAGGCGGTGCGGGCGGCGGAGCGCCTTCGCTCGTGGCCAGGCGTGCGGGGACCGGTTCTCGAGCCGTTTCGGCTGCTTCCCCCGATCGAGCCCCGCTTCCGGATGCGCGGAGACGACTTCGAGATCGCGTTCGAGGTCGAAGAGGCGGGCGACTCGACGCGTCGGGCCGATCCGCATCGCGTGCTCGCCGCCTGGCGCGAGGGAGAGTCGCTCGTCCCGATTCTGGGCGGGGGGTACGCGCCGCTCCCGGCCGACTGGCTTTCGAGGTTCGGCGCGCGCGTCGCCGACCTCCTCGCCGCGCGGGAGGCGCTCGGGTCGCTTCCTCCTGCGGTTCTCCCCGACCTCGCGCGCATCGCGGAGGAGTTGGGGGAACCGGCGCCCCCCTCCTTCGCTCGCTTGCGCGCGGCGGTGTCGGGGTTCGCGTCGATCCCGACGGCGGTCCTGCCGAAGGACCTCCTCGCCGACCTCCGGCATTACCAGCGGCGTGGCGCCGACTGGCTCGTCTTCCTGCGGAACGCCGGGCTGGGGGCGCTCCTCGCCGACGACATGGGGCTCGGAAAGACGCTCCAGGCGCTGTGCGCCCTCCACGGCCGGACCCTCGTCGTCGCCCCGACGAGCGTCCTTCCCAACTGGATGGCCGAGATCGCGAAGTTCCGGCCGCGGCTGCGCGCGAGCCTCTACCACGGACCGAGGCGCGTGCTCGACCCCGACGCGAACGTCACTGTGACGAGCTACGCCCTCCTGCGCCTCGACGAGGAAGCGCTCGCCGCGGTCGAGTGGGAGACGGTCGTCCTCGACGAGGCGCACGCGATCAAGAACCCCGAGAGCCAGGTCGCCGCGGCCGCGTTCCGGCTCCGAGCCGGTTTTCGCCTCGCGCTCACGGGGACTCCGGTCGAGAACCGGCTCGACGAGCTGTGGAGCATCCTCCGGTTCACCCATCCGGGACTCCTCGGAACCCTCTCCGACTTCCGCGAGCGCTACGCCCGGCCGATCGCGGCGGGGGACGAGTCCGTCGCCGCTCGGCTCCGCGAGCGGATCCGCCCATTCGTCCTGCGCCGCCTCAAGGAGGACGTCGCCCCGGAGCTGCCGCCGCGAACGGAGGCGATCCTCCACTGCGAGCTGACGGCCGAGGAGAGGAAGGTCTACGACGCCGTGCGTGCAGCGACCGTCGCCGAGGTCGTGGCGAGGCTCCAGGCGGGGGGGAGCGTGCTCGCCGCCCTGGAGGCTCTCCTGAGGTTGAGGCAGGCCGCCTGCCACCCCGCGCTCGTGCCGGGGCAGACGGCCGAGACGTCGAGCAAGGTGGAGACGCTGGTCGAAACGCTCGAAACGGTCGTCGCCGAGCGGCACAAGGCGCTCGTGTTCTCGCAGTGGACGTCCTTTCTCGATCTCCTCGAGCGGCCGCTCGCCGCGGCGTCGATCGAGCACCTCCGCCTCGACGGCTCGACGGTCGACCGGGGCGGGATCGTCGCCCGGTTCCAAGATCCGTCGGGGCCCCCCGTCCTCCTGGTTTCGCTCAAAGCAGGAGGAACCGGTCTCAATCTCACCGCCGCGGATCACGTCTTCCTGATGGACCCGTGGTGGAACCCGGCGGTCGAGGACCAGGCGGCCGACCGCACCCACCGGATCGGGCAGGACAAGCCGGTTTTCGTCTATCGCCTCGTCGCCGAGGGGACGGTCGAGGAGAAGATCCTCGAGTTGCAGGAGTCGAAGCGACGGATCGCGGAGGCGGCCCTCGGCGAGGCGGCCGCGGCGGCAGCGCTCACGAGGGAGGATCTTCTGGCGCTCCTGTCTTGACCGGAAGCGTGAACGCGTGAGGAGCGCCGGGGGGCGAGCCTGCTAAGCTGGCGCAGGTGAGCGACCTGCTTTCCTGTGTCGAGATCGAACCGGCGGGGCCGACCCGGGCCTCGGTCGTGTGGCTCCCCCGCCACCGGGCCGCCGGCCACGATTTCGAGCCGATCGTTCCCCACCTCGGCGTCGACGACCTCGGCATCCGGTTCGTCTTTCCCCATGCGCCTCGTCGCGGCGTGACGATCAACATGGGGCTGCTCATGCCCGCCTGGTACGACATCCGCGATCTCGGATTCCGGCGGGACTACGACGCGCGCGGGGTGCGCGAATCGTGCGAGCAGGTTTCGGCGCTTCTCGCCGGGGAGGTTTCCCGCGGCATCCCGACGCAAAGGATCGTCCTCGCGGGGTTCTCCCAGGGCGGCGCGATCGCCCTTCACCTCGGCCTCCGGTATCGGGAGACGCTCGCCGGGATCGTCGGCCTCTCGACTTACCTTCTCGACCCGGAAGGGGCCGACACGGAAGCCGCGGAGGCGAACCGGGAAACGCCGATTCTTCTCGCGCACGGGACCCATGACCCGATGGTCCCCTTCGCGGCTGGGAGGGCGGCGCGGGACCGCCTCGTGGAACTCGGCCGCGACGTCCGCTGGCACGAGTACCGGATGGAGCACCAGGTCGTGCTCGAGGAGATCGAGGTCGTCGGAGGCTTCTTGCGGGAGCGGCTCGGGGGAGGCTCGGCCGGTCAATCGATCGGCACCCGCACCGACACCGCGCCCCGGAAGTCTCCCGACGCGTAGCCGGTCGCGCGGTCCTCGGGGTAGCGGGCGGCGAGGGCATCTCGGACTTCCGGGGCGAGCGATTCCTTCGGGCCGTGGCAAGAGAGGCAGGGCCCGGCGATCACGATCGGCTTCAGGTAGCGGAGTTCCTTCCGGCCGGCCGTCTCGACGACCTCTTCGTGCTCCACGACGTTCCCGCCCTCACGGTGGGTCGATTCCATCGCCTCGAGCACTCTCGCTTCGTACGGGTCGGGGGCGTTCGCCGGGTTCCGCGGCCTCGTCGTGACGCGGCGGATCGTCAGGCCGTCCCGGGAGATGGAAGAGGCGATCGCGGGGGCTTCCTTCGAACAGACCTCGATCCCGCGCGCCGGACCTCCGGCGCGAAGCTCCTCCATGAGGCGCTTCTGGAGGCTCGAAACCAGCTCCGCCGCGGCCCCTCGCGCTCGCGCGTGACGGTCGGGAGCGGGAGGATCTGCGGCGATCGCGAGGGTCGCCGAGGCGAGAAGGGCGATCGCGAGGGCGCGCGTCACACCGTCCTCGAGAAGATCGGCGTCTCGCCACGCTTCGTCTTCAGGTAGCGGTCGAACACCATCGCGACGTTCCGGACGAAGAGGCGGCCGTGACCCACGACCTCGATCCCGTCGGGATGGACCCTGACGAAGCCGTGCGAGGCCGGGCCGTCCGGTGCGGACAGCTCCGCGATCTCTTCCGCGAAATAGGTCGAAAAGTCGATCCCCCACTTCGCCTCGATCTCGGCGCGGTCGCACCAGAAATTGCACATGATCCCGGTGATCACGTCGCGGCGGATCCGGTCGTCCTCGTCGAGGACGTACCCGCGCTCGACGGGAAGGACGCCGCGGTTCACCGCGTCGTAGTAGGTCGAGAGCTTCTTGCAATTCTGCGAGAAAGCGCCGCGGACGTCGCCGATCGCGGAGACCCCCACCCCCACCATGTCGCTCCCCATCTTCACGGTGTACCCCATGAAGTTCCGGTGGAGCCGGCGCGCGGACGCGGCGGTCGCCATCTCGTCCCCGGGAAGCGCGAAGTGATCCATGCCGATCGCGACGTACCCCGCGTCGAGGAACATGTTCCGGGCGAGCACGAAGAGCCGGAGCTTCACCTCGGGGGAGGGGAGATCGTCGACGACGATCCGCTTCTGGTTCGCCTTCACCCATGGGACGTAGGCGTAGGAGTAGAGGGCGACGCGCTCCGGGCGGAGCGCGAGCACGATCTCCATGTTCTTGCGGAACCGCTCGGGGGTCTGGAGGGGGAGGCCGTAGATCAGGTCGAGGTTGATCGACGGGAAGCCGACCTCCCGGCAGAGATCGTACAGGCGCCTCGTTTCTTCCTCGGTCTGGTTCCGGTTGATCGCGTTCTGGACCTCGGGGGTGAAATCCTGCACCCCCATCGAGATCCGGTTGAAGCCGAGCTCCCGGAGCAGGCGGACCTGCTCGGGTGAGGTCACGCGTGGGTCGACCTCGATCGCCACCTCGGCCTCCGGCTCGAGCCGGAAGTGCGAAAGGAACTTCTCCTGGAGCGCCGCCATCTCGTCGACGGTCTGGTACGTCGGCGTTCCGCCCCCCCAGTGGTACTGGCTCACGCGCCTTCGGTTCGGGATGTGCGCGGCGAGCAGGTCGATCTCCCTGTGGAGGTAGCCGAGGTAGTTCTCTGCGACCGCGTGGTCCTTCGCGATGACCACGTGACAACCGCAGAAGGAGCACCGCTCATGGCAGAAGGGGAGGTGGACGTAGAACGAGAGGGGTTCGTTGCCGGCGGCGTCCGCCTCGGCGAGCTTCGCCGCGTAGGCCTCCGGAGTGAACCCCTCGTGGAATTCCACCGCGGTCGGATAGGAGGTGTACCGCGGCCCCGGGCGGTCGTACTTCTTGAGGAGATCGACCGTGACCTCGGCGCGCGCATCGCTCATTGCGTTTCCCCGTGCCCCGCCATTGTATCCGCCGACGATCAGGCCCGCCGTTTCCCCGTGTACTCGGAGAAGATCCCCGCCTCGACGAAACGACCCGCGTCCGCGAACCCGGCGTCGCGGAGGGCGGCGATCACCCGCTCCGGCGCGATGCAGGCCTCGATCGTGTCCCAGTGGTAGCGCATCAGCATCGGCATGTCGGCGCTTCGCGCCACCGCCCTCGTCGCGAGGGGGACGACCCCCCGCAGGTACCCTTTGAGGAGGAGCGTCGCGGCGCGGCTCCGCGGTCGCGTGATCTCGAGGATGCAAGCGGTCCCCCCTGGACGGAGAACGCGGAAGTATTCCGCAAAGATCACCTCGAGATCGGCGACGTGCCGGAGGGCGAACCCCATGCTCACGAAGTCGAACGACCGGTCGCGGAAAGGAAGCCGCTCGGCCGGCCCCTGGACCTTGTGGACTCCCTCCGGAAGCCGAGCCGCCCGGAGCATCCCGAAGCTCAGGTCGATTCCGACGACGTTCGAGGGAGACCCGACGAGCC
>CAZVOE010000051.1:0-10020 GCA_964628935.1 uncultured Acidobacteriota bacterium
CGGCGTAGCCCCCCGGGAGCCGCTCGAGGAACCGGTCGGCCCCCACCGCGCGCGCCGCGCGCCGGATCGTCTCCGGGCCGATCCGCGGGTCGCCGAGCGAGAGGTTCGCCGAAACCGAGTCCGCGAACAGGAAATGGTCCTGCAGAACGACCCCCACCGAACGCCGGAGATCGGTGAGCTCATAGCGCCGGACGTCGACGCCGTCGAGCGTGATCCGCCCCTCCTGCACGTCGTACAGTCGCGCGAGGAGCCGAATGAGGGTCGATTTCCCGGAGCCCGTCCAACCCACCACGGCGACCCGCTCTCCCGAGCCGATTCGGAAGGAGACGTCGTCGAGTACCGGTGTCGAACCGTCATAGGAAAAGCGGACTCGCTCGAAGCGGATCTCGCCGTGCGGTCGCCCCTCGATCCGAACCGGGGTCTCGGGAGAAACGATCGTCGCCTTCGTGTCGAGCAACTGGAAGATCCTCTCGGAAGCCGCCATCGCCGCCTGCATGACGGTGTAGCGTTGGGTCAATTCTTGGACCGGGCGGAAGAAGCGTCCTGCGTACTCGATGAAGGCGACGAGTGTCCCGAAGGTCACGGCGCCGTCGAGGAAGCGACCGCCCCCCGCCCAGACGATCGCGGCGATCGTCGCCGAGGCCATCAGCTCCACGACTGCGGAGAAGGCCGACTCGTAGAAGACCCCTTCGAGCTGGGCATCTCGGTGCCTCGCGTTGCAGCCGTCGAACTCCGCGAGGTTCGCTTCCTCGCGCCCGAAGGACTGCAGAACCCGTATGCCGGTGACGCTCTCCTGAAGGAAGGTGTTGAGGCGGGCGATCGCGCTCCTCACGGCGCGATAGGCTTCACGGACGCGAATCCGGAAAGTCCAGGAGACCAGGAGCATGGGCGGCAGAACGGCGAAGGTCACGAGGGCGAGACGCCAGTCCATCCACAGGAGGACCCCGACGACCCCGGCGAGCTTCAACAAATCGGCCAGGATCAGGACGACGCCCGAAGCGAAGGCCTCGTGGATCGACTCGACGTCCGTCGTGACGCGCGTCATGAGGCGCCCGACGGGGTTCCGGTCGAAGAACGCGGCAGGAAGCCGCTGCAGGTGGGAAAAGACGTCGAGACGAAGGCCGAGCACGGCGTTTTGGCCCGTCTTTTCGAGGAGGTAGATCTGGAGCCAGCCGAGGCCGAACTCGGCGAGGAGGGCGGCGAGGAAAAGAAGCGCGGGAATCGCGAGCTCCGCGGCGCGCCGCTCGAGGATGAAGGAGTCGATCGCCACCTTGACGATCCAGGGTTGGACGAGCTGCGCGGCCCCGCCGAGGAGGACGAGGAGAATCGTCGCGGCGACGAGGCCCCGGTGGGGAAGCACGTAGGTCCATAGACGGCGCGCGATCCGCGCGTCGTAGGCTTTTCCGAGGACATCGTCCCGCGGGTCGATCTCGCTCACGATCCGTCGAGCCTCGCTACGAGCTCATGGCGCCGGAAGAGCGCCGCGTACACTCCCCGCCGCTCCAGCAACTCTCGATGGGAACCGTCCTCGACCAGACGGCCGTCCTCCAACACGACGATCCGGTCGACCGACGCGAGGGTGGAGGGGCGATGCGTCACGATGATCAGCGTGCGGCCGCGCGCGGCTTCCTCGAGGGCCGAGAGGATCGTTCGCTCGGTGTCGGCGTCGACGCTCGAGAGGGCATCGTCGAGAATCACCACCGGAGCGTCGGCGAGCAGCGCCCTCGCGATCGTCACCCGTTGTCTTTGTCCTCCCGAAAGGGTGACTCCGCGCTCGCCGATCCACGTGTCGAGCCCCGACGGGAGCGATGCGAGATCGTCTTCGAAGCCGGCGGCCCGGACGGCGCGGAGGATCTCCTCGTCCGTCGCGCCGGGGCGCGCGAGCGCCAAGTTCTCGCGGAGGGTTCGAGAGAAGAGGAACGGATCCTGCGAGACGAGGGCGACGTTCCGGCGGTGGACCTCGACCGGGATTTCGGTCAGGTCGGTCCCCCCGACGAAGATCGCCCCGGAGGGAGCGGGGTAGACGCGTGCGAGGAGATGGACGAGCGTCGATTTCCCCGATCCCACCGGCCCAACGACCGCGAGCCGCGAGCCGGAGGGGATGTCGAGGGAGACGTCGCGGAGGGCGGGTCCGGCGACGGTCCCGGTCCGGTAGGAGAACGTCAAGCCACGCAGGCGGATCTCAGGGGCCTCGCGCGGGGGGCGCGAGTAGACGGCCGGTCCCGCCGCAGGGACCGACGGATCGGTCTCGAGGATTTCTTCGATCCGATCGAGCGCGCCCGCGCCTCGCTGGAAGACGTTGACGATCCACCCGAGGGCCACCGTGGGCCAGGCGAGCTGGGCGAGGTAGGCCTGGAAGGCGACGAAGTCGGCGAACGAAAGGGCGCCGCCGATCACCCGGAGGCCGCCCGCGAACAGGACGAGCAGGGTCGCGCAACCCGAGAAGACACCGATGAGCGCCATCATCGTCCCCCGGAGCCGGGCCAAGGAGAGGTTGCGCCGCCGGTACTCCTCGCACAGCCGGCGGAATCGCGCGATCTCGCCCTCCTCCTGGGCGTAGATCTTCACCTGACGGATGCCGCTCAGGTTTTCCTGCACGCGGTTCGAGAGGACGGCGAGCTGCTCCTGGACGGCGAGCGAGCGGGCGTAAACGCGGCGGCTGATCCGGTTCACGCCGAAGTAAAGAGCGGGGAGCAGGGCGAGCGACAGGAGGGTGAGGATCCGGTCGAGCGAGAAGAGAACCCCCGTCACCGCGACGTAGACGATCGCGGTGTTCAGGAGGTTCATGACGCCGGGCCCGTAGAGCGACTGGAGGATCTGAACGTCGTTCACGGCCCGGGACATGACGTCCCCGGTCCGTTGGCCGTCGTAGAACGCGGCGTCGAGCCGTTGCAGGTGCGAGAAGAAGACGCGCCGCAAATCGTGCGCGACGCGCCGGCTGGCCCCCAGGATTCGGAGCCGAGAGCGCGTTCGTACCCATGCCTGCAGGAGCGCGAGTCCCAACATGGCGGCGGCGAAGCCGGCGAGGGCCGAACGATCGGTCCCGGCCTCCATCGCGGCCACCGCGTCGCGAAGGAGCCAGGGAATGCCGAGGGCGAGGGTGTTCGTCGCGAGGAGAAGCCCGAAACCGGCCGCGAAATCGCGTCGGTATGGGCGTGCGTACCGCCAGAAGCGTCGGGTCCGGTCCCGCATTCCCGCCGGACGCGGGACGGGACCGGTCACGCCGTTCCGGCGCCGTCGGTCGAGACCCCGGGAGCGACCCCGGGCTCGGCCCGACCTGCCCGTCGTTCCCGCAGGGCCTGGCGCGCGTTGTGATACGGAACCAGCACGACGTAGAGGATACCGGTCGCCAGGTGGACCGCCACCAGCCAAGCCACGAGTCGCCCGTCGGTCATCGTCTGGATCAGGTAGCCGGATGCGACCAGGGGAAGCAAGAGGGCGACGATGACGAGGCCGCTCCGCCGCCCGCTCGGATTCGGCGACCGCCAGTGGCGGGAGACGTGCCGGGAGAACAGAAGCCCGACGACGAAGACGAGCACCGGAGCGCTCAGTACGTGGGCCTTGAGAAAGAAGGTCTGCCAGGGATGATTCACGACGGCGAATGGGTCGTCGCTCTGGACGAGATACTTCGTCCACGCGAAACCGAGCCCCGAGACCGCGACCGCGGCGGACGAACCCCACAGGAGCGTGCGTTCGACGCGGGTCAAGGGCGGCCTCCGGTCTCCGCGAGCGTCCCGTGGATCGCCAGCACGCGGCGTACCGCCTCGGTGACCGCCTCCGCCGAAAGGGTCGCCCCGGTGATCCCGTGTACGCCGCGCTTCGAGGCGAGCTCACGGTCGAGGGCACGGCCTCGATACTGTTCGAGCCACGTGGGGCGCGGCTTGTACTCCTCCGGCTCGGCGAAGGAGACGATCTCGACGCGCGCGACCGTTCCTTCGGGGGAGACGACGATCATCACGGTCTCGGGGAGAGTGCGAACGCGGTGCGAGTCGAAGTAGGCCGTCCCGAGGAGCGCCCCCGCCCCGGAGCGGCCGGTGTATGTCGTGACGAGGGCGCTCTCGATCTCGACGCCCCGCCCGGCGAGCTCCCGCGCGCGCGCGAGCTGGGCCTCGGTCAGGAAAACGACCTTCCGCTCGACCCGGGCCTGTTCACCGAACGCGAGAATCAGGGCCGCCCTCTGGTCGAGGAAGACCTTCCCGAACGCCACGGGGCAGGCGAGGCCGGCACCCAGTCCGAGGATCGCGAGAAAGCGCGCGTCCGGGATCGAGCGGATCCGTCGCCTCATCAGAACAGATACCCGACGGCGAGATTCGCCTGGTCCACTCCGGTCCGCGCCGCGTTCTCGATCACGTTCCAGTCGGCCTTGACGACGACGTTCGGGATCGGCTTCCACGCGAGCCCGACCGTGTCGATCGTCACGTCGTTGGCCGGGTTCGCCGAGAATCCGACCGGGACTCGATCCTGGGTGTCGTAACGCTCGTGGCGGACGTAGGGGATGAGGGCGTGACGCGTGCCGTTCCGATGGGAGAGGACATCGTAACCGACCTCGCCGTACCAGCCGAACTGTTCCTCGCCGACCGACTTCCCGGCGAACGTCGCGTCCCTCGCCGTGATCGCGGCATTGAGGTTCACGACGTCGTCGATTCGGGTCTTCGCGAAAAGGGCGCGCGCCTGGAGCCCGCGCCAGCGCAACTCCGCGTGCCCCTCGAGGATCGTCACCGTGGAATCGAGCGTCTCGCCGTTCGGCGCGACCACCCCTTGGCCGCAACCGCCCGTGTAGGCGGACGCTCCGAGCGTCAGGGTCTCGACCGGCCTCCAGTCGATTCGGCCGACCACGGCCAGGTCCTCCGCGGCGGAGAACGAGCCACTCGACCGTCCGCCCCGAATTCCCGACTGCGAGAAGCCCGGCGCGCCGCTCGAGGTCCCCGAGGTCGCGGCGAGTCCGGCGGTCACGTAGGCACGGTAGGCGAACGGACCGACCTCGCCGTGGATGCCCGCCCCGTTCTCCCGCCAGGTCGACGGGAGAATCACCTGCTCGACCGCGGGCCGTCGGGCGCCGAGGAACGTCGGAGGCTCGTGCAACTCGTTGACGAAACCGATCGGGACCAGCACCATTCCCGCTCGCACGTTGAATTCATCGCGGATCAGGAAGTCGAGGTACGCGAACTCGACCGAGACCTCGCCGTTTTTCCCCGTCGAGGCGTGCTCGAACTCGATCTCGGAGTTGAAGACGATCGAGTCGTTGAACTTGTAGCCGAAGTAGACGATCGCTCGAAGGAAGTCGATCTGGTCCTTCTTGCTCGTGGCGACGCCGTCCTCCTGGGTCGTGGAGAAGTTCTCGTACAGCATCTCGCCGTACCCGCCGATCGAGACGCCCCGCTCGGTGCGGTAAACCTTCGAGGCTGCCGGTGCGAGACCGTATTGCCCTTCTTCGGCCGCTAACGCCGCTTCCCCGATCTTCAGCGCTTCGATCTCCTCCGCGAGAACCTGCACTTGGCGCTCGAGTTCCTCGATCCGTTTCTCGTCCTCGGTTTCGGCGAACGCGGAGGGGACGGCGAAGAGCAACACGGCAAACCCGAACCGGACCATCGGGCACCTCCGTTGGTGTAGCAACTTTTTCGCATCACTTATCTATGCAAACGTGTCGCATCTCAAGATAAAAAAAATTCAACTCATGCCTGGGCGCGGGCTCCCCGCTGTTGGCATTTCGCACAGAGGCCTGCCATTTCGATCCGGACGACCTCCGGCTGGAACCCGCTTTCCGCTCGGACGCGCTGCTTCAGGTTCTCCCAAAAGCTCCCGCTCGGCTCCTCGACTCCGTGGCAGGCCGTGCATACGAGGTGGATGTGGAGCGTCGACGGACGGATCTCGTAGTAGTGCCGTTCCCCGCTCACGTGCATGAGATCGAGCTCGTCCACGAGGCCCATCTTCTTGAGAGTGTTGAGGAACCGGTACACCGTGGCGCGGTGGAGGCTCGGGTCGATCGAATGGGCCCGGCGGTAGACCGACTCCGCATCGAGGTGCTCGGTCGCCTGATCGAGAAGGCGGGCAAGCAGGACCCGCTGCCCCGTCATGCGCAGACCGCGCTCTCGCATTCGGTCTTCGAGACGCTCTCCCGCGGCAGGTTTGTGATCCCGGATCGGCATCCCGCCCTCAGTTGCGAAACATTTGCAACTCGTCTGGAACTCTACCGTCAAACCGCGAGGACGTCAAACGCGCGAGCGTTCACGGAAGGACGGCGAGCCGTAGGATCCTCCGGCCGCGGACCCGGACGACCTCGACGGTGCGACCGCCGATCTGGACGCGGTCGCCCACCCGTGCGAGGCGCCCGAGACGCGCGAGCACGAGGCCCCCGATGGTATCGACGTCTTCCTCGGTGTCGTCGACGAGATGGAGCTCCTCCTCCATTTGATCGAGCCCGAGGGAAGCATCGACGAGCACCCGGCCGTCGGAAGCCCGCTGGACGAGGGGGGCCTCGTGATCGAATTCGTCCTGGATCTCCCCGATCAATTCCTCCAAGACGTCCTCGAGGGTCACGATCCCGGAAGTTCCGCCGTACTCGTCGACGACGATCGCGAGGTGGACGCGGTTTTTCTGGAAGAGCGACAACACTTGTTCGATCCGAACGCTCTCGGGGATGAAGACGGGATCCCGCGCGAAACGCCTCAGGTCGGGGGTCGGCTCGAGCTCGGCCGAGCGCTGGAAGAGGTCCTTGATGTTGATGACGCCGACCACCCGGTCGATCTCCCCTTCGCATAGAGGGTAGCGGGTGTGACCGGTCGAGCGGGCGGTTTCCATGTTCTCGGAAAACGGTCGCTCGAGATCGAGGGCGACGACGTCCCCTCTCGGCACCATGATCTGACGGACGTTCCGGTCGGGAAAGTCGAGGACGTTCGCGAGGAGCCTCGCGTGCGGCTCGCTGAGGGCGCCGCTCTTCTGGCTCACCGCGAGGATCATCCGCAGCTCCGCCTCGCTGTGGGCCAGGCTTGCTTCGGTCGGCGGAGGGATACCGAGCGCTCGGACGAGGAGGTTGGCCGCCGCGTTCATCGACCAGATGAGCGGGTAGAAGACGGCGTAGAAGACGCGGATCGGCCACGCGACGAGGAGCGCGGTCGTTTCCGGATAGCGGATCGTGAGCGTTTTCGGGACCAACTCTCCGAAGACGACGTGGAGGAAGGTGATCAGAAGAAAGGCGAGCCCGATCGCGACCGTGTGCGCGGCCGTCGCCTGCCATTCGCCCGCTCCCGCGAACGCGGGCTTCAAGAGGTCGGCGAAGGCGGCCTCGCCGAGCCATCCGAGGGCGAGCGACGAGATCGTGACCCCGAGCTGGCAAGCGGAGATGTACGCGTCCAGTCTCCGCAGCACGTGTCGGGCGGCCGCCGCGCGTCGCACGCCCTTTTGGACCATTTCCTCGATCCGTGTCGCTCGGACGCGGACGATCGCAAACTCTGTGGCCACGAAGAAGGAGTTGACCACCACGACGAAAAGCGCGGCCGCGACGTAAAGGATCGGTTCGGTCATCCGGACACCACCGGGGTTCCGTCCGGATCCTCGAGCGTTCCGCGGTCGAGGAACCACCGGAGCCGCGCCACCACCTCGTCCGCCGTCCGGAGGTCCGTGGGGTCGAAGGCGACGACGCGGTCCCGATGGGCCGCGAGCCAGCGTGCGATCAACTCGACGTCGACCGTGATCTCTCCCCCCGAGACCGGACCGGGCCGGTAGGAGAAAAACCGGTCGTCGAGAATGCGGCCGATCCGCCGGAGGCCGCCTCCCCGCGGGCCGATCGCCACGCGGTCGAGAAGGACCCCGTCGCGGAGGAGATAGGCGCGGAGGGCGTGGGGAGGGGGGGCCGGTTCGAGGATCAGGATGGAACGGAGTCGCCCGCCGCGCCCCCGGCCCGTGCGGAAGCCGACCTGCACGTTTCCCGGCGGCCTCGACGATGCGATCTGTCGCGCCTCCTCGAGCACGGCTTCGAGATCGGACCGCAACGGATCGACCTCGATCCTGTGAAGCGAACGGAGGAGCCGCGCGGACCGAAGATCCCGGCGCCCGCCTTCCCGGAAATACGACAGGAGCCGCCGTCGGAGGTTGCGGGAGCGCCCCACGTACACGACGCTCCCATCCGCGTCGAGGAACCGGTAGGTGCCCGCCGTTTCCGGGAGGGAGCGGAGGAAGGCGCGGTCGAAGGCGAACCGCTCCCACGGAATCCGGGGGGCGTCTCCCCTCGCCGCCTCGCGCAAGTCCTCGAGCGTTTCCCCGGGACGCCGGAGCGCCGAGAGGACGCGTTCGAGTGTCTCGGTGATCGAGACCGGGTCGTCGGTTTCGGTCCACCTGAGTCCGAGCCGTCCCGCGAGGGAGCGAAGATCGTGGCGGGAAGGGAGACCGAGCCTCATGGCGCCCAGGCGCCGCAAGGAGATCGGCTCCGGGACCGGTTCCTCGAGCCATCGCTCGAGCGCCGCGATCGCCCCCGGCACGTCGTGCACGATGGGCACCGCATCGACGAGGATCTCCCGAACCGCCTCGCGGAGCTCGGTCAAGGGAGGGCCGGCGACGGTGAGGTCTCCCCCGCAGCCGCGGACGACCTCTTCCCCGCGCAGCCGGACCGCAGCGACGCGCGCGAGGAGGAATCGAGCGCCTCGGGCCGGAGTTCCCCCCTCGATCACCAGGAGAACGCGATCGGGTTCAAAGAGCCGGGGATCGGGCTCCGTCCTTCCCGAGTCGCGGCTCGCCGATTCGATCGCGCGATCGGCCTCCGGAACGCGCCGCCAGGCTCCCTCCTCGTACACGAGTCGCGAGTCCGACCCGAACGCCGCCTCGAGGATCCGCGTGGCGATCGCCTCGTCCCGGACGCGCGAGGAAAGGACGATGCGCGCCATCTCCGCGCTCGAAACCGGTTCCGGGTGTTCCCGGAGGTAGCGAACGGCGCGCTCGGCGACCAGCGAAGGCGGGCGTCGAATGGCGTGACCCTTACTTGGACCCGGGCGTCGCACCCGCCGCGCCGGACGCGATCGGACCCCAGGTCCTTAGAAGCTGGACCAACGAGTCGATCTGCGCCTCTTCGAGGGGTCCCCCCACGACCTCGGAAAAACCGGGCATCCTGGGATTCACCGTTCCGTAGGCGATCGAATCGCGCAGGTCCTTGTCGGAGCGGCCCCCGAGATAGTCGGCGTTCCGGAGCGACGGGGCGAGTTTTCCCTGACCGCGGTCCCCGTGACACATCGCGCAGATCGCGTTCCAAAGCTCCGCGCCCTCCTTCCCCGACGCGGGCGCGGCGTGACAGGACGCGCAGTCGCCCACGAGGTAAGACTGACCGCCGATGCTCGGGTGTCCGGAAGAGACGCGGGGATTCACCGGAGGGAGCACCTTCGCGAGCACCGTGAGGAGCACGCGCGGGCGCACGGGGTCGTTCGTGATCACCGCGATCGATTTCCGGACGTCGCCGTGCTGCCCCGAGGCTTCGAAGGTGACCCGCAGCGTGCCCGACCCGCCCGGCGGGATCGCCTTGTTCTCGATGAGGGACGCGGTGCAGCCGCAGGACGGGAATGTGTTGATGATCTCGAGCGGGGCCTTTCCTTCGTTCCGGACGACCCAGGCGTGCTCGCGTTTGCCGTCGGAGGGGATTTCCCCGAAGTCGTGTGTGGTCTCCTCGAACCGGACGACGGGGACGGGAACCCCCACGTCCGCGGCGGGGGAAGAGGCGACCTGTCCGACTGTCCAGAGGAGGAGGAGCGGCGCCGCGAAGCCCACCCCTCGCCTCGGACCGGAACCCTTCTCCATGCCGGGAATTGTAGCCCGAGACGGCGGGGCCTTACCCGTTCCTCGTGCTCACCGAGGCCCCTCCTCCACGAGAAGGTCGGGGAACCGGATCCCGGAGCCTTCGAGGTAGCCAAGACCGTGGCGGGAGGCGTACACGGCGCACTCCTTGATTTTTCGGAGGAGCGCCGTCGCCGCGGGGCCTTCCCCCGCCCGGGCCGCGGCCTGGATGATCCGCGCGCCGTGCTCCTCGAGGAACTCGAGGAG
>CAZVOE010000051.1:10030-20704 GCA_964628935.1 uncultured Acidobacteriota bacterium
CCACCTCTCCCGGAAGCACGACGGCCCCGACGTCCCGCGGGCCGCGCGGTTCGAGCCCGAGTCGCTCCTTGAGCGCCGGCACCGTCTCGATCGCGGGGGCGAAGAGCCGCCAGGCCGGGGCGAGGCATTCCGGGGGGGGAACCCCAGCGGCCCTGCAGACCGTCTCGAGGCCATCGACATCGTCCGCGATCCAAAAGGGAACGACCCGCGCGTGGAGCGAGAGGGCCCGCCACGGGAGTTCCGCGGCAACCACGTCCGCCGCGGGACGGGCGGGCGCGCCCGCCTTCGACCACGTCGCGCCCGCCCTCGCGGCCCGGGCGAGGTCGAAAATCTCCTTCAGATCTCCGAGAAGCTCGTTCCGGTGGAGAAGATCGGCGTCTAGCTCGGGCCCGTCCACCGGCTCGACGGAGGCCTCGAGGCGGGGGTCGAGGCGTTTGAGCTGGGCGCGCGCCTCGGATTCGGCTTCGACCTCCGTCGCGGCGCAGCGGTAGCGTTCGACCGATTCCGCGACGCGTTCCGCGGACCCCTCGGTCACGAAGAACGGGCGGCCTCGCAGGTGAAGGTCGCGTTCGAAGAGCCGGGCGGCGACGACGGCCTCCTCGTCTGGACGGTGGTCGATTTGCTCGAGGCGGGTCCGCACGCGGCGCCAGAACGACTCGTCGGGCGAGGGCTCCGGGGCGGCGGCGC
Source organism: uncultured Acidobacteriota bacterium (assembly GCA_964628935.1). Lineage (GTDB taxonomy): Bacteria > Acidobacteriota > Polarisedimenticolia > Polarisedimenticolales > DASRJG01 > CAYLHQ01. Next base: position 10,718 of record CAZVOE010000051.1, read on the forward strand.
GGATCGCGAGCCCTTCGAGACCGCGCGCGAAGCGGCGCGCCTGCCACCAGACGTGCCGGATCCGTAAGGCGTCGCGCAGGAACGCCTCCGGATTGATCTTCCCGCCTTCCCAGAGGGTTCCGATCACCTCGTCGAAGAACGCGACGTCGACGGGATGGAACGAGACCGTTCCCTTCACGCTCCCTCCCCCGTGCGGAGCGCGGCCTCCGCCACGCGCGGAAGGGTCTCGGTCACCCGACCCCGGACGAGCGTTCCTCCGTGTCGCCGGATCGAGTCGGAGAGCCGCGTATCGCGCAGGTTGAACTCCACGACGGCGACCCCGCGATCGAGGGCCCCCTCCGGGATCGAACTCGCCGGCCACACCTCCGCCGACGTCCCGATGACGAGGAGGAGATCGCAACCGTCGAGGAGCGCCGCGATCTCCTCGTGACCGCGAATGTTCTCCTCGAACAGCACGACGTCGGGCTTGAGCGGGAACCCGCAGGCCCCGCAAACCGGGACCGGCCCCTCCTCGAGATGTTCCGGCCGGAACGGTTCGGTGCGGTCGCAGCGGAGGCAACGAAGGTGCGACGCGTCGCCGTGGATCTCGAGGACCTCCGTGGAACCGGCCGCCTGGTGGAGACCGTCGATGTTCTGGGTGATCACGCCGGCGAGTCGGCCGGCCCGCTCGAGCCTCGCGAGCGCGGCGTGGGCCGCGTTCGGTCGCTTCCCCGCGAGGGTCCTGCCGAGCGCCCGGAACAGACGCCACGACTTGGCGGGGTCCCGGACGAAGCAGCCGAGCGTCGCGTATTCGTCGGGGGCGAAGACCGACCAAAGCCCGCCGGGGCTGCGGAAGTCGGGGATCCCGCTCTCCACCGAGATCCCCGCTCCGGAGAGGGCCACCGCTCGACGCGCGCGCCCGAGGGCGGAAGAGGCCCGCGACTCCGGGTCGGGTTCGACGGTCGATTGCGGCGCCGTGTCCACGGCCGAAGTGTACCCGCTCGACCCCCTCCGTTGCTGCTAAAGTCGCTCGGTGTCGCCTCGGAGAAAGAGAGGACGAGCGCGTCGGGTGGCGCTTCGGGCGGCGCTCGTCTCGACGGCGGTCCTCCTCGCCTACGCGGCGTGGAAGGCTCTCACCTGGCCGGACGTTCCGCGTCTCGCCCACGAGAACCCGGCGACGACCGCCTTCGTCGAGCGGTGGGAGTCGCGGGAGCGCGCGGCGGGACGCCCCGGCCGCGCCGACCGGAGATGGGTTCCATACGACGCGATCTCGCCCCACCTCAAGCGCGCGGTGCTCGTGTCGGAGGACATCAACTTTTTTTCCCACGAGGGGTTCGAGACCGCGGAGATCAAAGCGGCTCTGAGAGAGGCGCTCGACGAGCGCGAGATGCCGAGGGGCGCCTCCACGATCACCCAGCAGCTCGCGAAGAACCTCTGGCTCTCTCCTTCTCGCAATCCGATCCGGAAGCTCGAGGAAGCGCTGCTCACGCGGCAGCTCGAGCGACACCTCTCGAAGAAACGGATCCTCGAGCTCTACTTGAACGTCGTCGAGTTCGGACCGGGGGTCTGGGGGGCGGAGGCGGCATCGCGCCGCTACTTCGGAAAGCCGGCCGGGGCGCTCTCGGAGGACGAGGCCGCGCGGCTTGCGGCGGCGCTCCCGAGCCCCGAACGGTGGAACCCGGCCGCCGGGAGCCGGACCGCCGCGAGGCGGGCCGCACGCATCCGCGATCGAATGGACCGTGCGACCTTCCTCCGCAAAGAGATCTGACGCGGTATGCTGAACCACTCCCCCGGCACCCGGAGGCCCCATGGATCGCGCGACCCTGTGGACCCGCTACAAGGCCTGGCTCTTCGACGACCCGGACAGCGCCTTCCGGCTCGACGTGAGCCGGATGGACCTTCCCGACGACCTCCCCGAGCGGATGGCGGCCCCCTTCGCCAAGGCCTTCGATGCGATGGCGGCGCTCGAAGAGGGGGCGATCGCGAATCCCGACGAAAACCGCCAGGTCGGCCACTACTGGCTGCGCGCCCCCGAGCGCGCCCCCGACCCGGCGATCGCCGACGCGATCCGGCGGACGGAGGCGAAGGTCCTCCACACCGCGGCCCGGGTCCACTCGGGACAAATCGTCCCTCCGTCGGCGAAACGGTTCGAGGAGATCCTGGTGATCGGAATCGGGGGGTCGGCGCTCGGGCCGCAGTTCGTCGCCGACGCCCTGGGCGGACCCGCGGACCGCATGCGGCCGCACTTCCTCGACAACACCGACCCCGACGGGTTCGACCGCGTGCTCGGCGGTCTCGGCGAACGCCTCGCGACCACGCTCACGATCGTGATCTCGAAGTCCGGCGAAACCCCCGAGACGCGCAACGGGATGCTCGAAGCGGAGGCGGCCTACCGGGCGCGCGGCCTCGCCTTCGGCCCGCACGCGATGGCGGTGACGGGGGAGGGGAGCCGGCTCGACCGCTACGCGAAGGAGCGAGGCTTCCTCGAGCGGTTCCCGATGTGGGACTGGGTCGGAGGGCGGACGTCCGCGACCTCGGCCGTCGGCCTGCTCCCGGCCGCGCTGCAGGGGATCGACGTCAAGAAACTCCTCGCGGGGGCCGCCGTGATGGATCGCCTGACCCGGGTCCCCGTCGTTCGAAAGAACCCGGCGGCCCTCCTCGCGATGGCGTGGCACCACGCGGGGGAGGGGCGAGGCGCGAAGGACATGGTGATCCTCCCGTACCGGGACCGCCTCGCGCTTTTCAGCCGTTACCTCCAACAACTCGTGATGGAGTCGCTCGGGAAGGAGAGAGACCTCGACGGCAAGATCGTGCACCAGGGGATCGCGGTGTACGGAAACAAGGGCTCGACCGACCAGCACGCCTACGTCCAGCAACTCCGCGAGGGGGTTCCGAACTTCTTCGCGACCTTCATCGAATCCAGGCGCGACCGGAAGGGACCGTCGATCGAAGTCGAACCCGAGACGACGTCGGGGGATTTCCTCCAGGGGTTCCTCCTCGGGACGCGGCGGGCCCTCCACGAGAACGGGCGGGGCTCGATCACGATCTCGGTGGGAGACGTTTCCCCCCGGTCCGTCGGCATGCTCATCGCCCTCTACGAGCGGGCCGTTGGCCTCTACGCGAGCCTCGTGAACATCAACGCCTACCATCAGCCCGGCGTCGAGGCAGGGAAGAAGGCGGCAGCGGAGGTGCTCTCGCTCCAGCGAAAAGTGCTCGACCATCTCGCGGGTCATGGAGAGCGCGGGGCGACCGTCGAGCGGATCGCCGCGGCGATCGGCGCCTCCGAGGAGGCCGAGTCGATCTTCCACCTCCTCGAGCGCCTCGCCGCGAACCCCGACCGGAACGTCGAGAAGATTCCGGGGAGGACGACCTTCGACGCCCTCTACTCGTTCCGGGCGGGGTTCTGACCGGAGGGGACGGCGGGATGCCCGCGAACCTCTCTCCCGACTACCACGCCGCCGAGGCCCGGTTGCGGGCCGCGGCGCCCACCGAGGAGAAGATAGCGGCGATCGAGGAGATGCTCCGGGTCATCCCGAAGCACAAGGGAACCGAAAAGCTCCAGGCCGATCTCAAATCGCGCCTCTCGAAGCTCCGCCAGAAGCCCGCGGGGAAGGGGGGGCCCAAGACCCACTCCCACCACATCCCGCGCGAGGGGGCGGGGCAGATCGCCCTCGTCGGACCGCCGAACGGGGGGAAGTCGTCCCTCGTGAGGCGGCTCACCCACGCGGAGCCCGAGGTGGCGGAGTACCCGTTCACGACCCGCGAGGCGACGCCGGGGATGATGCGGTTCGAGGACGTGCAGTTCCAGCTGATCGACCTCCCGCCGCTCTCGGACGAGCACGTCGAGCCGTGGGTTTTCGACCTCGCGCGCGGAGCCGACCTCGCCTGGATCGTCGTCGCGGTCGAGAACTCGCTCGACGGGATCGCGCTCGCACGCAGGATCCTGGGGGGCAAGCGGATCGACCTCGTCCCGCCGGGGAGGGAGAGGGAAGGGCCCGGGGTCGCGAGGCCCGCCCTCGTCGTCGTCACCGGGCTCGACCGGCCGGACGCGCGGGAGGACCTCGACATCGCGCGCTCGCTCCTCGACGAGCCCTGGCCGCTTTACGGCGTGTCGACCGTCGACGGGTCGGGGCTCGACGCGCTGGCGCGGGGAACCTTCGACGCCCTCGGGATCCTGCGCGTCTACACGAAGCAGCCGGGGAAGCCGCCCGACCGCGAATCTCCCTTCACCGTCCCGATCGGCTCGACGGTCGGCGACCTCGCCGAGCGGATCCACAAGGACCTGCTCGCGACGATGAAGTTCGCGCGGATCTGGGGGCCGTCGGCGCACGATGGGCAGACGGTCCACAAGGACCACGTCCTCGCCGAGGGGGACGTGGTGGAGATTCACGCGTAGGGTGACGGGACTTCAGAACGAGAGGGTCCGGATCAATACCGAGGACGGAGACGCGAAGACGATTTTCGAAGCCTCGATCTCTCCCACCCGCTGGAACCCCGTCGGTACGGCCAAGTTCAACGAGGAGACACTGACGAACGACCGTTCCGGATGCGTCGTGGACAAGGGGTGTCCCGGATGGGACGCGGGTTCGATCCCAATCCGGCGAACTTGAAGAATGTAAAGCGCTTCTGGTTGCGTGATCCGGGGGGGGGGGGTATCTTTTCGCCAGAAAAGGTCGCCCAGCCCAGGCAGGCTTCGCGGCTTGGGCGGAGAGGCGCGACCGAGGAGGAACGAATGCAAAAGGTCGTCGTCATCAGTCTCCTTCTGTTCGCATCCTCAATCCCCTCGGCCCTCGCCGCAGCGTGCGAGGCCTGCCCGAGCAATTGCTGCTGCGCTTGCGAGTACCGAGGCCGGGCGTCGTGCGGCGGCAGCACCGCCTGGAACCGGTGCGAGTCCAATCAGACGGCGCACTGCTCGTGCAGCGCGGCGGGTTGCATCGACACGTGCTCGACCAACACGAACCAGGGGGTCGGGCCGGACTCCCGGTTCCACAGCGTGTCGCTTTCCGAGACGACCCTGAACGGAATTTGCGACTGGCTCGCGAGCGTGGACCCGACTTGGGGCTGCCGGGTCGTCGCACAGGGCGGCGAGAGAGTCTCACGTTCCGACGATCTCGGAGGTGTCGATCTCGACGGCGCGCTCGACGCGGTCGGCGCCGACTTCGAGGCCTGTGCGGACGTCGACTACACGGAAAAGAAGGTCATGCTGCGGCCTTCCGGAAGCTGCCTCTGAACGCACCCACCGTTTCTCGGCCGGGGCGGCGACCCCCGGGAAGGGAGGTGGTTCCTCCCCGGCCTCCGCCGCGCACGCATCCGCGAACGGTCTACCGCGGCGACGCCCCCAGCTCCTCGAGCAGATAGGCGGCGGCCTCGTTCCCCTTGAAGAACTGATCGAGATCCATCTTCTCGTTCGGGGCGTGCAGGTTGTCGTCGTGGAGGCCGATCCCCATCATCACCGCGGGGACCTTGAGCATCTTGTCGAAGGAAGCGACGACCGGGATCGATCCTCCCTCGCGCGTGAAGATCGGGGCCTTCCCGAACGCCTTCTTCACCGCGCGGCCGGCCGCCTGGAGGGCGGGATGGTCGGTCTCCGCGAGCCACGCCTCCCCGCCGTGGAGGTGGCGCACGTTCACCTTCACCGACTTCGGGGCGATCTTCTTCATGTAGGCGAGGACCTTCTTCTCGATCTCCTTCGGCGTCTGGTTGGGGACGAGGCGGCAGGAGAACTTCGCGTGGGCCTCGGCGGGAATCACCGTCTTGGCGCCTTCTCCCGTGAACCCGCCCCAGATCCCGTTGATCTCGAGGGTCGGACGCGCCCAGATCCGCTCGATCGTCGTGAACCCCGCCTCCCCGAAGAGCTCGGGAGCGCCGATCGACTTCTTGAACTTCGCGTCGGTGTGGGGGAGTTTCTTGAAGGCCTTCCGCTCGGCGGCCGTGAGCTTGCGGACGTTGTCGTAAAAGCCCGGGACCTTGATCTTCCCCTTCGCGTCCTTGAGCTTCCCGAGCATCTCGACGAGCGCCCAGGCCGGGTTCACGACGGCGCCGCCGTAGGAGCCCGAGTGGAGGTCGCGATCGGTCCCGCGGACGTCGACCTGGAAGTAGGTGAGGCCGCGCAGCCCGTGGCAGATCGAGGGGACTCCCTTCGCGAACATCGCGGTGTCCGAAACCACGACCGCGTCGCACTTCAAGTCGGACTTGTGCGCCTCGAGGAACGGCACGAGGTTCGGGGAGCCGATCTCTTCCTCGCCCTCGATCACGAACTTCATGTTCACGGGACAGGTCCCCGAGGTCCGGAGATGGGCCTCGAGAGCGTTCACGTGGATGATCAGCTGTCCCTTGTCGTCGGCCGAACCGCGGGCGAAGATCCGCCCGTCCGCGATCGTCGGTTCGAAGGGGGGGGTCTTCCAAAGCTCGATCGGGTCGACCGGTTGCACGTCGTAGTGGCCGTACACGAGAACCGTCGGCTTCCCCGGCGCGCCGAGCCATTCCCCATAGACGACCGGGTGGCCCTTCGTGGGGTGGATCTCGACCTTGGTGCAACCGGCTTTGGACAGCCGGTCCCGGATCCACTCCGCGGCGCGCTTCACGTCGCCCGCCCGTTCGGGATCGGTCGAGATCGAAGGGATGCGCAGAATCTCTTTCAGTTCCTCGAGGTGGCGGTCGCGGTTCTCGCGGATGAAGGCGACGGCGGCGGACATGGGAACCTCCTGAACCCGGCTTGGGCGGGATTCGCCTCCCGCGTGGCCGGCCATTCTAGACCCGCTCCAGGCCACGGGCACCCCGGTTCATCCGGGGTACACGACGGGGGGAGGCGGGAGGAACTCGAACGTCTTCAGAATCTCCTCGATCGCCCCTCGGCTGTGCTCCCAGGCCCAGGGGGGGAGGACCGCGCGGACGACCCAGAGCCGCTCCCCTTTCCGGAGGATGAAGAAACGAAGCGAGCCGGGCTTGTCTTCCGGCTTCGTCCGGATGACGTAAGACACGACCGTCGCCTCCTCGACCCCGAGCTTCCCCTTCGAGACGGTCCGCGACCCTTCCTCCACGAGGAAGTCGTGGACCGCCCACTCGTCGAGCTGGGGGTAGAGCGAGTCGGGGAGATCCTCGACCCAGGAGCGCTTCGCCTCCACGAGGTCCCAGACGTCGTAGGAGATGAAGGCCCCGTCGTTCGCGCGCATGCCGCGGTCGTACCCCTGCCACCCCTGCGCGATCACGAACTTGACCCCCCGACGGGTGTCCTCGATCGTCCGCATCTCGAGAGGAAGCTCGCGGAACTTGCTCTCGCAACCGGACGCGAGGAGCGCGATCGCGGTGAGGGCGGCGAGCGCACGGGTCATCGTTCGAGCCTCCGGCCGAAGGCCGCTTCGTAGGCCTCGGGGCTGTCGATGTCCGCGAGGATCCCGGCGTCGGCCACCTCGATCTCGATCCGGTCGCTCGCGTGGGCGGCGACGACGTGCCGCGCGCCGGCGTCGTCGGGGGCGGAGAGGATCTCCGGGATCGTCGAGGCGTCGAAGAGAACGGGGTGGCCGCGCCGGCCCCGATGACGGGGGACGACGACGGGGGGGCGGCGCGAGCGCCAGATCGACAGGAGCGCCGAGACGGTCGCCGCTCGGACGAGGGGATGGTCGACCGGCCACAGGAGGAACGCCTCGGTCCCCGCGGGAAGGGCGCACACCCCGAGCCGGACGGAGGAGAGCATGCCGTCGTCCGGTGACGGATTCTCGACCCAGGCGTCCTCGGGGAGCGCGGGCGCGGCCGCCTTCAGCCCATCGCCGTCGCGTCCGGTGACGATCCTCACCGCCCCGATCCCCGCCGTCTCGAGAAGGCCGAGCACGCTTCCGAGAAAGGTCGATCCCCCGTACGGGAGGAGCGCCTTCGGCCTGCCCATTCGGGAGGAGCGTCCCGCGGCGAGCACCACGGCGCCGGTCACGCGGCGATCTCCCGGAGCGTGAGGCCATGCCTCGCCGCGAGATCGTCGAGGGAGGCGGCGGGATCGTCTTCCCGGCCCGCGCACGCCGCGCCGTGGCGGAGCCCCCACGCCGCGAGACCCATCGCCTCGGCCGCTCGATCCCGGATCCTCCGCCCTCCGGCGGAGCCTTCGAGCCCGAGCCTGCCGGCCTCGGCCATTGCCTCGCGCCAGCCGTCGTAGGTCGCGACCCCGTCCGACGCGGAGAGCACCGCGTCCAGGACGGCATCGTGGTAGAGGGCTCCGACCCAGAACGTCGGCACGGCGAGGAGGAGGGGGTCCGGAGGGAGGTCGGCGCTCCGCGCCTCGATGTAGGTATAGGAGCGGACCTCCGTGAAGATCGTGGAAAGGTGAAGCTCCCAGTCTTCCAGGGTCATCGCGTCCGAGCCGCAGCGCGAGAGGAGCGACGCGAAGGGTTCGCCGTGGGAAGGGAGGAGCCCCGCCTCCCGGCGGAAGAAGATCGTCGGGACCTCGATCGCCCAGCGCGTCCATGCCTCGATTCCGAAACCCGGGTCGAAGACGACCGCCGGGAGGCCGCAGCGCGCCGGGTCGGTTTCCTCCCAGATCGCCCGCCGGTACGACAGCCAGCCGGTCTCGCGGCCGTCCATGCGGGAGGAGTTCGCGAACAGGGCGGTGGCGATCGGGGCGAGGACGGCTGCGGCGCGGAACCTCCGCGTCCAGTCCTTCTCGTCGGAATAATCGAACGCGCACTGGACGCTCGCGGTCTGCGTCATCATCCGATGGGCGAGGCGCCCCCGCGCCCCGAGGTGGTTCCGCATGATCGCGTAGCGCGCCTTCGGCATCCACGGCATTTCGGAGAGCGGCACGTCGGGGTGAAGGGCGCGATCGATCCAGCGGATGCCGAGGGACGCCGCGACCCGGTTCATCGCGTCGAGGTGCTCACGGAGGGAGACGCCGAGCGATGCGAGGTCGGGGGCGGGCCGCGAGGACCACTCGATCTGCCCCCCCGGTTCGAGCGAGAGCGCGCCCCACGCTCCCTCGACTCCGACCAAGTGGTCCCCCTCGAAGACCGGATCGCCGCCGCGTTCCGAGAGGATCCGTTCGAGAACGGACCGGACCGCGGCGCGCCCCCCCGCGTAAGAGATCGGGGAGCCGGAGGACGCAGCGACCCCCATCTTCTCGACCTCCATCCCGACGAGCCACGCGTCGCGCGGGCGGAACCCCCGCCGGAAGTAGTCGGCGAGGGCGGCGAGGTCGAGGCGTCCGCGGTCGGTTCTCGGCACGGGGGATCTCCCTCGGAGGCCCCTGCATTGTACAGATCCCGGAGGGGCGGACTAGACTCCGTGCGATGACACGACGCGAGTTCGAAGGGCGGTTGCGGCGGACGGAGGCCGCGCGCGGCGGCGAGGCGATCGCCCTCCGCGTCTGCTCTTGGACGATCCGCTTCGAAGGACTCGCGCCCGAGGATCGCGACGCGCTCGCCGCGCGCTGGGGGCCGTTCGCGATCGCGGCCGACGAGCCGGCCGACCTCCTCGTGGCGGTGCGCGACGCGGGTGGAGAGCCATGGCTCGTTCCCCGGGACTCGGGCGAGCCCTACCCTTTGGAACCGGTCGAGGGAGAGGGGCCGGCGGGGGTCGTCTCCTACGCCTTCGGGCTCGGGGCATTGGGGGAGCGGAGGTTCCTCCTCGCGCTCTCCCGTTCTCCGCGCGAGCCGACGCCGAAATCCTTCGACAACGCCGCGAGGGTGCTCGTCGCGCGTCTCGCCGCCGCCGACGGGGGGATCGCCCTACACGGGGCGGGGGTTGTCCGCGGGGGACGGGCATGGATCTTCGCCGGCCCGTCCCGGGCCGGAAAGTCGACCGCCGTCCGTCTTTCCCGGCCCGATCCGTCGCTCGGCGACGACTTCGCCGTGCTCGTGCCCCGCGCGGGCGTCTGGCGGGCCGCGGCCGTCCCCTTCGACAACGCCGAGAGCGTCGGTCCGGATCGAGCGTCGGGAACGTTCGTCCTCGCGGGCGTCTACCGTCTCTTTCAGGCGGAGGAGGCGCGCATCGAACGTCCCGAAGGGCCGAGGGCGGCGGCGTCGAGCC
>CAZVOE010000052.1:0-4401 GCA_964628935.1 uncultured Acidobacteriota bacterium
CGCGCGGCCCGATTCCGGCACGCTCGGCGGCATCGTGGCGTTGGGTCTCGGGGTTCTCGTCGTCCTCGGGATGTGGATCGTCCAGGACCGGCTCGGCGAACAGCTTCGCGCTGATCTTCCGGCCGACGCGCCGTCCGCCTTCTTCATCGACGTCCAACCCGACCAAATCGCGACGGTGGAAGCTACGCTCCTCGGAGAGGGGGCCAGCCGCATCGAGTCGGTTCCGATGGTGACGGCCCGCCTGCTCGAGGTCGACGGACGCCGAGCGGAGGACCTCGCAAGCGAGGCCTCTGAGGAAGGGCGGGAGAAGTGGGTCCTGACCCGTGAGCAGCGCCTCACGATCCTGAAGGAGCTGGCGCCGGACAACCGGATCGTCGAGGGGGCGCTCTGGAGCGATCCTGGACGCGCCGAGGTGAGCATCGAGCGCGATTTCGCGCGAGACCTCGGAGTCCGGGTCGGTTCGACCCTCGTACTCGACGTCCAGGGGATCGCGGTCTCCCTCGCGGTCACGAGCCTCCGCACCGTGGACTGGAGGACCTTCGGGATCAATTTCTTCATGGTCGTGGAGCCCGGCGTGCTCGATGACGCGCCGCAATCTCGGGTCGCGGTCGCACGGATCCCGCCCGGACGAGAGGATGCGGTGCAGGACGCGCTCGCGGCGTCGGCCCCCAACGTGACGATGATCCGAATTCGCGAGGTCCTCGACCGCGTCGTTTCGGTCCTCACGCGTGTCGGTCTCGCCGTGCGCGTGTTGGGGGGCTTCACGATCCTCGCCGGGATCGGAATCCTCGCCGGGGCGATCGGCGCGACCTCCTCCCGCCGCGGACGGGAAGTCGCCCTTCTGAAGACGCTCGGGATGACACGCGGTGGCGTCGTTGCGGTCTTCTCCGTCGAGTATGCACTCGTCGGGGCGGTCGCCGGGACGATCGGCGCCGCCGGAGCCGGAGTCCTGGCGTGGGCGGTGCTGACGCTGGGGATGGAGATTCCCTGGCGGCTCGACGCACTCCCTTACGTCGCCGCCGTTTCGGGGGCCATCGCGCTCTCGGTCGCGGCGGGGATCGCAGCGAGCGCGCGCGCGCTCAAGAACCGGCCGATCGAGGTTCTCCGAAGCGCGGATCGCTGACGCGCGTTCACTCTTCCGCGACCGGAGGGAGGGCCCGCGCCGCGATCATCCATGGCCGGACCGCGGGATGCTCGAGCACCCGCCTCATCCACGCTCCAACCTCCTTCGCCACGGGGACCGCGAACGCGTCGAGGCGAACGACTGCAGGGGCGAACATCGCGTCGGCGGCGCTGAAGGCGCCGGTGAGGAAGGGACCGCCGTGCCGGGCGAGCGCGTCGGACCAGAGCGCCGCCATCTCGGCGGCCTCGGCGCGCGCGCCGGCCGAGGCCGCGGGACGCTCCGGGAGGAAGCAGAGGTGGAACGACATCGAGCGGCGCAGCTCCGCGAAACCGGAGTGCATCGTTGCGGCGAGCCACCGCGCGTGGACCCGGCGCTCGCGGACGGCGGGCCACAGGGCGGGATAGCCCGGCGGAGGGAACGTCTCCTCGAGGTACTCGACGATCGCGAGCGAGTCGGGGACGACCGTCGCGCCATGATGCAGGACCGGCACCCTCCCGGTCGGGGAGATCTTCCTGCGCTCGGCACGATCGGGATCGGTGACAAGGGAGATCGGTCGCTCGTCGAACGGGACGCCCTTGTGGCGAAGAGCGATCCACGCCCGCATCGACCAGGACGAAACGTTTTTCTCCCCGATCCACAGCGTGAGGGGTGCCATCCTCGATTCTCCGGCATGCTAGGCTAGCGCGCTTCCATGGTCGATTCCCACTGCCATCTCACGCACCCGCGTCTCCGGGACGAGATCGAGACCGTGCTCGGAAGGGCCTGGGCGAGCGGGGTGAGCGTGTGCGTGACGATCGGCACCGGAGTCGAAGACGCGGTCGCCGCCAGGGAGGTGGCCCGCGCTCATTCGGGGCGCGTCTACGCGACGGCGGGCCTCGATCCATTCTCCGCACACGCCGCAGGGCCCGCGTTCGACGACTCCCTCGGCGCCCTCGGCGACCTGCTTCGCTCGGGAGACTTCGTCGCCCTCGGGGAGGTCGGCCTCGATTATCACTACGACCTCGACCCGCGCCCCGTGCAGCGACGGCGGCTCGAGCGACAGCTTGCCCTCGCACGCGACCTCGAACTACCGGTCGTTCTCCACGTGCGGGAGGCCCACGACGACATGGCCGCAGTGCTCGCGGGGCACCGTGGACTCCGTGGGGTGATCCACAGTTTCACGGGCGGACCGGCGGAGGCCGAGCGTTACCTCGCCCTTGGCTTCAGCCTCGCGTTCAACGGCGTGCTGACGTTTCCCAAGGCCTCCGAGGTCCGCGACGCGGCGGCCCGGGTTCCCTTCGGTGCGCTTCTCGTCGAGACGGATGCCCCCTTTCTCGCTCCCGTGCCGCACCGGGGAAAGCGCTGCGAGCCGGCATTTGTCGCCAACTCGGTGCGGGCGCTCGCCGCCATCCACGGCGTCGACGCCGAGGAGCTGGCGAGGGTCACAGACCGGAATGCACGATCGCTCTTCCGTATTCCTCTCGTCGCACCGACGTAGTTGACATGTCCTGGACGACCCGTTAACCTCCATGACGTGAATCGAGCGGAGAAAGAACCGAAGCACCCGATCCAAGTGGCGTCTCGGCGGACAGGCCTATCCCCGGACGTCATCCGCGTCTGGGAGCGACGTTACGGCGCGGTTTCCCCGGGGCGGTCCGCCACGAATCGGCGCCTTTACTCCGACGAGGACCTCGCCCGCCTGATCCTCCTGCGGCGAGCGACTCTCGCGGGCCGGGCCATCGGAAACGTCGCCCACCTCGCGTCCGCAGAACTCGCTTCGCTCGTTGACGCGGATGAGGCGGCCACACGGACCGTCCCCGCCGCCCCCGTCAGTCCGATCGACACGGGAACACCGGAGAGCCGACTCGAATCGTGCCTCGACGCCGTCCGAAAAAACGATGCCGCCAGGCTGCGCGCAACCCTTCGGGCGGCGGCACTCGAGCTCGCCACCCCGGTGCTGATGCAGGAACTCCTGGTGCCCCTGATGACCCGGATCGGGGACGACTGGCGGCGGGGGAGCCTCCACATCCATCAGGAGCACCTCGCGACCGCCGTGGTGCGCTCGCTCCTCGATACCATGCGAGACGCCCATTCTCGCTCGTTCGGCGGTCCGTCGATCGTAGTGGCGACCCCTTCGGACGAGCCCCACGAAATCGGCGCACTCATGGCTGCCGTGCTCGCCGCGGCCGAGGGCTGGCAGGTGACTTACCTCGGTGCCAACCTCCCGCTTTCCGAGGTCGCGGCGGCCGCCCGCCGGACGGGGGCTCGGTCGGTCGCCCTGAGTGTCGTCTGCAGGGAGCACGACCTTGGCCTCGCGGAGGACCTGACGCGGATGCGTCCGCTGCTCCCGCCGGAGACGGTTGTGCTGGTTGGCGGGAGGGCGGCCGCGAGCTACGACGAGGTCCTCCGAGAGATCGGAGCGCGCTGTGTGACCGACCTCAATGACTTCCGGGAACAGCTCCGCCGCCTCTCCGGGCGTCCGCAGTGATCGGGGGGCCGCCCGCCGGCACGGACCCGGTTCCTGAGGCCTTCGTCCCCGATGCCCCTCGCGGCGTGGCGCTCGCCCCTTTCGTGCTCGTGGATGGCTCCGGCGCTCCCCGCGACGGCACGGCGGTCGAGCTCTCGAAGAGCGGAGTGGGGCTCCATGTCACGTTTCGTTGCCGCGACCGGGACATCTGGGGGACCCATCGCGGCCGGGACGAACGGCTCTGGGAACAAGAGGCGGTCGAGATTTTCCTGGCCCCAGGTCGCGACGACCCCGAAAGGTACTTCGAGTTCCAGTTCAATCCTTTTGGAGCCATCTTCGACGCGATGGTGGAGAATCCCCGTGGGGACCGGATCGGGATGCACGTCGATGCCGGCTGGAACTGCGAGGGGCTGGAGGCGAGAGCCCGACTCGAGCCGACCCTTCCCGGCTGGCGGGTCGACGTGACGATCCCGTGGCGGGGTCTCTTTCTCCTCGAGGCGCCCGAGGCGTGCAGGGCGAACTTCTTCCGTATTGAGCGGCCGCGCGGAGAAACGCACGAGTTCAGCGCGTGGTCCTGTCCGCGGACCGACCCACCCGATTTCCACCGTCCTCGGCGGTTCGGGCGGTTGCACCTCGACCGGGTTTCGAGGGGCCGAAGGTGTTCGACGCGGACGTGATCGTCGTCGGCGCCGGCGTGGCGGGCCTCGCCTGTGCGCGGGAGATTTCCAATGCCGGCGGGAGGGTCCTCGTGCTGGAGCGGTCGCGGGGTGTCGGCGGGCGCTGTGCGACCCGCCGCCTGCAGGGGCAGCCGGTCGATCATGGAGTCGTGGTT
>CAZVOE010000052.1:4411-20278 GCA_964628935.1 uncultured Acidobacteriota bacterium
CCATGGCTCCGATTCGGATTTCGTCGCCGCGCTCGGCGCGGTCGACGATGCGACGGCGCTTTCCGGGTGGCCCCTCCGCGTGAGGGGGCGCGGGATTCCCTGCCGCCGGGACGCGTTCGCCGAGGGCGAGGTCCGGATGGCCTACCGCGAAGGAGTCACTGCGTTCCCGAAGGCGCTTGCCCGTGGTCTCGACGTGCGTCTGAGGACGGTGGTCGAGGGGCTCGCCGCGGAGGGGGATGGGGTGCGTGTCCGCGTGCAGGCAGACGCTCGTTCTTTCCGCGCGAGGGCGGCCGTGCTTGCCCTTCCCGTCGAGCAGACGGCTCGTTTCCTCGAGGAAGGCTCCAGCGGGCCGGAAATCGCCGCCGCACGATTTCTGCTCGGCACGACCGCAAGTGTGCCCTGCCTCACCTGCATCGCCGGGTATCCGCGAACCGGTCGGGAGCCGGAGTGGGATGTGTGGTTCCCCGAGGATTCCTCCGTACTCCAACTCGTCTCCCACGACTCGGCCAAGCGGGTTCGAGCGACGTGGCGGGTCCTCGTTCTCCAGGCACGACCGATGTGGTCGCGCGAGCGGCTCGAGCGTCCTCCCGAAGCGTGGGCTGCGGAACTCCTCGCGGAGGCCGGCCATCTCGTCGGCGCGTGGGCGCGCGAGCCCGCGTGGAAGGAAACCCACCGCTGGCGCTGGGCCCGGATCGACCGGGGCGACGAGCTGGCCGGACCGATGAAGATCCGTCAAGCCGGGGGTGGCGTTGTCGGGCTCGCCGGGGAATACTTCGCGCCGGGCGGCGGCGTCGAGGCCGCCTGGCTGTCGGGGCGCGCGCTGGCTCGTCGCCTTCTCGAGGAGGAGTGAACGATGACGGAACCGGTCCGGACCCTCGACGAGCTGGTGGAGCGCGATCGCGACCACGAATGCGAGGGATACGGTCCGCAGAAGCTCTGCGTGCGCATCGTGGGCGTCGCCGAGCTACCAACCCGGTTCGGCGATTTCCGGATCGTCGCCTTCTGGAACAATCGTGACGCGAAGGAACACGTCGCCATCGTGCGCGGAGAGGTCGTTGGGATGGACCGGGTCCCCGCCCGACTCCATTCCGAGTGCCTGACGGGAGACGCCCTCGGCTCGCTTCGTTGCGACTGCCGCGACCAGCTCGAGGCCTCGTTGCGTGCGATCGGCCGGCTCGACCGGGGTCTCGTTCTCTACCTGCGACAGGAGGGGAGGGGGATCGGGCTCATCAACAAAGTCCGGGCCTACGCGCTCCAGGATCGTGGGATGGACACGGTCGAGGCGAACCTCGCGCTCGGGTTCCGGGACGACGAGCGCGACTACGCGATCGCCGCACACATGATCGCGAGCCTCGGGATCCGGTCGGTCTGCCTCATGACGAACAACCCCGGGAAGATCCGCCAGCTCGAGCAATACGGAATTCGTGTCGCCGACCGGATTCCACACGTGATCCCGCCCAACGAGTTCAACCGGTTCTACCTCGAGACGAAGGCGAGCCGCTCCGGTCATTGGATCGATTTCGCCGGGAAGCCCCACCTGGTCGAGCAGGGTGACCCGGTGCTGGTCGAGGGGATGCCCGAAGAGTGATTGCCCCGCGGCAACCCGGAATATCTCCCTTTCCCTCTTGACTTCAAATTCGGCCGTTTGGCATCATCTTCCGGTAGGTTCCAATACTTCTAATTGTTTCAGGCGGGCGGTGATGGAAAAGACGGTGTTCACGACCTTCGAGGCCGCCAAACTCTGCCATGTATCCCCCCTGTCGATCATCAACTGGGTCAACGCCGGTCGGCTCCCCGCGTTCCGCACCCCTGGCGGACACCGCCGGATCCGTCGCGACGACCTCGTCCGGTTCATGCGGGACAATCAGATCCCGCTCCCGGAGGCCCTCATCGAAGGCTCGGGCCGTCCGAAGGTGCTCGTGGTCGACGACGAGCCCGCGATCCGAGATCTCCTCGCCGACTTCCTCGCAAATCGGCCGGAGCGTCCGTTCGAGGTTTCGGTCGCCGCGGACGGCTTCGAGGCGGGTCGACTCGTGAGTTCGTTCCGTCCGGATGTGGTTCTGCTCGATCTGCGCATGCCGGGGCTCGACGGGTTCCAGGTTTGCCGCACGATCAAGGAGGACAAGGAGACCCGGTCAACCCTGGTCGTGGCGATGACCGGGTTCCACACACCCGAAACCGAAGCGCGCGTGATCGAATGCGGCGCGTCGCGGTGCGTGGCCAAGCCGTTTACCCCATCCGAGATCGCATCGGTGCTGGACGGGCTTCTCGCCGCGGGCGCTGGCCGCGCGGCGACGGGACGGCGGCGGCGGAACGGAAGGGGCTGAACGGTTTCGCTCTCAGCGGAGGAACCCTTCGAATTCCTCTTGGTGCGCGGCGCGGCGAAGTCCCTGTTCGCGGGTGATCGCGCCCGACCGCACGAGCCGCGCGAGAGCCTCGTCGAGCGTGATCGACCCGACCTGCCGACCCATCGCCATCTGAGCCGGGAGCTGATGGTTCAGTCCGCGCCGGAGGAGATTCCGTACCCCATCGGTCGCCACCATCACCTCGACCGCCGCGACGCGTCCTCGCCCCGTCTGGCGCGGCACGAGGTGCTGGATGACGACGCCCGCGAGGGTCAAGGACAGTTGCGCTCGGATCTGCGGCTGTCGGTCGTCGGAGAACGAGTCGACGATCCGGTCGAGCGTCTGGGCCACCGTACCGGTGTGGAGGCTCGAGAGGACGAGGTGCCCCGTTTCCGCCGCCGAGAGAGCCATCGCCATCGTCTCGGAGTCGCGCATCTCGCCGACGACGATCACGTCGGGATCCTGGCGAACGGCGTTCCTCAGGGCTTCGGCGAACGTTGGGACGTCGTGTCCCACCTCGATCTGTTCCACGAGACAGGTGCCGTGAGTATGGACGTACTCCACCGGATCTTCGATCGTGATGATGTGGAGGCTCCGGGTACGGTTCATGACGCCGACGAGTGAAGCGAGCGTCGTCGTTTTCCCCGAGCCTGCGGGCCCCGCGATCAGGACGAGCCCGCGCTCGAGGCCGGCGAACCGCTCGACGACGGCGGGAAGTCCCAGGGCGGAAGGCTCCGGGGCCTTCGCGGGCAACGGGCGCAGCGCAACGGCGATCTGGCCGCGCTGGTGATGCACGTTCGCTCGGAACCGACCGAGCCCCGGCCGGTCGAAAGAAAAGTCGACCGAGAGCCGCTCTTCAAGCCGCCTCGCATTCCGCTCGTCGAGGACTTCCTGGACGAGAGCCCGGACCGTCCGCGCGTCCAGCGACTGCGGATCGACCGCGAGCAGGCTCCCGTCCACCCGACCAGTGGCCGGCGCGCCGGAGACGAGGAGAAGATCCGACGCTCCTGCTTCGAGCGCCCTCGAGAGGAGGCGATCCAGGCGCAGTCTCCCTGCGGCGTCCCGTTCCACCGCCGGAAGCGAGGCGCTCCCTCCGAGGGCGTTCAACTCTCGGACCAGCCGGGACAACTCTTCGTCGAAATCCGGCATGCCGGGGAATCTACGCCAGCGGCGGCCGCAGGACTAGGGAAAATCCTACGCGAGAGGCGGCCGGATCAGGGGAGGAGACCGCAGGAGAGCACGGTTTCAGCCCCTTCGGGGACTCCCGACCGGCCCAGGAGGGTGAGCGCGCTGGGGTCGAGATCGCAGCCCGTGTATGCCGGGTCGCACCGCACGGCGTCGGTGAAATCGAAGGAGTAGAAGACGAGCTCCGAAGACGTGATCTCGAAGGGCTGCCGGCCGGGAGACGGGCACACGAACCGCGAGCCCGCCGTCATCACGACGGGCACCGTTCGCTCGCACGCGTCGCCGATAAAGTTTCCGTTCCCGTCGGTCTGGTCCGGGTTCGGGTACCACCCGCAATTGTCGGAGCCGTCGGTCACGCCGTCGAGATCCTGGTCGCCGAGGACGAAGACCGTCCCGTCCGCCCCGACGATCTCGACCGAGCAGGCGTCCCCGGCGCCGTCGCCGTTCGAGTCCGGCTGCCAGGTCCCGGCGTCGGGATCGAGCGGATCGCGCGGGACGCGCGGGTTGAACTGCGTCGGGCAGTTGTCCGACTCGTTCGGGACGCCGTCGCCGTCGTAGTCGAATCCCGTGGAAAGGTCCGGGCGCTCCGCATACACCGCAGAGATCGACTCGAGGTCGAGGACGAACGCGAAGGTCCCCCTCGTACCGGCATCGAGGACGATCCCGCCGCCTCCGCACTGGCGCGTCAGCTGGGTCGCCGCCACGGGATCGAGGACACTGGCGAGCGAAAAGACGTAGGTGCAGGGCGTCTTCTTCGCGTCGAGGAAGGACCACAGGCGGACCGGAGCGCCCGTCGAGTCGTACAACTCGGCGTCGTAGGCGCGGATCCGGAACCGAAACTCCCGCGGAACCGGATCGCGGCTCGTATCGGTGTTCACCTGGGCGATGACGATCGACCCGAAGAGGGAGCCCGTCTCCGGGAACTTCGAATCGACCTCCCTGCATCCCGAAAGGAGGAGCGCGGCGAGCGCCGCTGCCGCGAAACGGGAGGGCCGACGCATCGCCGAGGACGCTACTCCACCCTCACCGTCACGTACTGCGGGATCGCCTGCTGGAAACCGAACGAATCCCACTCCAAGCCGCCCCTCGGACCGAGACAGGGTGCAGTCTCCGCGCCGCAGCGATCGAACTCCCCGTCGTAGCAAAAGAATCTCGTCTCGTAGTCGGCGACGAGACCGGCTGCGTTGACCTCGACGACGACCCGGCCCGAAGATCCGCTCGGGACCGAAAACTCGAGGGGAGGCGTCAGGAAGGTCGGTTGTGCGACGACCTTCACCCCGGTCGCAAACGACGGCGGGATCGTACCGATCTTCTCGATGCACGTCGGCGCATTCGGACTCGCGTCGGGATCCGACAGGACCGGACCGTACCACCACAGAGACAGGAGCTCGTATCGGCCCGGTGCCAGCGGAGTCTCGTAAAAATCCTGCGGGCTCTGGTCGCGCAGGTCGATCGCGACGCGGCTCGGAACGACGTCGATCTGGATGGTCGAGGGGTCGCTTCCGAGGTTCGTGGCCGCCGCCGGATCGAGGGGGCGGATGAACGCCCGCTCCAACTGAAACTCGGCCGTGTCCCACCGGGACGGGGGGGCTGAGAGCACCGACGCGGCGAAGAGGAGCTTTCCGTTCCCGGAGACCACCGCTTCGTCCTGTGTGCAGCCGAGCGTTCCGAGCGAGAGCAGGATCGCGACGGCAACCGCGCAGGGTGCGCTCAATCGACGAGTCATGGGAACCGCCCTCCCCGGAGACCCCTCCGGCATGGACTCCCAAACCTACTACGAAACTCGACGGAACGGCGAATGATAGTCGACCCGCCGCGGTGTGACAACCGCGCCTCGGAACGCCTCGCCTACGGGCAGCCCGCTCCCGGTACGCGCTCGCCGCCCTGGGAACTCCGGCCGTACGAGCCTTTCCCGCAGACGTTTTCCGCCCGGAGCAGATAGTAGTACCCGTCGTTCTGAGGCGGATCGGTTCGGCCGTCGATCCACGTCTCCGCGGCAACGTCGTTCTCGAGGCAAGAGGCCGATCCGACCCCCGCTTCACTCCGCAGCGTCGACACGGCGCCGCCGACGACGTCGTACACGCTCCCCCCTCCCTGCCCTGTCCAGCTGAGCGTCGTCATCCCCGCACCGGAGAGCACGAGGTTCGCCACCTCGTCGGGTGGGTCGGAGACGGAACCGTTCCGGGGGGCGCAGTCGGTGGCGTCGTCCACCCCGTCGTTGTCGTCGTCGGGGTCGCAGAGGTCGCCGAGGCCGTCGAGATCGAAGTCGAGCTGGTCGGCGTTCGCCACCGTTGGGCAGTTGTCGCTGTCCGCGCAGATTCCGTCCGTGTCGGCGTCGTTGGCAGCGTCGTTCGGGCACGCGTCGCAGAGGTCGCCGACGTTGTCGAGATCGGCATCCGCTTGGTCGGCATTCGCGGTGGCCAGGCAGTTGTCGCAGAGGTCGCCGACGGTGTCGAGATCGGCATCCGCCTGGTTCGCGTTGGAAACGAACGGGCAATTGTCGCAGGCATCGCCGATCGCATCGAGGTCTCCGTCCTCTTGGCCTCCGTTCGGGTCGATCGGACAATTGTCCAGTCCGTCCGCGACGCTGTCGTTGTCGTCGTCGGGATCGCAAGGGTCGCCGAGCCCGTCGAAATCCAGGTCGCTCTGAGCGGCGTTCGGGGTGAGCGGGCAATTGTCGAGTTCGTCCGCGACGCTGTCGTTGTCGTCGTCGGGATCGCAGAGGTCGCCGAGACCGTCGAGGTCGGTGTCGAGCTGCGCGGGGTTGCCGACGGAGGCGCAGTTGTCGCACAGATCGCCCACCCCGTCCGAGTCGGTGTCGAGCTGGTCGGCATTCGCGACGGCCGGGCAGTTGTCGCACGCGTCGGCTCGCAGATCGCCATCGGCGTCTTGCTGCTCTGGGTCGTAGGTCGAGGGGCAGAGATCGCAGGCGTCCCCGACGAAGTCTCCATCGGCGTCGCCTTGGAGCGGGTTGCCGACGAGCGGGCAGTTGTCCCCCGGGTCGACGAGGAGGTCGCCGTCGGAGTCGCGGTTCGCGGGAGCGCAGGCGCTCGCCGGGGAGCGGCCGTCCGCGAAGGTGGAGTCGCCGCAGGAGTTCCTCGCGGCCACGAGGTAGTAGAACCCCTGACCCGGGTCGGGCACGTTCGGGTCGACGGCGGAACCGTCGGGCGATTCGTCGTCGAAGCAGGTTTCGTCGTACGTCCAGGGCTCCTGGATGGTCCCGCGGTAAACGTTGTACGTATGACCTTCCAGCGAGCGATTCCAGCGAAGGACGGCCCCGGCCGCCTCCTTGCGGATCCGGAGGGACAGTCCGACCGGCTCCGGGGCGCGCGACACCGACCGCCGGAACGGAGCGCAGTCCTGGGCGTCGAGCGTTCCGTCTTCGTCGTCGTCGGGATCCTGCCAGTCCGGGGTGCCGTCGCCGTCGAAGTCGGTGGGCAGCTCGAACGCGCCGAGATCGACGACCGCCGTCCCGTCGAAGTCCGCGTCCTGCGGACGGGGGGTGCCGTCGAAATCGGTCCCCGGCGTCTGCATGGGGTCTCCCGCCTCGAGAACCGGGCTCGTCGCGCCGAGCCGGTAGTTGCGGAGCGGGCGGTCGACGAAGAGGGGATCGACCGAGACGTTCCCGTTGGTGCCGATGTAATCACCGTCGGTCTTCGCGCCGCCGACGTTGCCGGGGAGGTTTCCGAAAAGGTCGTCGTGACGAACGATGGGGTCGACCCCCGAAGTCACGTACAGTCCGCCCCCTTCGCCGGGTTCGGCCTCGGTTGAATCGTCCGCGGTGTTGAACGCGACGAGATTGTTGACGAGCGTCACGATTGCCTCTGCGCGGGCCGGTGGGTAAACCTGGATGCCTCCGCCCCGCGCGGGGATCGTTGTGCCCGAACTCGCGAAATTGTCGACGATCGTGTTGTTACGGACGACGACGTGGGTCGTGTTGGTCTGCAGTCCGGCGCCGTCGAAGGCGTCGTTTCCGAAGACGACGTTGTTCTCGACGGTCCCCCGGGAGGGGCTCACGACGGTCTGTCCTCCCTCGAGAAACTCGCCGAGGACCACCCCCCCGCCGTAGTCGGACGCGATGTTGTTCTCGACGGAGTTCCCGTCCACGACCGCCGGATTCACGTCGATCCCGCTGTAGAAGGCGATCCCGCCGCCCCCTCCCTGCTGATCCGCCGTGTTCGGATTGCCCGCGCGGTTCGAGCGGACCCGGTTCCCCCGGACGATCGGCGCGGAGTAGAACCCCGCGTAGATTCCGCCCCCGATTCCCCGCGACGGGTCGTTGTTCTTCCCCGCCGGCGGGTCGGCGATGTTCCCCTCGATGAGGTTGTTCGTGATCACGGGCCGGGCGACCATGTTCCGGTCGTCCCCCTGCACGTAGATTCCGCCCCCGTAGTAGGACTTCGTTTGGTTGCTCGCGCGAAGCACGGTGTTGTTCACGATCTCGTTCCGCGTGATCGTCGGGGAGCCGTTGAAGACCGTGATCCCTCCACCGATCATCACGTTGCATCCGCCCGCGCAGGTCTGGTTGATCCCTCGGCCGTTCGTGATGCGGAACCCCTCGATCCGCCCGTTGGCGCCGCTGCCGAAATAGACTCCCGAGCAGCTCGCCGTCGTCCCCACGGTGCAGGAAGAGGTGATGCAGGGCTGGACCACCGGGTTCGTCGGGTCGATCGTCGTGACCAGGGGGCCATCCGTCGAAATCAGGTCGATCCCGGGAAACATGCGCACCGCTTCGTTGTAGTTTCCCGGCCCCACGTAGACCGTGCCCCCGCCGATGTCCTTGAGGTTGCAGATCGCATCCTGGATCTTGCAGTACGGGTCCGCCTCGGTTCCGCTTCCTGGACCCGGACAATTGCTCGCGTCCACCCATCGGGTCTGCTGCGCCTGGGCCTCCCCCGACAAGGCCCCGATCCCGAGACATCCGCAAGCAAGTGAGAACGCCAGTCCGCCGAATCGCCTCATCCGCGATCTCCCGATCCACGACAGGACGTGCTGGCTGGAACCCCCGGAAACCCGGTACCTATACCGCGAAACCGAGACGCCGACAAACCGGACTCTCTCTCTCGGCACCCGAAAAAAAAACCGCCGCCCCGGCTCGGGGCGGCGGTCGCTACGGTCCAGCGAATCGAACTGTTAGATGGGCTCGGAGGGCGACTTGTAGAAGCCCTTCGACTTGCCCTTCCCCGGCTGCGGGTCTTCCCGCGGCGGAGTGTTCGGGTAGACCGGCTGGTCCGGGATCCCCTTGTCACGCCCGAACACGTCGCCGAACGTGTTGACGAATCCGTCCACCTGCGTGCGCGAGAACGGCGCGGTGGGGGTGCTGGTCGAAACGCGGACACCCGCGGCGGTCGCGATGCGCGCGACGTCACCCTCGGTGAGACCCTTGTTCAGCTCGACCTGCGGAAGCGCGACCCCGATGCTCCGCAGCGAGCGCTCGGCCGTGGCGCCGTCCGTGGCCGCCAGCCCCTTCACCTTCGCCAGCTCCACCAGGAACTGTCCGACCGTCACCTCGGCGGCGAAGGCGCCGCTCAGCGAGACCGCCAGCGCCGCGACCGCGCCCAATCCGAACTTGGCCACTCTCTTCATAGACCTGACCTCCCCGCTCCGGGAAACTTCCAAGTTTGCGACCAAAACACCAAAAGTCCCTTACCTATACGTCCTTTGTGGCCGACGTCAAGCGCCTTTTCTGCAAACGGGCTTTCGCCTTTTCTTGCCCCTCCCGACGCCAACCTCCACGACCGTTCGCCCCGACCGCCCGCTTCTATACGGTGAGCCGGTGTGCAGGTCAAGTAGGGATGCGCTCGAATGCGTTACGAACCTGTCGCGGCGGCCGGGATCTTCTCCATCACCACCACTTTCCGGGTGCGAATCTCGTTCAACGGGCGGAAAAACGGCCGAGACGCCTGCTGAGTGCTCGGCAACCGCGAAATCCGCTGGAGCACCTCGAACCCCTCTACAACCTGCCCGATCACCGTCACCTGGCCGGTCAGCGCCGGTTCCGGCCGGAGCATGACGACGAACTGGCTCCCGTTCGAAGGCGGCGCCCCGCTCACCGGCTTCAAGAACACCGTGCCGGCCACGACGGGGACCGGGCTCAATTCGGCGGGGTACCGGAAGGGGCCGACCCCCGAGCCGTCTCCGTTCGGGTCTCCCCCCGCGACGAGGAGATCGGGCCGGACCTCGTGAATGGCGAGCCCGTCGTAAAAGCCCGACTGGGCCATGTCGATGAAAGCCTTGACGCCGACCGGGGCCGTCCGATTGAGGAACTCGACGACGAATGTTCCCTCGTCGGTTTCGAACCGGGCCCGGTACTCCTTCGCCGGGTCGTACTTCGGGATGACCCGGATCCTGATCGCTGCCGACGCGATGCCGTCCGACTCCCACCGGACTTCGTAGCTGCCGGGCTGCTTGAGCGCCGGGAAAAGCTCGGCGATGTCGACGATCGTGCCGTAAAAGCCGTTCGGGGAGAGCTTGTCCGGCCGGGCCGGTTCGGAAGCGGCGGGCTTTTCGACGCGGGCGAGCGTCTCCCCCGACTCCGCCTTGACGACGAACCCGGAGAGGATCGCCCCCTTGACCGGGTTCTTGGTCTCCTTCTTTCCCTCGTTGCCGACGCTCACCCGAACCAGGATCGGGTCCCCGGCGTAGAGGAACTCTTGCCCCATCTCGAGAACCGCCCGGACTCCGCCGTCCGTTGCGGAGGTCTCGACCGGCTGCGCCGAGGCCGGGAGCGCGCAAAGCACGCCGACCGCCGCCATCCACCACGCCGACGCTCGCATGGGTCGCATCAACCTTGCCTCCCGACGAGCAAACCACTTCGCGAAAAGGGGGGAGTATACGGGGCCCGCGCGTTCCGGTCAAAGGCTCTCGCTGCGTCCTGGCGCGGGGTTCGCGCCCAGACCGCGAGGCGGATCTCCCGGGCTCCCGCAGCGACGAGCGCCCCCGCACAGGCCCTCGCCGTCGCCCCCGTGGTCAGAACATCGTCGACGAGGAGGAGCGTCTTTCCCGTCCCGAGTCGTCCCACGCGGTAGGCGCCGACCGCCGCGACGCGCCGTGCCGCCGCCGGGAGCCCTTTCAACGGACGCCTCCGCGCCCACCTTCGGCGCAGAAGGCGCGGACGGAGCGGGATCCCCGCGCGCCCACTGAGCCCCCGCGCGATCTCGGCGGCCGGGTCGAACCCCCTCCGAAGCCGTGCCAGGGGATGGGACGGGACCGGAACCACCGCGTCGCAACCGTCCAGGATCCCCGCGACCCGGGCAGCCGTCTCGAGGTGGAGACCGAGGCGCCGGAGAAGCTCCGGTCGGTCGCCCTCTTTCCCGTGGAGGACGAACCGTCTCGCGACGTCGTCGTAAACGACCGCGGCGCATGCGTCGGCCACCGGCAGCGGGTCGAGGAGGCACGGTCCGCAAAAACGGGGCGTGCCTTGGAGAGAGGCGGAGGCGGGGAGGGGAGCGCCGCAGGAGCGACACCATGGAGGCAACGCCAGATCGAGCGAACCCCAACAGGGGGGACAGGCCCCCGACGACTGCACCGCCGGGAGCGGCCGGCCACAGACGAAGCAGGGGCACGGGAAGAGCGCGGCGAGCCCCGCGAGGAGGAGACGCCTCATCGCCGGAATCGCCCGGGGTGGGAGGATCACGCGCAAGGACCTGGGGAGGCGGGGACCGGTCAGCTCTTCTCGGTGTAGACGGGGGCCGGGGAGAGACCCAACTCGTCGAGCGCGATCTCTTCCCGGAAGTTCACCTCGATCGTGTTCCACTCCCCGCAATGAGCGCACCGGTCGGCCCACTCCATGCCGGTCTGCCCGCAGGAGCGGCAGCGGTAATCGAGCTGGACCAGCTCGAGTTCCTTGATGACCCGCCGGTACTCGGACGCCGCCTGCGGCCAGTGCTTGCGTCGCTCGTGGATCCGCCCGAGGAGGTAGTGCAGCGACGGCGCGTAGGAGGCCCGCCCCTCGAGGGCGGTCAGGACCGAGAGGGCGTCGTCGAGCATTTCGAGACGGAAGTAGAGCTTCCCGAGGAAGAACCGCGGCACGGTGTCCTTTCGTGCCTGGACGACGCAGCGCTTCAGAGCCTCGATCGCCGCGAGCGGCTGCTCTTGCTGCAAATAGTGCTCCTCGAGAACCATGAGGAAGACCGGCGACCCGGTCGCCTCGAAACCGCCGAACCACGCGTCGACCGCCTCGCGCTCGAGCCCCTGGGCCCGCAGCGCCTCCCCGAGGCGGATGTAGGCGGGAATGAACTTCGGGTCTTCCTTGAGCACACGCCGGAAGGCGCCGACCGCCTCCTTCGTACGCCCCTGCACGAGATCCTCCGCTCCCATTTCATAGCGGATCGCGAGGCCGAACCGTCGCTCGGAGCCGTACTGGGATCCCGAGGAGGCGGCGTACTTCTCGACGCGTTCGTGCGCCTCGAGGGCCTTCGCCCAGCGTCGCTCCTTGATGTGGAGCTCCCGCAGCTTTCGCCATGCGGAGACCGAGTGCTTCTTGATCGCAATGATCCGGCCGAGCACCGCCCTGGCCCGCTCCATGTCCCCCTTGGCCTCGTAGTCGTCGACGAGCGCATAGAGGGCTCGCGTGTCCTCCTCCTTCAGGTGGTGCGCCTTCCGGTGGAACTCGATCGCTTCGTCGTACCGCTCCCGCGAACGCAGGACGTCGCCGATCTTGAGGAGCGTGTTGAAGTGTCGGCTGTCCCTCTCGAGGACGGCGCGGAAGTGCGCGAGGGCGTCGTCCTCGCGCCCCTCGAGAACCGCCGCGAGCCCACGCCCGTACTCCTCGTCGATCTCCTCGTGGCGCCGGCTGTCCTTCCGACGCCGACGCTCCTCCATGAGGCGCGACGCCTCGCGCGCGACCCCGGCGAGGAGGGTCATCACGACCCCCAGGACCAAGAAGAGGACGAGGGCGAGCGAGATCGGGACGTCGAGGAGCCCCCAGAGGTGGATCTCGCGCTCCAGCACCTCACGATTCGCGACGAAGAGGGACGCCACCGCATAGATGGCCCCCATTGCGCCGAGGATGAAGACGAACGTTCGGAACTTCACGCGGCGGAGGTTAAAGCAGCGCGAGCGAACGCGTCAACCGGTGCGACCCCTCGGGGGGTCTCCCTTGTGATACGGGATCCCGCGGAGGATCGTCACCGCGCGGTAGAGCTGCTCGGCGAGGATCGCGCGGGCAAGCTCGTGGGGGAACGTCATCGTCGAGAGGGAGATCGTGTGGTCGACCCCCGCGAGGGACGGGGAATCGAGTCCGAGGGGGCCGCCCACGAGGAATATCGCCCGCGGCGTCGCCCAGCGTTCGAGGCGGCGGGCGAACTCCTCGCTCGTGAGCGAGAAGCCTCCGCGGTCGAGGGCGATCCGCCGTCCCGGCCCTCGCGACGCCTCGAGAAGGGCCAGGGTCTCACGGCGACGCGCGTGCGCGTCCGAGTACCGTCCCCCGGCGCGAGTCTCCGCGACCTGAATCGTCTCGTAGCCGACGCCGAGCGTGCGGAGTCTGTCCGCCCAGTCATCGTGGAGCGCCGCGAGTCTCCGGTCGCGCGGTCGTCCGACAACGGCGACGACGATCTTCACGCCGCCCCGCCGCCCCGGGAGCGGAGCCTCTCGTGGAGGGTCTTCCGGTGAATCCCGAGGATCCTCGCGGCCGCCGTCTTGTTCCCGCGGGTTCGGCGCAGCACCTCGTCGATGTACGCCTCCTCGACCCGCGCGAGCGACCAGCCGAGGTCGGCGGCGCCGGAAAGCCAGCCGTGGGAGCCCGCCCCCATCCGGGCGGGGAAATCCTCGACGCCGACCGTCTCCCGCTCTCCGAGGATGACGGCCGATTCGATCACGTGGCGGAGTTCCCGCACGTTTCCCGGCCAGCGGTACCGGCGCAAGAGGGCGATGGCCTCGGCGGCGAGCGGCTTCACGGCGGTTCCGTGGCGCTCCGCGATCTCCTCCAAGAACGCGTGCGCGAGCGGCTCGACGTCCGCAGGCCGATCCCGGAGCGGAGGGAGGTCGAACCGCACCACCTGCAGGCGGTAGAAGAGATCCGCCCGCAGGCGGCCCTCGGCGACCAAGCGCTCGGGGGACCCGGAGACCGACGCCACGATCCGCGCGTCGAATTCGCGCGCCTCTGTCGAGCCCAGCCGTTCGAACCGGCGGCTCTCGAGGACTCGGA
Organism: uncultured Acidobacteriota bacterium; assembly: GCA_964628935.1. Lineage (GTDB taxonomy): Bacteria > Acidobacteriota > Polarisedimenticolia > Polarisedimenticolales > DASRJG01 > CAYLHQ01. Next base: position 18,089 of record CAZVOE010000052.1, read on the forward strand.
GGATCTTCGCCTGAAGCGACGGTAGGAGTTCTTGCACCTCGTCGAGGAAGAGCGTCCCTCCCTGCGCCGCCTCGAGCCTCCCGGGCCGGTCCTCGGAGGCGCCGGTGAACGCTCCGCGGACCACGCCGAACAGCTCCGCTTCGAGCAGGTCTTCTGGGAGGTTCGCTCCGTGCACTTCCACGTAGGGACCTTCGCTCCGTCCGCTGGCGTCGTGGAGGGCTCGCGCGAGGCGGCTTTTCCCGGTTCCCGATTCCCCGGTGAGGAGGACGTTCGCTTCGGTGCGAGCGGCGCGGAGGGCCCCCTCGAGGAGGCGGCGGAAGGCCCGATCGCGGGTGACGAACCCCTTCACGGCCTGCGGCGGGAGGTCCGGGCTCGAGCCTTCAGTGTCGGGGCGGCGGATCGTTCCGGTTCTTCGGAGTCGTCGAACCTCGAGGTCGGCGCGTCCCCCCACAGCCGTTCGAGGCCGTAATACGACCGTTTCTCCTCGACGAAGACGTGGACGACGAAGTCGATGTAGTCGAGGAGCACCCAGTCGGCCACGCGGCGGCCTTCGACGTGACCGGGTGAGATGCCGAGTCGGGTCTCGAGCGCTTCGACGATCGCGTCGGCGATCGCGAGGACCTGCCGGTTCGACGTGCCGTGGCAAACGAGGAAATGATCGGCGAAATCCGCGAGGCCGCGAAGATCGAGCACCACGATCTCCCGTGCCTTCTTTTCTTTCGCGGCGTTCGCGGCCAACTGCAAGGCCGGAGTCAGGACAAAACCTCCTCCCGGTACAAGCGGTGGGCGCGAATATAAACGGCCACCTCCCGGGGCACAAGTCCGTCGGTTTCCTCCTCCCGTGCGGCGCGGCGCCGCACCTCGCTCGAGGAGATCGGGGAAGGCGGGATCGCGACCCGGAAGATGCGCCCGCCACTGCCCGGGGGAGGGCCGCCGAGTTCCCGTCCCGCCCCCGCGGAGAAGGGAACCACCACGATCGACGCGCCTGCCGGGACGGCAGGGAGGGGGGGTGAGTCCGGACGGTGCACCGCGATCAGGTCGAACTCCCGTAGGAGCGACGTTTGGTCGCGCCAGGTGTCGATCTCGGCGAGCGCGTCCTCCCCGACGACGAAAACCGGGCGGATGGCCGGGGGCCCCGCGCAGAGGGCGCGAAGCGTCTCGATCGTGAACGACACCCCTCCACGGTCGATCTCGACGGTCGAGATCTCGACTCCCGGCAGATCGCGGACCGCGAGGCGGAGCATCGCGAGTCGATGCGCGGCGGCGGCCACCTTCCGCCCCGTCTTGTGGGGGGGGGTGGCGCACGGGACGAGCAGGAAGCGATCCGGGAGGAAGACGGAGCGGACGCAATGGACGACGTGGAGATGGCCGAGATGGACCGGGTCGAACGTTCCTCCGAGAACCGCGACGAATCCGCTCACGCAGCTTCTCCGAGACTCGAGAGCGCCTCCGCGGCGGCGCGGACGAGCTCGGGGAGCCCGGCGCCGCTGACCGCGGAGATCTCGAGGCTGAGGAGCCCCCGCCGGCGCGCGAACGCGCGGATCCGATCGAGCGTCGCCGGATCGGGGTGGGCGTCGATCTTGTTCACCACGAGGATCTGTGGCTTGTCCCGCAGGCCTCGACCGTACCGCCGGAGTTCGCGGTCGATCGTCCGGATGTCGAGGATCGGGTGCCGACCCCCGGCGACCGGGTCGATGACGTGGAGCAGGAGCCGACAACGCTCGACATGTCGGAGGAAGCGGTCTCCGAGCCCCGCCCCGCGATGAGCGCCTTCGATCAGGCCTGGGATGTCGGCCAGCACGAAGCTGCGGTCCCCCCCGGCATCCACCACCCCGAGATGGGGCTCGAGCGTCGTGAACGGGTAATCCGCGATCTTCGGCCGCGCGGCGGAAAGCCGCGAGAGAAGGGTCGACTTGCCGGCGTTGGGGAGTCCGACGAGCCCGACGTCCGCGAGGAGTTTCAATTCGAGCCGGAGTTTCCGGGACTCGCCGGGGGAGCCCGGATCGGCGCGGCGCGGTGCGCGGCGCACGGCGGTCGCGAACCGGGCGTTTCCCCGGCCCCCCCGTCCTCCGCGGGCGGCCGCGAAGCGTTCCCCCGGCGCAGAGAGGTCGGCGAGCATCTCGCCGTCCTCGTCGTAGACGACCGTCCCGACGGGGACGGCGACCTCGAGGTCCTCGGCGGACCGGCCGG